>CANQHZ010000154.1 GCA_947623805.1 uncultured Lachnospiraceae bacterium | reverse complement strand
GCGGCGTGTTGGTATCAAATCTTTAGGCAAAGTTGTCTATAAATCTATGCACCATTTGCACCTAACAAGCCATAAACACCGTTCGATAGAGTTATATTCAAATGGTTTACAGCAGTTTTTGAGCCGAATTTTTTAGTCAACTCGATTGTTTTAAGTTCCATGTAAAAACTCCTTTCATCATTAGGAGCATAAAGGGGAATTATCTACTTTTTATCTACAAAGAGGAAGATTTGAAAAAGGCAATCACTTTTGCACCGCTTGAAACATTCTCAATTCGTAAATAGCCGCCGTGGTGTTCACAAAGCAGCTTGCAGATGTAAAGTCCAAGCCCAAAATGTTCAGAGCGATCTGTTTCTTCTGTAAAGTATGGGCTTGTCACTTTTTGCAAGATATTTTTATCAAATCCCTTTCCATCGTCAGCTACCGAAAGCAGTAAACCGTTATCATGCACCGCAAAAGAAATCGTTATCGTATTGTGGGCATAGCGGACAGCATTTGCAATCAAATTATTACTTACCTGTGAAACAAAGTCTGTGTCAATAGATAGCTGCGATGCAGGGACACTATTTTGAAGATATAGCTTTTTTCCATTTTGCTTACATATCATTTCAGTACTTTCATACATAGCTGATAAGAATGGTTGCAAAAGAACAGTTTTAAATTCCGGCTGTGTGTCCTCCAACTTCCGCAGATTACTCATGCTGCTTACATAGGCGTCCATGCGTGATATGTGCTTTCCCATAGTAACAGCGGTTTCCTGTGTCCGTGGGTTATCGCTTGCTTGCAGCATTTCATTATATCCTTTCAGTACCGTAAGAGGGGTACGCAGATCATGAGCAAATGCAGCGTTAAGTTGTTTGCGTTCCTCAACCTGCCGCCACATTTCAGAAAAATTTTTGGCAAGTGTAGTTCGCATTATTTCAAAGGAAGCGCAAAGCCGTCCCAGTTCGTCGTTGCTATTATATTCGATTGTAAAGTTCAAATCATTGTTTGATATTTTTTCGTAAGCAGCGTACAGCTCTGCAAGAGGTTCTTTTAATCTATTTCTGTAAAACAGCAATACTGCTGCAATGATACAAATTGTCGAATACAGCGGTGCCGCGATAATAGGAAATATCTCTAAAAAAGCTATTGTATGTTCATCCTGTTCAGAATATACGACAGGGGTATTACCAATCAAAGCACCTTCACCCAGCCGTTCACCTTGTTCGTTTGTTAAGTAATATTTTTCGCCGTATGCTGGATAGGAAGTTCTAATAGCATTGATTTTACTATCGCACAAAGAAATTGTCGTTACAGAAAGAATAAGGGCCAATATGACAAAAGCAGCCATATATAATACAAGACTTTTTCGGAGAGATAAATGTCGCCCAGAGTGTTTCATTTTATCCATTTATATCCACACCCCCAAACTGTTTCAATATACGTTCTATCCGTATAATCAGCAATTTTAGTCCGTATCCTGCGAATGTGTTCGACTACAACGCTGCTGTCACCCTCGCTGTCATATCCCCAAATCCGTTCATAAATCCGTTCTTTGTCAAAGACCTGTCCCGGATTTTGGGAAAGCAGCTCCACAATGTCAAATTCCTTTTTAGCAAGCCCAAGTCGTTTATCCTTAAAAAATAGACACCGCTCCGAATAATCAATCGTCAGCTCGCCGGAAAATTTAATCTGTGCTTCAAAATTATGCCGTGCTTCACGGCGCAGATGGGCGCACACTCTTGCTTCAAGTTCTATAAGCGAAAACGGCTTGACGATATAATCGTCGCCACCAGCGGAAAAGCCTTTTACCTTATCACTATCTTCAATCCGTGCAGTCAAAAAGAGGATAGGACAGGATACATAATCACGGATACGTTTGCAGACATCTAAACCGTCCAATTTCGGCATACTTATATCAAGCAAAATAATGTCTGGTTGCCGTTCTGCCTGCTCTAACGCTTCTTCTCCGTTTGTTGCGGAGAAAACAAAGTAGCCTTTACTCTCAAAAAACTCCGGAGCATAGAAACAATATCAGCCTCATCATCAGCTATCAAAATTTTCGTGTTCACTTTCCTCACCTCTCTAGTAGAAAAGCTTATCAGGTAATTCTCAACAATTTATCTACTTTTGCGTTTTTCACTTGCTTGTTTGAGCGTCATGTAATCCATATCGCACCTCCATCCATCATTATATTTCGTTATCTCGAAGAAAGCAAAGAAAATTTAATCATATCGGTAAGGAAGATACTCTAAGAATTTTTTGACAGCTAAAGAGGTACTTTTTTTACTCCGCATTGCCAAGCCGATATTACGGTATGCAGGAACATCCAATTCCTTTGTTATAATACGGTACGGAATACGCTGCAAAATAAGCTGAGGAAGTATACTGATACCTAATCCGCTTTCAACCATTGACATGATAGCGTAGTCATCCCATGTTGTGAAATGAATTTTGGGGGTGAGGTTGCATTTCTCAAATATTTCTGATACTTCTGCCTTTGCACCTTTTTCTAAAAGCATAAAAGGATAGTCACAAAGGGCATTGACTGGAAATCGGTCACAATCAGCAAGAGGGTGTGTTTCTGGTAATACTACAAGTAATTTGTCCTGTTCTAAAAAGCTGGTTTCCAATTCGGCGTTAGTGGGCAGGCGAAGAAAGCCACAGTCAACACGTCCTTCTAAAATCCAGTTTTCTATCTCCGTATAATCACCGAGCAATAATTCGTAGTCGATACCAGGATAGTCGGACTGGAATTTTTTAATGACTTTTGGGAGCCAGTGTGTGGCAACGCTTGAAAAAGTCCCTATGCGTATCAAACCTGAATGAAGCCCGTTTAACTCTGATACCTGCATTTGCAATTTTAAATATTCGTTGCAAACATTTTGGGCATATGGGAGTAACTTCAGACCGTCAGAGGTCAGTTTAACGCCGCCTCTGCCACGCTCCAACAAAGAAATATTCCACTCCTTTTCCAAATCGTTTATCATGCGGCTTATGCCGGATTGGGAATAGGAAAGGATTTCTGCCGCATTTGTGAAACTGCCACATTCCACTGTTTTCACAAATGCTAAGTATTTTTGTATATTTACATCCATTTTGTTCACTCCTTACATCTGAAAATGTCATACAAAGTATGATATATATTCTCTTTTCAAATCATTGAATTTAGAATACACTAAAGGAGAAATAAAAACAAGGGAAAGAGGTCAAAATGTATGATTTATGTAAGTGAAATTGAAAGAACAGCGCCAACAGCGTATAAGACAGATTTGCAGAAGAAAGTTTATTATGTTTTAGAAGATTTGCAAATACCGTTTGAGCGTGTAGACACTGATGAGGTAATTACAATGGAGGATTGTGCGGAAATCAATAAAAAACTGAATATGGATATGGTAAAGACTTTATTTTTATGCAACAGGCAGCAGACAGATTTTTATCTTTTTATCACAAAAGGAGATAAGCCGTTTCATGCAAAAGATTTCAGCGGCACACTGGGCGTTTCACGAGTTTCGTTTGCGCCAGTAGAGAAAATGGAATCCATGTTAGGAACAAAGATAGGTGCGGCAACTGTATTCAGTATGCTTTTGGACACAGCAGACAGGGTTAAGTTAGTGTTTGACAAAGAAGTTGTGGACGAGGAATATTATGGCTGCAGTGACGGAACGACAACAGGGTATATGAAGATAAAAACCGAACTGATAATGACAAAATTTCTGCCATTTGCAAAGCATGAGGCAGTTATTATTGAGGTGTGAAATGAATTTGTATCATAACAGAATTATTGTAAAGGTCGGCACTTCCACGCTGACCAATGAAATGGGAAAAAGCAATTTCCGCTCTTTTGACAGGCTGGCGTGTGTGATAGCCGATATTCAAAATATGGGATATGAAGTGATATTGGTTTCATCAGGCGCAATCGCAGTGGGAACAAATAAAATGAGCCTAAAAAGCATACCAGGCAGTATCAGGTATAAACAGGCGGCGGCTTCTGTCGGGCAGTGCCGCATTATCCACCTGTACAATAAATATTTTCAGGAATATGATAAGACAATCGGTCAGATTTTATTGAGCAGTGAAGACGTTATGAATGAAAAAAAGCGGGAAAATCTAATCAATACATTCAACACCCTACTTGAAATGGGCATTATACCTGTTGTAAATGCGAATGATTCTGTCAGCTATGATGAAATACAGTCAGAGGAACAGTTATTTGGAGATAATGATATGCTGTCTGCTGTTGTGGCAGTGTTATGTCAGGCAAATAAACTGGTTATTTTTTCTGACATAGACGGTTTGTATGACAGCGATCCACACAAAAATGTTCATGCCCGCTTAATATCCAAAATTGACAGGATTACGGATGAGATGTATCAAATTGCGGGTGGGGCAGGCTCAAGACGTGGAACAGGGGGAATGAGGACAAAGTTAAAAGCCGCCCAGTATGCGACAGAACAGGGAATAGATACAATCATTACAAACGGGAAAAACCCAACATCTTTATACAAGATAATAAATGGTGAAAGTATCGGAACTTTATTTACGGGAGTTTGACACATTCTCAAGGAATTAAAAAAATAGGTGGTGATTGTCGTGGGAAAATAATGATTTTATCTTTTACCGATGATGAAAAAGATATTTACAATGGGATATTGTAAGTCATAAGCAACAGCAAATTTACATTGAGAATGGCATGGCTTTGATCTATGTGGAACACTGTTACAGAGCGGCAGGGGGCTCATAGCAAGTAGGATATTGCAAGGAAAATTGGCGTGAAATTCTTGAACTTGAAGCCCTGAAATGATATGATAAAACTACAAACACGAAAGGACTGACATATGGCGACAATATACGACGGGGCATTTCGGACAATACTGAATGACTGCAGGCAGCTTATCATACCTGTAATAAATGAAATTTTCGGGGAAAACTATACAGGGAAAGAAGAAATCCGTTTTTTCCCAAACGAGCATTTTTTGAACCAGATGGACGAGGCGGATAAGGAACGGATTACGGACACGAATTTTACGGTTTTCGGGAAAGTGCCGAAAAAGTACCATATCGAGTGTGAAAGCAGCCTGCCTGACGGGAAAATCACCATAAGGCTTTTTGAGTATGACGCACAGATAGCGCTTGACGAGGGAGAGGTCACGGAGGAAACGCTTACAGTAACATTCCCCAACACGGCTGTGCTTTACCTTCGGACATACAAAAAGACGCCCGATAAAATGAAATACGTGATTATCACGCCAGGCGGGACAGTCCGGTATGATGTGCCGATAATGAAAGTGCAGGCATATTCGCTTGACGATATTTTTGGAAAAGGCTTGCTGATGCTTATTCCGTTTTATATTTTTTCACATGAGAAGAATTTTGCGGAATATAATAACAATGAGCAGAAACTGGCGGAATTAAAGGCAGAGTACAGGAAAATTCTGGAAAGGCTTGACAGGCTGGAAGAACAGGGAATAATCGGGGCATTTGACAAACGGACAATTATAGAGCTTTCCGGTGACGTGATTAAGGAAATCGCACAGAAATATGAGAACGTGCAGAAAGGCGTGGGTGATATTATGAGCGGACCATTAATTGAAACGACTGCAAGGACTATTTTAAATCAGGGGATAAGCCAAGGTATAAGTCAGGGAATAAGCCAGGGAATAAGCCAAGGTATAAGTCAAGGAATAAGCCAAGGCATAAACAAAAACCAAAAAGAAACAGCGCTTAGAATGTTAAAAAGGGGAAAGATGACAGTTGAGGAAATAGCGGAAGATACGGGGCTGAGTATTGAGGAAGTAGAGCAGCTTGCGGTACTTCCGATAGTGTAGAATTTTTGTAGACAATAAAATAGTCAAACAGCATATTCACGTATATGGAATATGCTGTTTGGAAGCGTCAGAATGGAGGATTAAAATGCAAAGAGTATTAAATTTTTTAAAAGAAGCGGGAACTTATTATCTGGCTACGATAGACGGCGATCAGGCGCGTGTGCGCCCATTTGGCACTATCAATGAATTTGAGGGAAAGCTGTATATCCAGACAGGAAAGGTAAAGGACGTGTCAAAGCAGCTCCACAAAAATCCGAAAGCCGAGATATGTGCGTTTAAAGACGGCGAATGGCTGCGCGTGGCAGGAACATTCGTTGAGGACGACAGGAGAGAGGCGCGCGCGGCAATGCTTGAAGCATATCCGTCTTTGCAGGGCATGTACAG
>CANQHZ010000153.1 GCA_947623805.1 uncultured Lachnospiraceae bacterium | reverse complement strand
TTCGTATAATCAGCAGTTTCCATTTGTTCCCGATCAGTTGCACAGTAGTTGCGACGGGACATTCAGGGATCAATTCACAAATGTATTGGTGTCCATTGTTCTCATATTTTTCCTCCTGATATTATGTTATTTTAGAGATATCCACATACGCACATTGTTAAATGCAACTTTGTTCAACTTATTATTCTTCTACAAATACACTTCTCGTATCAATTCCATTACCTTCTCTACAAGCTTATCTAAGCTATTTCCTTTTGCCATTGCTGATATATCTTCCTTATCATCAAAGCAATGCTGTAAAATTACTTTCACTATTGTTTCATCCCTCAGCTCTTGCTCAGACAGTTCTTTTATATGTTTTTCGATTTCTATGGCAACCAAGGCAATCTGTTCACATTTATCATATGAATTACCCATATCTTCAGCAATCATATTTCCATACTCTTTTTCATATGGATTGAAACCATAAAATGCTCCCGTAGCAATAGGGCATATGGCGTCATATATTAATTTAGCTCCTAGCTCTCTCTTTATCTGTTTCGGATATATGAGCTTTCCTTTATCCGATTTCATCTCCATTTTAATTTCTGCTGCTTGACTAGCCTTAATAATTCCTCGCAAGTATGCCATCATACGATTCGCAAAATTTGTACTATAAACTTGTTTAACCGCTACAGCCGGAATATATTTTGTAGGGTCTTTTATCTTTTCGTTTTGTAGATATAAATCGTACATTTCTTCAGCACATAATTTTACAACAGCAATATTCTCTAAGTTTTTATCATCAATTGTATGCAGCATTTTCATTTCAACATATCCATAATCTGGCTCAGCCGATTCTTGCGGACAAAAAAACATATTCTGTACATATCTGTATCCTTGCTTGGTAATAAAATCATCATATGCCAACTGATATAGGTACTGCTTAGTAACATCGCCAACCCCCGGTTGTCCGGTCACTTTATATTTTCCATTAACTTCTTTAAAATCTATACAATAATACTTTGCATCATATATACCAAAACAATAGTCTTTATCATCACATGGGTATATACATATCAAATCCGGTTTTAACGTATCTACTTTTCCATCGGTAACATACGGATTATTTTTATGCCACTGCGGTTTATCTATTATACTTATCAACTTCTCATTTTTACTTGCTTCATAGTCTTCAGACAAACCAAGAGGAAGTTCATATAGTTTTTTATCCAACACACTTCCAAAATTTTCTGCACATACTTTTTCCCATACCAAATTAAAACTATTTGTACCATACAAACTGAAATTCAAATCGTCCTGATTTGCCTTATCATTTGCAATATATGTATAAATTGTTTTCAGCAGTGTCTGCTTTCTTGTCACAAACTGTATCCGTAACTCCTGCTCCAGCCGATACTTAATATAATCAACATCACCAAAATCATCAAGCTGCGCACCTGTAAGTTCAACCTCTGCTATATCAAAAAGTTTCAAAATACCAGTTTCTTTCAACTCCAATGCACACTGTGTTAATACGCATTCATGCAATCTTTTGATATAATCCATCTCATCATCTACTGCGTTCTGTGTTTGAAGTTCCACATAATATGGACGATTGTTCTGAATCAAAGCAAATGTTTCGTTTATTGTCTTGTCCCATAAAATTTCGCCTTCTCCATTTGTTTCAATAATATCATGTTGATTCGTATAAAGCCCATATTGAAAATACTCTTCCAATAAATGTAATGAAACTGCTAAACGATTAAATATCTTGTTATCCTCTTCGCCATTATACAAATACACAAGTTGCTCTTTGTCATTATATTTCTTGATAACTTTCAATACCTTCTTCAATTGCTCAATAGGTTCTATCGTAGAGGATATGTATTTAGGGTAACATTTAAATACATACTCCTCTACCATCACAACACCCACAAAATCAAACACATACTGAATTTCAGTATTATTTTCCACAACATCCGTTAGTACAATATCCTGATTAGACAGATCCTCGTATTCAGGTTTTGCTGCCTTAACCGCCTTTACAATTCCATACTTTTTTAGAATTCCCACAAGACGTTTTGTTTCTTCCATTTCAATACCAAGTTCTATCGAAATCTCATTCAGTTTATAATGTTTTAGTTCCCGAAAGAAACCTTTCGCCATGTGTCATCACCTCTTTACTCTTGTCCTTCTTTTTCAATATACTCAATATCACTGATTCCGAACAATCCTTCGCCCTTCTCCTCAAATGTTTTACATATTTCAGAGAAAATCATTTTTCCTTTATGTCCTTTAAATATATTTGCCGGACGCATTTTCATAGCATCTTCAAACAGATACATAATAACTTTACTTTCAAATGCCTTTATGAATCTATCTTCTTTTTCACAAGCACTCTCCAACATACTTTTCGAGATAAAGAAAGGCCCTAATAATTTATCTTCATTAACTTTACAGTCGTCAGATGATAAAATATCATTGATACGTTCACGCAAATCATTCCACTTCACATATCTACGATGATCCTTATCTCCGATAGGGATGATATATTTTTCAACTTCCTTTGCTTCATCATCAACACCTATATATTCAAACTCCCATCTACGTTTAAATGCTGTATCCATCGGAAATACACCTTGATCAGCGCTATTCATAGTTGCCCAGATAAACATATTATTGGGAATTCGCATCTCCTGATACAACCTACTCTCTTCGTCTGAAAATTCATCTATTCTCTTACCTTTCAAGCATTCCAAATTGTTCATTAAAAATGCCTTTATATCTTCACTTGTTGCTATTGGATATTCGCTCACTCCACTTTTTCTATCGAGCAACTGGAACACATCTCCAAATACTGCTGCAACATTTGCTCTATTGATTTCTTCAATTAACAATAAATACTTCTCTTCTGGATGATTTATTGCCTGTGTATATATTCTCATGAAAGGTCCCGGAACATATTCATAAGATATTTCTTTACCACCATTTCCAGGTTGCAAATTCAAATACGGTCTAATAGCTCTTCCATGATTTCTCTCCACGGTATTATCGGTATCTGTCCCATCCACTTTTTTTGTTTTAAATACTTCATCCGTATATATGCCTAACAATATTGGTAATCTTGTCAGACCTTCACCTTTGAACTTATCATATAGCAAATCATATTTTTCCTGTGCTGTCTTAGATTTGTCCTGCAAAATTGCTATAACTTTCTTCTTTTCATCATCAGTTAACCAATCAAGATCGTTCCTTGTCATAGTAGGTTTATAAGTACCAACAAAATTTGCATACGAATAACTAGGATGGAATGTCACTCGCTCTACATTATTTCCAAAACATTTGCTATCCAATTCAAGACGATGACTTTTACCTGTTCCCGGTGCTCCGAAAACAATTCTATTTCTTGCAAAATCATTCTCTACTTCTGCATTACAAGTAGTCTCGGTCACATCCTCGGATTCAACTTCTACGCCATCAGCATTTAACTTAATATATTGCAAAGAGTGATATGCTCTAACTCGCTTTGCATACTGTTGCATATCTAAATATACTTCTTCCGTTTCAACAGAAACCTTCCCAGCATTATATTCCAAATATGAATTTAATCCTTCGTTAAGTGCGCTTTTTACAACTCGCAAAGCACCTTTTGCTTCCCCGTCTCCATTTACATCTATCAGCACTTCATATGAACTCAATGCATCATAGACTGATAGTGTATTAAAAATTATGTCTTCTTCTCCATCCTTCAGCTTACATATCGCATCTTCTGACAAACATGTTAATACTTTTATTAATCTATCTTCATAAATTACCAATGAAGAATCCACATCTTTTTCCAGTAGCCATGCCAACAGTATTTTTGAATAATTTTCATTGCTTGAAACAACCACATCCATAAGATCCATGTTACTTGTGAATGTAAGAACTTTGACATATCTTGCATTTCCTGTTCTTTCTGCACTATTGGCTTTTCCACTATCCTCAAATTTGATTATGGCAAGTTTCCATACCAATTCGAATGCAACTATTAAAGATTCTAATTGTGATTGAAATAAACAGTTACTCTTTACCTTCTCCAATACAGTATCAAAATCTAACCCTGCATCGATATTTTGGATAAACACTTTCAAATTATCCTTGCATTCTTCAGACATTCTTATTTTCGTAGCATCTTGAACGGAATACCTTAAGTCTGCACTTTTATCATTACTAAGCCATAACAATATCAATAATGCCAATGTTGGCTTCGCTTTCGGCAAAGACGACTTAATTCCTAATTTTAAATCCATATCTTTATATACCTGCATGCTTTTCGGTCTATTCATTTTCATCCTCCGTTCCCATATCTTTTTTTATTGCTTTTGCAATTGCATTTGCCAACAATGGTGGTACTGCATTTCCAACTTGTTTCATCTGTGCACTTTTTGTGCCTGTGAATATAAAACTATCCGGAAAAGATTGTATTCGTGCCGCTTCTCGTACCGTAATCGCCCTATTTAAATACGGATGCGTAAATCTTCCTGAAGATGGTGTGTCAAATCTTGTTGTTATTGTTACCGACACATCATTCTTCACCATTCGCGACCATGTACCACTATAAATTGATTTCGTAAGATGCTCTTGTGGCAGAACTTCTTTTCCCATTTCTGGTGGCAACAGCTGCAAACGCTCTAGAGCAAGTTTAGAATGCTTCGTTGCCTGATGATTGAACAAACTATTACTATTTTTTCGCATATTTTTTTGATATATACTTTGAGCCTCTAGTTTATATTTTTGTTCATTTTCGCCTTCTCCAGATTCCAGATATGCCAAATCGCTAATCGCGTCCCATATGGTAACCTTATCATTCACCTTTTGTGGCAAAGCAACTTTTTTACTATCATCATCGGACTTTTTCCCGATAATCACTGCTCTGCGCCTATTCTGCGGCACACCATAATCCGCAGCGTTCAATACATCTGAATTCAACACATAACCTAATTTTCTAAACATCTCTTCTATTTCTTTTTTAAAATAGCCCTTTTCTGCCGTCAGCAAATTAGGAACATTTTCCATAACAAAATACCGAGGTTGTACAAGTTCTACAACTTTCACATAATATTTGAACAAAAAATTTCTTTCATCATGAATCGTTTTCCTTTGTCCCTTTTGAGAAAAACCTTGACACGGTGGACCACCTATAATAACATCAATCTTTCCTTGATATTCAGAAAATGTCTCCTCTAAAGATAAACTTGTTATATCCTTAGCTATCATTTTTGTATTCGGATGATTTTTTATATACGCTTCTGCAATTTCTTTATCATATTCATTTGCCAATACGACATCAAATCCCGCCATTTCAAATCCTAATGACATTCCTCCAACACCGGAAAATAAATCTATCACTTTATTACGCTTCACAAGTATCGACCTCCGCAATTCTAGAATTGGCTATACTATAATACTTTTCTTCAAGTTCAATACCAATAAATTTTCTGTTCAATCGTACTGCTGCCACTCCAACGCTTCCACTTCCCATAAACGGGTCTAATACTACATTGCTTTCATCTGAAAGAATCGACACAAAATGTTCCATCAACTGTTCCGGTTTCTGAGTCGGATGTTTACCATATTTTCTTTCACTATTAGGTGTTACTGATGTTTCAACAAAATCATGTAAAACTTTACCATCATTATTAAATGTCCCTGTTCTTGCCTTATATGTGAAATAAACCCATGCTTCTGTAGAATTAACAAAATGTAAATTCATATTTCTTGGCATAGGATTTAACTTATGCCAGATACCTGTAGTCTTATAATAAAATCCATTTTTCTCTGCTACAGAAATCAAAGTTTCAACTTTGATAATTGACATGAAAACAATCATTGAGCCACCATCTTTTAGTACTCTTGCAGCTTGATGAAAAAACTTATTCATTGACTGTTTCCATTCCTTAAAATCCAAATCATCCCAACCTGCTATTCCAAAAAAATTATCGCGCATTTTCCCCAGATTTGTGTCCCTATTCTCCATAAATTTTCCTAGATTATATGGGGGATCTGTCACAATCAAATCTACCGAAGACGTCTTTATTTTTTTCATATATTCAAGACAATCGCCATTATATAAAGTGTACTTTTGCATAATAGTCCATCCAATCATTTTATATTTTATAACGCACTCTTTCCGCTTTTAACCCATTCATCAACTTCGGAAAATTTAAATTTCCAAAGTCTACCTACTTTATGAGCCG
>CANQHZ010000152.1 GCA_947623805.1 uncultured Lachnospiraceae bacterium | reverse complement strand
TCGTCCAGCAGGACACAGGCACATTTTTCGCCGCCTTTGAGCAGTTGCAGGATTTTAATTCGGTTCTCGTCGCAAAGAGCCTTAAATATTTCGGCAATTTTCTTTTCCGAGCTTGGCAAGAATGTCACCTCACATTCACAATTTTCTATATTATATGCAATATATTGATGTTTGTCAATATGTTAATGAATGATTTGTATCAGATGACAATTTTGTGAAGAAATATAAGCGGATAATTGTTAATTGTTCACAGCAAATTGAGGTTAGAAATCATAAAACAGTTTGGCAGGGAAGAACAATATAAAGGGGTTGGAATGAAAGGTACGCCGCGCGGTTTGTTCATTGATTGTTCTTTATTTGTTCTTTATTGCTGCGAAAAGTCGGTGTAAAATAGAGCAATCTGGTTTTTGTATCTTGCCCTTAAATGCCCTATTTTAGCCGCTTTGCGCAAGTTTTGCAAAATCAGAGAAAAGCATTTTGGATTTTCGAATCCCGTATGCTCCACCACGGCGTCGCAAGCTACATATCGCTTGCGGCGCTTTTTTATTACATGAATGAAAGCGCCGCTTCACTCATTCCGCTGCTCCGCCTCTTCCGCGAAAAGTCACGCTTGCTCCGCCTGTTCGCTTGCAAGCGCGCTCACGACGGCTCCACTGCGCTACCAACTTTTCGCGGTTGCGCAACCCGGCTCGACTGTTCCTATTCATGCTCTTAAAACGCCTATATAGGCTGTTTTGAGGGCTTTTGTTTTGTTCAAAAAATGCATTGTTCTTTATTTGTCCTTTACTCCGCTATGCCGCCGTCACAGATTCAGTGCCTCGCTCACCGCGCCCGAAATCTTAGCCTGCGCCTGTTCGAGCATGTGGCAGTAGATGTTTCCCGTCGTGGAAACGGTGGAGTGCCCGAGCGCGCCCGAAACGGTGACAATATCCACGCCCTGATTCACGAGCAGCGACGCGAACGTGTGTCCCAACCATACAAAAACACATCAATAGATGACTTCGCAGTTATCTACCAGAACATCAAGCTGATGTCCCCTGTTGTACCTGTGCAGATGATATGTCATTCTGAATCCAAACGGCACACAATTCAGATAAAAATCGGTAACTCCCTCATTGTGAACTATGACTTTTTTCAGAAGTTCTCCGTAAATTTTCGTGCTGCTGGTGTCCATTCCGACCGTTGCGTTCACTTGGACAATGTAATTTTTTATCCCGTCAAGCTGTTTCTTGTGCGCGGAATTTACGTCCTGTCCGAGGGCAATTTCTTCTGTTAGTTTCGCTATCTCATTGTCGTAAAATTCCGTCTGCTCTCGCAAATCATCTTTTGTTATCAATTCCTCAAGCATAAGGTCTATCGCCTTGTGCTTTTTTCGTGTCAATTTGTCAATTTCTGCTCTTAAATTATCTGTATTAACTGTCGGCTCATTCTGTTGTATTGCCTTGATTTCAGAAATAAGCTGTTCTACAATTTCAGAACGTGAAATTTGTATTCTTTCAAGAATATATTTCATACAGAACGCAAGAACATTTTCATTTATTGACTTATTGTCGCAGCCAACCTCTGCTCCGTTTGCATCAATACGATGATTTTCACCATATTTTGCGCGATTTACACAACGCAAAGAACGCTTTATTTTTGTATTTTTTCCGCTGACATTATAGGAATATCCGCATTTTCCGCAAAATACTTTGCTGCTGTACCAGTAATGTTTTGAATATTTCCTGCCTTGACGTGCAAGCTGTCCTCTTTCAAAAATCTGTTTCTGCGCCATATCCCAGAGTTCCCGCGAAACTATTCCCTCGTGATGATCCTGCAAAGTAATAAGCGGCGCATCGGGATTATCACCGTTATTCTGAACTACCTTTTTTGTAAGAAAATCAGTAGAATAATGTTTCCATTGCGTCAGATCACCTACATATTTGTCGTTTTTCAAAATACGACATACACCGTCCTCTCGCCACATCTTGCCGTTTACAGAAAGAAGTCCAGCCGCATTGAGTTCATTTGCTATCGTATGACAGCCTTTGCCCTCATAAACATAACTGTTAAAAATGCGTTTTACGATTTCGGCTTCTTCGGGAACGATTTGCAAAACGCCGTTTTCCGTTCTGAAACCCAACATTCTGCTGTAACCGTAAACCCAGCCGTTCTCCATTTTACGGCGTATTCCCCATTTTACTCTTTCCGAAACCTTTCTGCTTTCTTCCTGAGCAATTGATGCCATAATAGTCAATCGAAGTTCTCCGTCTTTATCTCTGGTATCAATGCCGTCTGTCATAAAAATTACTCCGATACCCAAAGCAGAAAGTTTTCGGGTAAAACAAAGCGTATCAACAGTATTTCTTGCAAAACGCGAAACCTCTTTTGTCAAAATCAGATCAATTATGCCGTTCTCGCAATCACTTATCATACGATTAAAACCGTCACGCTTTTTCACGGAAGTACCTGTTATGCCCTCGTCATAATAAACCTCGATAAGTTCGTAATCCTCGTGACCGCTTATGTATTCGGTGAAATACTTTATCTGCGCCGAAAGTGAATGAAGCTGATCCTCCATGTCAGTGCTCACACGGCAATATGCCGCAACTTTTAATTTGTTCATAGTCCTCCTTTCCCCATTATTCGGGGATAAATATCCCCCTGCATATATAATTTTACGCTTTACCACTACAAAACGCAAGTGGCAAATTCAACAAAATTACTCTGCCATTTTAGACATATATGCAGGGAGAATTTTTTCTTACGCTGCTGACGGAACGGGCTTATTATCCTGCATAGCAATTAATTTTTCAAGCTGTTCGGAAGAAATAAATCCCTGCCTGTAAAATTCCTTATAATAGCCGATCTTCATTGCTTTGACAAAATCGGCTTTGCAGTTATCGGGAATTTCAATTTTTCTTTCTTCAGTAATATCCATATAGCTGCCCTCCTTTCACGTTCAAGTATACCGCTGTAACGCCATAAACACAATATCCGAGAATGTTTTCCAGTATCATTCGAATGTGTAAATACAGCCATTCATCATAGATATTCTGCGTATCTGCGTGATTTGATTGACATTTATGACTGAATAGATTTACCGTAAACAGTTCTTTAAAAATGACGTTGTTTTATGACGTCAATCGGCATAATTTCATTATACAATGAAGCACGAAATTTGTAATTGACGTCATTTAGACGTGAAATAGACGTCAAACAGCAAAAATAACACCACTTTACGATAAAATGGCGGCATAAAACAAATGTTCTGTTTTGGAAATTTGCGATAATATATCATTTTTAAGTATAATTTGACAAATAGGGATTTTTATGATATAATCGTACTATCGGGCATTTAACCGACAAATCGAAATGTGAAAGCGTGGTAATATGATAGTCAAAGAATTTGGAATAAATAATAAGGAAATTATTGTTTTACTTCATGGCGGTGGATTGTCTTGGTGGAATTATACAGATGAGATAAAACTTCTCCAAGATAGATTTCACATCGTTATTCCCACTTTGGACGGTCACTCTGAAAGCGATGCAGATTTTACTTCCATAGAGGATAATGCTGCGCATATCATCAGATACATAGACGAAAAATTTCAAGGAAAAGTATTTATGATTGGCGGACTGTCTTTGGGTGGTCAAATCTTATTGGAAATTCTCGCTCGCCAAAAGGATATTTGCAAATTTGCAATAATTGAAAGCGCACTTGCTATTCCTATGCCTATAACGCAAAGTTTGATCAAGCCAAGTATAAAGCTCAGCTATGGGTTGATACATAAAAAATGGTTTTCAAAACTGCAAATGAAGAGTTTGAAAATTCGGAATGATCTATTTGATAATTATTATCAAGATACTTGTACGATCACAAGTGATAATTACATCAGGTTTATGAAAAGCAATTCATCATATCGTGTAAATCCGAATTTATCTTTATGTCAAGCAAAAGTGCTGATATTTGTCGGTGGCAGAGAACGACCTGTTATGAAAAGATCTGCTAAATTAATTCGGAACATTATCCCAAACAGCCAAATGATTTCGATAAAAGACTATCATCACGGAGAATTGAGTATGAACCACGCAGATAAGTATGTGCAGTATATGACAACACTGATAAAATAAATTCAGAAGTACAGGAATGAAAACATTTGATGAGCTTACCCTTAAGAAACTAAAGAAAAACACAATTTTATACATAAATTGCATATTACTTTTTGAAGTAATATGCTTAAAAATAAAGTGGGGGGTTCAGGGGCGATTTTGCCCCTGAATTTTGAAAAGTCATATGACTTTTCTACGCTTGCTATAATAAAGAACCTCTTTTTTGTAAACGTCATTAAAGCAATACGTTTACTGCGTTCAAATTACAAAATGTTTGATTTGCTATTTCGAGCAAAAAGGTGTTTTTGCATTTTTGAGGATTTTGACATACTTTACAAAACTAAATACGCGATTTAAGTGTATTTCAACCATTAAGAAAAATATTCAACTTTTGAGAAAAAGTATGATATTCAACCGTGGAGAATAACTGTATTTTTTAGCAAGCATAGATTTTGTGGGAACAAAATCTGATATAAGCAGAATTTGACAAAATAATGGTTTTATGATATAATCATACTGTTAGGTGTTACTTGATAAATCAGGATTTTCGGGAGGCATAAAAATGGACATCACTTATATTTCTGGACGCGAAAAGTTTAATTATAGAGTTTGCGCTGTCATTATCTCAAATAATAAAATTCTGGCAATGCACGACGAACGTTCTCCATACTTTTACTTGCCCGGGGGTAGAGTCCAGATGGGAGAAACTGCTGAGCACGCAGTTGTCAGAGAAGTGGAAGAAGAACTGAATATCACACCTGATATTATTCGTCCTTTATGGCTGAATCAGAGCTTTTTCACCGAAGATGTTGACGGGTTTAATTATCATGAAATCTGCATATATTATCTGATGGACATTTTCGGAACAGGATTATTGGACAAAGGAGAACGGTTTACACTTCATGAAGGTCGCCATACACATAACTTTGAATGGCTTGCATTTGAACGGCTGCGTGATGAATATTTCTATCCGATATTCCTGAAAACAGAGATTTTCAATCTTCCTGAACACTTTACCATTAGGACAGAGCGTGAATGATTGGTCAAATTCCAGTTTATTAAACTTGTGTATGTTTAATAAATTAAAAACCGCTGATTAATTTCAATAAGTTTTTTATGTATCAAAATGTCGTATAAATATAATATGTCAAATTCTGAAATTTGCATAAAAATAACCGCACTTATATGAAACAGTGCGGTTATTTGCAGGGAGATATAATTGTTTTTACGAATGAATTTTAATAAATGTGTTTTTATGGGGTTGTGGTGCCTAAACGAGTGGATTCCGTGGAACGGCAGACCGTTTTCCTCGCAAAATTTCTTGAGCCACGAATACGGCTGCCCGTTATACATCGGCTCGCCGTTCCACTTCGTGAAAAGCCTGTCCGTTTCGACCCACTTGTCGCCGAGCCTTTCGGCATGGGCGCGCTGCTCGTCGCGGTGCCGCCTGAGAATGTCCATCACCGCCTGCGGGAATTTGAGCGTCCTCTGCGACTTCTTCGTCTTGGTCGTGTCGGTGTATGTGCCCCGTGCCGCAGTGTAGTTGGACGTCCTCCTCACGCTGATGATGTTGCTCTCAAAATCGACGTCTTTCCACTCCAACCCGAGCATTTCCCCGCGCCTGAAACCGCTGTAAACCATCAAATTAAAGAACGCCTGATACTTCAGCGGTTCGCCGTTCAAGAGGCTCAAAAACCTGCGAATGTCCTCCGCGGTGTAGATTTCCTTTTCGGTCTGCTCATTCTTCGGCAGAACGACCTTTGAACAGGGATTTTCCCTCACCACGCCCATTCTCACGGCGTAGGTGAACACGTCCGAAACAAGCTCAAGATTATGACGCACGGTCTTTGGCGCAAGCGGTTTGCCGTTCCTTTCATTCGCGCCATCTTCCAACATCGAATTGACGAACATCTGAATATCTCTCGGCGTGATTTTGTCCATTCGCAAATGCCCGAGCGCGGCGTAAACCCTTTTCCTCAACATCAGCATGCGCTCATAAGTGGTGTTGCGCAGGTTCGGTTTCGCATACTCGCTGAACCACTGCTCCGCGAAAGTTTCAAACTTCACCGCCCCGCTCTGATAGCCGCTGTTGCATTCCTCCTCAAAAATCACCGCCTGCCGATTAAGCTCTTTCTCAA
>CANQHZ010000151.1 GCA_947623805.1 uncultured Lachnospiraceae bacterium | reverse complement strand
GAAATCCGTTTATCTCCAAACATTGACACTAATGACTTAAACACCAAGATAAACGCTGCCCGCAAATTTCTCACTAAAGGTGACAAGGTCAAGGTGACGCTGCGTTTCAGAGGGCGTGAGATGGCGCATATGCAGAACAGCAAGCATATTCTTGTCGATTTCGGCGAGAGCCTGAGCGACATCGCGGTTGTTGAGAAGGAGCCTAAAGTAGAGGGCAGGAGCATGACAATGTTTTTAGCTGAAAAGAAATAGGTCAGTTAAAAGATAGAAATTTATAATGTTTAGGAGGAACCAGTTATGCCAAAAATGAAAACCAATAGAGCTGCTGCAAAGCGCTTTAAAGCAACAGGAACAGGTAAATTAAAAAGGGCTAAAGCTTACAAGAGCCATATCTTAACAAAGAAGTCTACAAAGAGAAAGAGAAATCTAAGGAAACCGGCTATTACGGACGCTACAAACGTTAAGAATATGAAGAAGATTCTGCCGTATTTATAATAGGCGGCAGGACAAGCATTTGTTAGGAGGAATGGAAAATGGCAAGAATTAAAGGCGGCATGAACGCAAAAAAGAAACATAAAAGAGTATTGAAGCTCGCAAAGGGCTACAGGGGAGCAAGGTCTAAGCAGTATAGAGTGGCTAAGCAGTCAGTTATGAGAGCGCTGGCATCATCTTATGCAGGCAGAAAGGAGAGAAAACGTCAGTTCAGGAGTCTTTGGATTGCGCGTATCAACGCTGCGGCAAGGATGAACGGTATCTCTTACAGCCAGATGATGCATGGCTTAAAGCTTGCAGGCGTTGAAATCAACAGGAAAATGCTTGCAGAGCTTGCTGTAAATGACGCAGAGGGCTTTAAGACGCTTGCGGAGCTTGCAAAGAGCAAGGTTGCGTAAGGCAATTTCATAATAAATGATGCAAACAACAAAAAAGGGGATTATCCCCTTTTTTGTTGTTTAAATCCGAAATACCTTTTTTAACATCTCGTCTTCGACAAGCAGCTTTTTGGCGAGCGTTCTGTATTTTTCTTCGTGAAGATAAGTGTGTCTGAACGGCTTTATTGACGGCGCAAGGTCAACCGCTTTTATATAATCATTCACATCAAGGGAGAGTGTGCTTACATAGTCCCAAAATCCCGTTTTTGTAAATATTGTATTGACACGCTGATAGCGGTGATTTTGCACAAGGCTCATAAGGTATGTGGCGATGCCGACCTGAATGCCATGGAGCTGTGGGGTTTCGAGCATCTTGTCAAGCGCGTGCGAGATGAGGTGCTCACTTCCGCTTGTCGGTGCGCTACTGCCGGCTATCTCGTTTGCTATGCCGCTCATTGCAAGAGAGTCAAGCAGCTCTTTTAAAAATAAGTCGTCGTTTATGCTTTCAAATGGAGTGCGTACAAAGCTGTTTACCGCTTTTTTGGCAATCATAAGCGCAAAATCGTTGACCTGTGCGGCTCCGTGCGCTTCTTCAAACTGCCAGTCGTAGAGGGCGGTTATTTTTGATACCATATCGCCTATCCCTGAATAGAGGAATTTTTGCGGCGCGCTTTTTATTACCTGAGTGTCTACGATAATGCCGTATGCCATGCGCGCGGGCACTGAATTTCGTCTGCCGTTTATTATGAGCGACGCGCTGGCGCTTGAAAAGCCGTCGCTTGATGATGAAGTCGGGACACTGATAAACGGCAGCTTTTTTAAAAATCCGATATATTTAGCCGCGTCGATGACTTTTCCGCCGCCGAGGCCGATAACCGCCTGTGTTGAGTTTGGCAGATTAAACGCGAGCTTTATAATGTCGTCAATATCTACGGTATCAAGCTCGCAATATTCCAGAACCTCTACGTCTGCCGCCTTTAAGGAATCGAGCACCTTATATCCGAACATATCAATAAGGCCATTTCCAAAGTAGATTACAACATTCTTAAATTCATTATCCTTTAGGTAAGAACCGATTTTGTCAAGCGCTCCTGCCTCCACTTTCAGGAGAGTAGGGATTGCGATGTGGCTGTTTGTTATTTTGTTCATATTTTCCTCTTTCTGCGCCGCTTTTTTGTTTGATGCCTGTAGCTGCGGCACCGGCTCAGGCTTTTCGTAATAATAAAAGACTATTTTTATAATATAGAATTTTCGGCGTTTTGTCAAAATTTTTATTTGCGGTATAAAAGCAATGCAAAAGCCGCATATTTTTATTTTTGCCGCCATATATTGAGATATGGACAAGGAGGTGGGGATTGTGGCGTTGTCAAAATCGGATAAGCTTTTAAATTTTTTCCCTGAAAATATGAGGGCGGAGTGGGAACGGTACAACTTTGATTTTAATGATGTGCGCGAGGTGAGGCTTCGTGTCAACCAGCCTGTGCGTGTGCTGTGCGACAGGGAGATAAGGCTGTCAATGGTGTATGGCGAGCGCGATATGGAAGAAATATTCAGATATTTGTGCCATGACTCGGTATACGCGTATGAGGAGGAGCGCAAGCAGGGTTATATAATGGCAGACGGCGGTCATAGAATAGGCATTACGGGTGAGCTGGCGGCTGTGGAAAACGGTCGCTTTATAGCCAAATATATACGTTACATAAATATAAGGCTTGCGCATGAGCATAAGAGCATAGCGGAGGGGATAATTGATTATATATGCGAGGCTGGGAGCGGGCAGCCGCTCAATACGCTTATAGTTTCGCCGCCCGGGCTTGGCAAGACTACGCTGCTGAGAGATACAATACGCCTGTTATCTAATGGTGTTGGGGACTTTGGCGGCTGCAATGTAGGCGTCGTGGACGAGCGAGGGGAGATAGCGGGCGCGTACAGAGGGAGTGCGCTTTTGGACTGTGGAGAGAGGACGGATGTCATAACGGGCGGAGACAAGCGGCAGGGAATATCAATACTTGTCAGGACTTTTGCGCCGAGGGTCATTGCCATAGATGAGATTGGCGGAGAGCCTGATGCGCAGTCGATTTTTTATGCGGGCGTGAGCGGCTGCGGAGTAATTGCGACAGCGCATGGGCGGTCACTCGACGATGTGAAGAAAAAGCGAGAGCTTACCTGCCTGTTTGAGCAGAATATATTTAAAAGGTTTATTTTGATTTCGGCGGGTGGCGAGACGTCCCGCTATGCGAGCATATATGACGAGAGGGGAAATGAGCTGTGTGGCAGAAAGCTTTTGCGGGCATATGCGTGATGACTGGGGCGTTTGGCTTTGGATATGCGCTCTGTCAGGAAATGAACAATGTGTTATTTAATTTTAAAGAACAAAAACGGTTGTTACTTTATATAATAAACGGGATATCATTTATGCATATGCCTATGGAGGAAATTCTGCGCACGTCGGTCGAGCGGTTGAAAGAGCCTTACAGAGCGTTTGCGTCGAAGATAGCGGAGCGCATGGAGCAAAGAAGCGGCAAAGCGCTTTATGAAATATGGCAGGATGAGGTAAGGCTGTTGCAGAAAAGCGGTCAATGTCCTAAGGCAGCGGCTGCGATGCTTTTGAGGATAGGCGAGAGTTTTGGCTGTGAGGGGGACAAGATGCAGATTGACGCGCTGCGGTTGATAGAGGCGGAGCTTGCCGACGAGATAGATAACAGGACGCATGAAAATGAAGACAAGGAAAAGCTGATAAGGACTTTGAGCGTGCTTGCGGGACTTTTCTGCGTAGTGCTTTTTATATAATAACGGCGTTTTTCGAGACTGATGCAAATGGGGGATATTATGGAAGTAAGTCTGATATTTAAGATAGCTGCGGTCGGTATACTGATTACGATATTGGGGCAGGTGTTGAAGCATAGCGGCAGAGATGAGCACGCGTTTCTGATAAGCCTTGCGGGGCTTATTCTTGTGCTGACATGGATTGTGCCGTACATATATGACTTGTTTGAGATGATACAGAGGTTGTTTGGACTGTGAATGGGGGAATTGTATGCTGCAGGTGTGTGTGTTGGCGCTGGCAGGGCTTTTTGCCGCGCTGATTGTGAAAAAAGACAAGCCTGAATACGCCACGCTGATTATTCTGTTTACGGGGTTTCTCATAGCTATGCGGGTGCTTGGCGTGCTTGAGGCCGTCTTGGAGGAGATGGAAAAATGGCGTGATATACTGAGCGAAAATGTAGTATATATAAACCTCTTTATAAAGCTTATCGGAATAACCTACATATGCGAGTTTGCGGCCAATCTTTGCCGCGATTTGGGATATTCGGCGCTGAGCAACCACATTGAGCTTTTTGGCAAGGTGACGATTATGGTAGCCGGATTTCCCGTTATAAAGACAATGTTTGAGATGTTAGAGGATATTATGAGATGAGCGCTGATGGGATTGACATCAATATCTGGCAGGATTTGCTGCCAAACTTCAATATAATAGACGGCTTTTTAAAGGATTTGCTGCCAAACGGCAGGAAAGTAAGTTCAATGGACTTGGTGGAGGAAGTGCTAAAAGGGAACTGGGTGCTGGAGCCGTCGCTTTTCTGGGATTATGTTAAGGATGTGCTGATTGGCTTTTTGGGGAATTGGAAAAGTCTGTTTGTGTGTATGCTTGCTTTATTTATTTTGTCCGCGATAGTGTCAAGCTTTTTGCTGGCATTTAAGAACGACGGCGCGGCAAAGGCGGCGCGGCTGTTCTTTGTGCTGTGCCAGATAGTGGTGCTGATAAATGCGTTTAAGGATATTCTGACGATAACTACGGACACAATGGCGGAAATGATTGAATTTTTGAAAATAATCATACCCGCGTATATGATATGTATAGCGGCGACGGGTTCGGGACTTACGGCGCTTATATTTTACAAGCTGTTGGTTGGATTTTTGTGTTTGATAGAGGGCATTATTGTGGCGGCGCTTACGCCGATAGTTGAAGGTTATGTTATGCTTGGAATAATTGAAACCATATGGGGTGAGGAGCGTTTTAAGGGGTTGATGGAGCTTATTAAGAAGTGTGTGCAGTGGGGATTAAAGACAATGATAGTGCTTTTGTCGGGGAGTGGAATACTTCAAATAATAATAACACCTGTTTTGGATAAGGCAAATGTCTCGGCAATTCAAAAAACAGCAGGTGCTATTCCTGGAATCGGCGATATTGCAGAGTCTGTGTCAAGTATAACACTTGCTTCTGCAATTGCGCTGAAAAACAGTATGGGTGTTATTATTCTTCTTGTGATGATTTTGATAATTACGGCGCCTGTGATAAGGATTGCGATTATCCTGGGGACGATTAAGCTTGGGGGCGCTATCGGTGGCATATGCGGCGAGAAGCAGATGATTAACTGCGTGGATTATATATCGGAGGCGGGGGTTTTGCTTTTGAGGATGCTTATTACTGTGACTACGCTGTTTTTTATAACAATAGCGGCTGTTACCGGTATGACGGGTGGGGGGCTGTAAGTCGCAGATACATTATGAATGGAGGATTGGTATGGAGGAAATTGCGGGAGAGGTTAGGAAGCTGGTTTATACTGTCATATGTCTGCAGTGTCTGCTGCAGGTGTCGGCGGGGAATGCGTATCAAAAGTATCTGAAGTTTTTTTCGTATCTTTTGACGCTTAGTGTCTGCTGCAGTATAGTGATTTCGTTTGTGGGAAAGGCTGAGGACAATATAAATCAGGCTGATGTGTTGTATGAGCGCTGGTATGAGGAGTGGCAGAAATATAATATAGAGGAGGAGGAAAAAGATGTTAGGGAAATGGCGCAATGGTATGAAGAAAATTTTGGGGAACAAGGAGACGATGCTGATAGTGTTTCTGAGTGGGATACTGATATTCGTGATTTTGATACCGACGGATAAGGATAACAAGAGTTATCGAAAGGTGGGGGAGGATGTGGATACGCAGGGCGTGGAGATAAATGATAACGGACGTGATTATAACAGCAGTTATGATGGTGGTTATAAGGAGAGGCTTGAGGAGGAGCTTGAAGAATTTTTGGCGGGGGTGGCCGGAGTCGGAGAGGCGAGGGTGCTTATTTATATGGGGGCTTCGCAGGAGTATGTGGTGGAGAAGGATAATCCTGTGATGACTAGTGAGAGTGAGGAGCGTAAGGATAGGTCTGTGGAGGAGACGACTGTGTATACTGTGAACTCTGTGGGGGAGCAGGTGCCGTTTGTATCGCAGACTAGGGGGCCGAAGGTGGATGGTGTGGTTGTTGCGGCGAAGGGGGCTTCGCAGGAGGGGGTTAGGTTGGAGATTGTGAGGATTGTGATGGCGTTGTTTGGGGTGGAGGCTAATAAGGTGGAGGTGTTGGCGTTGGAATAAATTAAGAGGGGGGGATGTGGCAAGGGGGCGCCCGAGCAGGGTCATACACCCCATTCAGACCTCGCTTGCGCTTGTGGGAAGCGTAGCGGACAC
>CANQHZ010000150.1 GCA_947623805.1 uncultured Lachnospiraceae bacterium | reverse complement strand
CGGTTTCCGATATTGATGTTCTTCGACACCTGATTGATACCGTAATAACAGCCCTGTTTGTCGTTCAGTTCCTGCACATTGAAAGGCATAAGCACCGCAAGGCTCTGTGTCAGCATGGTACGCATGGTTTCCACCTGTCTTACCCCAATCGGCAGTGCGGTATTTAAAGACTCCCTCTGCTTCAGGTAGTGTTCCTCTATCGTGACGGAGTTTCGCTTGCCTATGGTTTCCACTGTCTCCGTCATGCTGTCAAGTTCCTCTTTCGTTTCTGCCATAAGGATAATCGTTACGGACACATAATAAAGACACTGGTCATTTTCCCTTACATCGTCCATGATTTCCTCAATCTCTTTCTTCTCAATCCGCTTGTTGTATGAGATTTCCGATGAGAAGTCATTGTTCTTGTTCCTCACACGCTGCTGCTTGATGATGTCCGATTCAATACCGAGGTATTTCTTCTGCAGCACCTTCGTTGTCATATCCTTTGGGATAGGCACAACATCAATGCTTGTGATGGAATGTACCGGAAGGCTTGTTATCTCATTCAGGAAACGGTCTGAAAGGCTGGACGGGTATTTCTTGATGAACAATGCACGGCAGAATTTCTTTTCGTCCTTGAAATAATCAGGGTAAAACTGCATCATGCCGTTGCACAGGTCATTGCGGAAGTCCGCACCTACCTTTTTTGCCTCCCTGATGTCAAAGTCAAAGCTGCCCTCATCCCCTAAGTGGTAATAGTCATACAGCGCCTTGATCCTTTCATTGCCGGACAGCGACACAATCTCAGTCCCAAGCTCCCCGAATGCCTTATGCACCGACGCCTCAATAGTTGCAAACTGCGCCTTTGCCTCTTCAAAATTCTTGCGCTCAATGGTAATGGTAAGGTAACGCTCCTGCTCTATCCCCTGTCTGCCTTCATGAATCTTCTGTTCCATGATGTTATTGTAAATCCTGCGGAAACCGTCATAGCCGTCATCCTTGTGCTGTAAGAACACATAGTCCCTGACCTGCTCCATATCCTTGTTCTTATTGTTGATTGTAATCTTGAAACTCACATCAAGCGAATTTAAAAATTTGCAGTACCGCTCAAAAATGTCAATCTGCTCTGTTTCATTTGTAGTGGTGTAATTGATGTCCTGAAAACGGTAGCACTTTGAAAAACGGTGCTTTGCCACTTCAAAAATGCCGTTTTCTGCCACCTTCATGATCTCAATAGTCTGTTGTATGGATTTCGGTGCCTTGTAAAGCGGTTCGCCTGCTTTTTTCAGTTCCTTGAACCCGTCTGCAAATAATCCCAAATCTGACCTCCCTTTCTATGCTGTTTTCAGCATTGCCATAAGGCATTGCAGCCGGAGAGTCCCGGCTGCATGATACCGGAACTTTCCGACCAATAAAGGTCAGTTATTCCATTTATAGTTGCTTCTTTTTATCGTTGTTCTGTACGGTGCTGTTTCTCTCGTTCATCCTTTAACTGTTCCCTGACCTTGCGCATGGTTCCGCCACAGTCAATCATGAGATAGCTTCCGGCAGGTAGTTTTGACACATCTCCCATGTTCTTTCCCGAACACAAATAACAATGGAAAGCGGATAAATTTACCTCATTGTCAATCTGTTCATACAAAGTAAGCTCCGTACCCTCTTCCAGATAAACAAGACCTCCGTCATTAGCGAAATCGTCATGATAGAATACATCGTCTATGCCCATATCCTTCATTTCTTCCGTGAGTATCCCATGCCTGTCTGACAGGTTTAGTATGAGTTCAGAAGAATCATATTCTGTAATCCCTTCAAAACTCACGTCTCCACCGCCTTCCACATGGACCAGAACAAACGGCTGTCTGTTGTTGACCAACCTCTCCGCCAGTTCCCGGCTTGCCTCTTCCAGAATGTTCATCCCTTCAGACCACCCGGCTGCCAGCATTTCCCCCATACTATTAATCAATGGATGTCCTCCTAATGTCTGATTCTGTACACAATCACGCTGGCTGCGGCTGCGATGACTGCAACAACTGCCACTATTTTCCCTGTTCTGCCTTTCTTCCCTGTTCTCTTTTTCATGTGCCTGCCTCCTTTCCTGCTTTTTATGCGCTCCTTAATGCTTTGCCCTGTAAATGGCTGTGCCGATAACGGCTGTCACTACAACTGCGATGATCCCTACTGCTTTCACTGTTTTCTTTTTCATTCTCATTTCCTGCCTTTCTTATTTTTTTTACTGGTTTTCTTTTTTCCGCTGCCTTTATTTCCGCCTTTCTTTTTATCCGTCTTTTTCCATGCTTCCTCTTCCATGCGGATCTCACGAATGGTTTCCTCCCCTTCGGTGGACGAATAGGCAAGCGGACGGTTGGCAAAGAGCATACGCATCTTTCTTCCCATATACTCATAGAACCCCATTCCGTTAAATGAATAGAACCCTCCAAGCGCTATCGGGGCGGCAACCGGGATTGCCACATACACACTTGGGGTAAGCCCGATATAGCGGTACAACAGCAGCACGATCCCACCGCCCGCCACTACCGATGCCACAGAAAAGATAAGCTGCTTTGCCGTCAGCCCCATGACAACGGATTCCTTGTAACGGTCTATATCCTTGTTGATTTCAATTACCATCTTTACACCTCCTGTCTGTTCCTACCTGCTCTTTTCTTTTTTCTCCGGCTTCCTGTCAAATCCGTTTACTTGTTCATATGCTGCCATTCCGTCAGGGCAGAGTCCACGCATCTTTTCCGCATCAAACAGATAAAGAGGATAACTGCAATAGCCGCTCCTCTGCTCTATTCCCGTAAACTCTGCAATCCCATTTTTCACAAGGAAGCCCTCAAGCTCCGGCATGTTGTTCGTATCCACAAAGGCACAATAGGGCGGTACTGAAGAAAGCAGGTTTACCGTCACATCGCCGTAAGGCTCCGGAAGACCGTCCTCCACTGTTGTCATGCCTACATAAAGGCTGTTGTTGTCCACATAGGTGTTGACTGTCAGCGTTACATTCTCCGTAATCCCAAACTGGGTTTTGAGTTCCAGCCCCACCTTTTTTTCTTCCTGCCTCTGTCCTTGTTCCTCCGTCTGCACTGTTTCCGGTTCCACTGGTGCATATTCTGAGCCGTTCCGCTCCATAATCTCTGCAAACTGGCAGATATGGTACAGATGGTTACCGACTTCCGTATGGTATTCATCAATATAACGGCAGACACGCTCCTGTTCCTCCCCGTCTGAATACTTGATTTTAATCTTCTCCCCATCTTTAATGCGGAACAGTTCATTATACCTGCTGTTGACGAAACGGATACCTTTTTCTGCTTTGCCGATATGCTCATCTAGCCATTCTTTCACATAACAGTGGATTTCAACATTGTCACTTTCTTTTTCAGGATTGCAGCGTACAAGGTATGCGAACTTTTCCGTTTCCACACGGAAACCGTACTCCGTCCCCGGAAATCCATTTTGGGGATGCTGAAGTGTAAATTCCCGCATGGTATCCAAATTTTCCAAAACACTGTATTCACCGGAACAGAGGGCTTTCTGTAAATCTGTCTCAAATTCCTCTGTTTTCAACTGATTGTTTATTTCATGGAAATCGGAATGAAACTCATTGTCTGCCCCATATCCGCCCTGCAAAATTCCAATGCTCCCAGTCTGTCCCCGGATCTGCATACTCTGTTTGTAAGTGTATTTCTGTTCTGCCTGTGTTAATGGTCTTATTTCCATACAGCCCTCCTATAATCCTAATGCCTTGCTTGTAAGCGACTGCGCACCTTTTACGCTTCCCACTGTAAGGGCAATCGTAAAGGTCATTTCACACAGGTAAATGAGCGTTTTTGCCCAGTCTGCGTAACTGCCCGTAAAGGACGGAAGCCCCGCACTGATGAAGGCATTGCACAGCATGATCGCAAGCGCCATCGTGACTGCCTCAAACACCACGGATAAGAAATATTTGGCGTAAGAACTTGCAGTGTTTGCCACGTTCCGGTTGCCTGCCAGTGTGGAAAAGGCAATAGAACCGATCGGCACGATGACCATGATCTTTAAAAACCGGAAGTACACCGTGTATATCATGAAAAAGCCGCAGATAATGACAATCACGCTTAACAGCGCCGCCAGTATCAGCATGATAAGCCCCTCGCCGAAGCCTAAATTCTTTATGACGTCTGCCTGTGCGCTGTCAATGGCAAGCGTGGTATAACTCCCCGCCGACAGTGCGTTTACGAGGTTTCCGGCTGTATTGAAGAATGCCTTCATGATTGTCACGTTGTTTGCCACGAGCCATTCCGAGATTCCGAGCCTGATCAGCATACGCAGGATTACCTCAAAGCGCATTTCCTCCCGCACATCCACGCTCTCCGAGCAGAACCCGATCACGAAGAACAGCACCACAAGGGAAGAACCCACTGCCACGAAGATCGGTTCCACGCTTTCCACCAGCGCCCACGGGCCTCCGCCCTTAAAATTTACCGGGGACTGCCCCAGCAGGGCAAATACAAGATTTACCTGATTGTTCCAGAACCCAAACACCATTTCCAGAAGCGCCAGTATCTTATCCCCCAGCTTGAAAATATCCACTTAATCCTCACCTCTTTCCTTGTCAGGGAAAGGCAGTGTCCCGCCCTTCCCCCGCTGCTGTTTTTCCTTAGAAACCGAGAAAAGAAAGGACCGTAGAGATGCCCGCCATCATAACCCCGGCTACAATTCCCTTGAGCGCCGAGTTCATGGTTGAGGAATCCTGCTGCTGGTATGCCTGTGCAAACTCCATGACATTTTTTGCAAGGATAATGACTCCCACCGCACCGATAACCGCAATCACAAGCGTCTTTAAGTTGTCAAGGGGCTGTGTGATTGCACCCGTGCCTCCGCCTGCCGCAAGCACTGTCATAGGCATTGCATTGACCGCAAAGTATGCCGCACCGCAGAATGCCGTCACTGCCTTTTTCGCTCTTGATAATCTGCCCTGTCCTGCCTTTACCTCTGTTGCTGCCTTTGTTCCTGTAATGTTCTCTGTTCTACGCATAATAATGATCTCCTTTTCCATTTTGATTTTTGATTGTTTTTATTGGTTTTTTGCTGCTCTATCAGAACGGGGTTTCCCCCGGAATACTGTTTAATCGGGCTTTCCCCGATGCGTTGATGCATTAACCGCCGCCTTTCCGTTGGGGGACTGCCCCTAATTTTCTGAATGCCGCACAGTCTGGAATGTCTTTCTGATCTCACGCATCTTTATGACATCCGTTTCCGGGTAAAATACCGCCAGTATGGTCTTTGTGGGCATACCGAGCGCAATCATCTTGTGCAGTTCGTCTTTCTGCTCTTTGGAATACTTCCACTGCGCCATACGGTTCATAATGGTATCTTCGCCTTCCAGCCTGCGCCCTCTGGCTTCTGGTTTTTCCTCTTTACCCGTTTCCTGTTCCGGTTCCGCCTCTTTCTTCGCCGGCTCATTGTCCTGTTCGTCCTCCTGTGCATACATGAGTTCATTGTCCTGTTCCCTGTAAAGCTGTTCCTTCTGCTCCTGTTCCTCCATGCTGATGAAGCGTTTCTTCATGCCAGCGTCAGTGAGAAGTTCAAAGTCCTTGTAGTCGATTTTGTCAATGTAGACATTTTCGCCCTTCTTTTTCAGTTCCTCATAATAGGAAAGCGCCTTTGGCGTCAGCAGCCTAAAGGGCTGCCCCTGTCCGTCACTTCTGCCTCCCGGAACATGGACATACGGCTTCCCTTTCCCATCGGCGGTCTGGTCAAATGCCGGATGCCCGAATGGTATGAATTTGCTGTCCATGATCGGATCAAAACCACGGATAAAGATAATGCATTTCTTGTTGTCCAGCTTCCGCACTTCGTCCGGTGTGAAAAGCTCCCTGCCAAGCACGTCATAATTGCGTGAGGAACTTCCCTGCCTGCCCTTTGTCTCTCCGCTTGATTTCTTGTCAATCGTGCCTTTGCCGAGCAGTTCCGAGACATATTTGTGCGTACTCTGCTCATTGCCGCCGAGGTAGATGAACGTGTCGCAGTTGCCCGGTATCGTTTCCCATGTATCCTTGAAAAGCGCCTTTAACTGGGCGAAATTCTGGATAATGATGATACTGGAAATCTCCCTGGACCTCATGGTTGATAAGAGGGAACAGTAATCATCCGGCAGTGCGACATTTGCAAATTCGTCAAGCATGAATGTCACATGGATCGGGAGCCGCCCGCCACAGTTGAAATCTGCCTGATAGTAAAGTTCCTGAAAAATCTGCGTGTAAAGCATTCCGATGATGAAGTTGTAGGACTTATCAGAATCCGGAATGACACAGAACAACGCCGTTTTTGTTTCCCCGTCTCCGTTCACGCCGATACCAAGTTCCGCAAG
>CANQHZ010000149.1 GCA_947623805.1 uncultured Lachnospiraceae bacterium | reverse complement strand
AGGATTGGTAAAAGAATTTATTCTCTTAGGAACAAAGCCGGCCTAAAGCAGACGGAGCTGGCACAGCAATTATCCGAAATGCAAAACAGGAAAAAACCTATGACCGCAATGACAATAAGCAATTGGGAAACCGGGCGCAGCTCGCCAAATAATGCTAACCTCAAAACATTGGCTGATATATTCCATGTTGATCCAAATTATATTTTATGCATAACTGATAATACAAATGGATTTTTACAAAATTCCCAGAATGATAATCCTAAAAACATATTGGATTCTATTGATAACAGCCAACTTGTGGAAATAAATATATGTGATATATCAATGTTCCACGGCAGACCTGTGTATGTTACTTTCAAAAATTATACTCACCCATCACAATGGGCATTAGTAAATAAAGAGCGGTCATCACTTATACTAACTGAAGGAATAATGCCTTTATCCAATAAGTCAATAGATAAAATTTATGTCAATAATATATATTCTTCATCAATTACAAATGAAATTCCTATGGATATGGCAAAGCTGATCAACAGTAAGCATCCTGTCTGGTGTGAAATGATAAGTTCAGATGCTTATATTAAAGGCTTGTATAATGGCTGGTTCCATCACAACGAAACACATACCTGCCTTATCAATGAAAGAGGTCTTACGCTCCCATACGAAGGAATAGATATATCATATATTGCGTTCCAAAAAAACAGAGTAAAATTGTAGCTATAAAGTCTTACTGATTAAAAAAAGCCCCAAATGGGCTTTTTTAATTTTTTATTTTTTTCAACAGTTCATTCCGAAGTTCTTCTAATGACCTCGCCCATCTACTAACCAGTTCTTTATTATTAAAGGCTTTCGGTTCATCTGCCAAGCTCTCTATTCTATCCAGGAAATATTTAAACTGCTTATTGAGCTCATTCGCTGTTTCATCTTCTGTTACAAGCAAGTCCATATCCTTAGATGCATCTGCATTTGTTCTTCTTTCATCTGAGTCTGATTCTTTTTTTGCAAATAACGGTTCAAAAGTAATAATTTCCTTATCAGATTCCGCAATGCTCTCATTTAAGTCCGATAAAATATCAGAATCCGTTTTGCTGTGCATTGTGGGCGAATTTGCATTCTTATTCCCGTCATCGCCAGTTTCACTTTTCTGAAAATCACCTTTATCATTTTCATCCATATTTTCCATTTGCTTGCTTATTTCAGCCTGTTTCTCACGGTATTTCTTTTCTTTTTCACTCTCCTCAAGCTCGCTTTTTAACAGGTTCACTTGCTGATCAATAATTGCCTTTGACATTTTTGATAAATCGCCGTCGTCTGACATTTTCATTAACCTGTTGTATATTTCTGTCTGCTGCTCTTGGGATAAATTTGTTAGTTCATACAAATTAAAATATGGAAAATGAGGCACATCCGCCAGCTTCTGAAATTCAGGAATTAATTTCAGTAGCGCCATATATCTATGTGCTGTCGTTCCAGATATATTAAAGGCTTTAGCCAGTGCGTCGCGTTTCTTACCTGTATAATTTTTTGTTACAGATAAGACTTTTTTATCGTAATATTCCAAACTTCTTGCCCATTTCAGCGGCGTCATTTTCCTCTGTTGAATGTTGCTCATTACCAGTCTTTTTGCTTTAGTAACATTATCTGTATCTTTTGACACTATACACGGAATTTTTGTCATGCCCTGCTGTACTGCTGCAAGATATCTCCTGTGTCCGGAACAGATTTCATATCTTCCGTCACTTTTTGCATATACCTCAATAGCGCCATTAAAGCCATCTTCACCTATTTCCGCTGCAAGGTAATCAATATCATCATGTCCAAATATGTATTCATTGTCAGGATTAGAATCAATAAGCTTTACATCTATATCCCTTTTTTTATTATCCATCTCTGTACTGTCAGCTTTTTTGAATACTGTGTTGACCATATTACTGCTTTTTGTGTTTGAAAAATCTAATGCCATATACATCTCCCCATTTCATTAATCAATGTCCTTCTGTTTTCTTAATCCGTGCAATCATTTCCTTAACGGCGTTATTATAATCGCCCGCTACGTCTGATGAGGGCTTATAATAATGTATAGGTTTACCAAATTCATAGGCATTCGGTACATCAGAACTGTCACGTATAGCCGTGTTGAAGATAACCCCATCTCCTACCGTATCTTTCCAGAGATCCTTGTAATATTTTTCCAGTGCCCTTCGTCGGTCCAATGCGTTTATCAATACTCCTAACACAATCAGATTTTCATTATATCCGTTCTGTTTCATAGCATCAATTTCTTCAATTACCATTCCATATCCACTGACACTGTCTCTGCCTGCAAATACTGGTATTATCGCATAATCCGCCGCACAAAGGGCATTAATTGTCATGTTTGTCAATGCAGGCGGGCAATCCAATATACAGTAGTCAAACATATCATCACATTTTTCTAAAAAACGTCTCAATGTATACATATCTGATGTATCAACATTATCAAGCTCTCTTGAACCAGGCGCTAATGTTATATTTGTATCTATAAGTTTTTTATCCCGTCTGTCAAGCAGGTGTATTGGATGCAGAATATCTTCCACATTATAATTGGAATTTTTAAATAACATTGAAATATTATTTATGTTTTCTGCGTCATCACCTTCCTGCAGAGTGAGACATGTCGTTGTATTAATCTGCGCATCGCAGTCAACTACCAGCACGCGTTTACGATATTTTATATCCAGGCAGCCAGCCCAATTTATCGCACATACGGTTTTGCCAACTCCGCCCTTCCTATTAAACATTACGACCTTTTTCATACGTTCGCCTCCCTTTATTATGTTTTTTAGTTTATTATATATTATAATATAAGCATAGTCAACCTTTTGATTTTGCGCGTTTCCATAATCAAGAGCCCTACGGTAAACTATAGTGTATTAATTCCCATATTATTTGATAAACTAATGTAAATTTTATCAGTCACATTTTCATTATCCATGGTATAAAATATTTTTAAAAATGAATACATTCGCAATTTATGTATTGCATTATAACATCAATGTCATATATTTAAAAGCTATTTTTTGTAAATTTTTTAATATAAAAATTTTTTCAGTTTGTATCCTCTTAAAAATTACTTATTAACTCTGCACAGTATTATTTCAATCATAATTTTATTGTGTAAATGAGGGTAAAAAAATAACTTTATAGTTTTGATGTAGTGGAATTGATTAAGGTGTTCAATTTGAACACATAGTAATAAAAACAAAATTGTTATTTTATTGTTAAATTATTAACATTCGTGTTCAACTTGAACACAGTTATTTGAGTTTATAACCTATTACTTTCATAGATAGCTATGAAGTATTTTCCAAATCATTTGAATCATTTGAATTATTCAAAATGTACAAAATTGCAAAAAATGTACTTGCAGTGCAGATTTAACAAATGTGTTTTTTAAGACACTTTTTTTATTTTAAAAAAATACTTTATCAATCAGTTTTTCGTAAATGCCTATTGTTTTCCATATTTTATATTTCTGCATTTCAATTTCTTTATTTTGTTATTTTTTTAACAAGTGTGTTCATGTTGAACACCATAAATATTTTTTCTATCTAAATAAACACAAACAACTAATTAGTAATCTCTACATCTAAAATTATTCAACTGTAAAACACTCACCTTTTATAATCTAGTTATCTATATTTCTACTACGTAATATGTTATTAATCAATCAAACCCATTCTGACAAAAATATTTTATTGTTCTTCTAAATACATCCTTTTAATTTCTCAGAGTAAATTCCCCAACTCTGTTGCGGCGAGCTTCCTTAAAAGTAATTCTGAGTACAGCAAATACAGTATAATTAAAAAAACAAATCTCATAATATATTAAAAAGGACTGTTGCCTTAAGTGAACATAAGTGAAGGATATAATCTTGTTTGATTTGGATACAATACCATTTCTTGTACGCTTAATCCTTATTACAGCAGCCCATGCTAAGATAAAAATGTAATGGATTCACTCCTAACCAATAACTTTAAAGTATTCATAAAAATTGTTATTTGAAATACATAAATGTGTTCAAGTTGAACACATCAATACTAGAATTTTTTACTTTAAAATAACAGAAAATTTATAGTATTGCAGACGCAAGTGCCAATGTCTCATGAAAAGTCATTTAATTATTAGAAAATAATAAAGAATACTGGATAAAATAATTGATATGTAACAAATGCGGCAATATCAAAATATATAAAAATGTACTACTAAAGCAATGAAATTCCCCTGCAGCAAAGTTGCGAGGTATCAACCTAAGACTCGCTCCACTCGTCATTAGTGTGTTACGCAGCAAAGCTGCGGGGAATTTCATTTAAAGATTGAAATATTATTTTATAAGCAGACCATATAATTTTTTGGTTTTCTTAAATAAAACAAAATAAATATCATACTTCAATATGAACAATAAGCTAATAATTTAAGTTGATTTTTGATAAACACATAATATATTAGTTTAATATATAAATATATTTATATTAACAATAAAATTATATTTATATTTATTATAATATATATTATATATTTTATACCGAGTATTTCTGCTCCATTTTGCTTTTTAGCTATTTCGGTCTGAATACATTATTTTCAATTTACAATTATTAACTATATATGAGCATATTTTTTATATTCCTTTTCTGAAAAATATCCTTACTCACTATAGCATCTTTTAAATGATTTGATACGTTTTATTCATTTCTAGTTACTGAGGATACTTAAAAATCATGAATTAAATCAACTGTGTCCATCACAACGCATATCAAATCGGGTAGAATTTTAATCATACCCGTTATTTTGAAAAAATTCTTTCATTCGTCATACAATATTATAAAAAATTAAATTTAGGTATTGACATAGCATATTTTTATGATTTATATTCCCCTATGTTTATTGTTGTTGTTAAAATTATAGTTATTAATAAAAAATAAGATCCTTGGTTTTGAGCAGAAACAGACAAAACAGACAACAACAATATTATTTTTATTTTTTTATACAACAGTTATATTTATTTTATTAAAGGTAGCAAAATCTAAATATATATCAAATTATCAAACATCGATAAGGAAAAAAGAGGAGTAATTAAGGGAAGAAATTGTATTTATTACAGGAAAATTTCATATTTAGAAAAGGAAAAATCAGGTACTTATTTGTTAAGATGATAAGGAATAATATGGAGTAATTTAGGGAAAAAATAGGAGGATTTAAAGGAAAAAACAGAACGATAGAATAAAAATAGGGGATTATATGCCTTTAGACAATATTTTTATAGTGTATTTAAAGGAATAAAACGGAGATATAATAAATAACTTCGGGAAAAAATGGAGCATGTTTTCTTATGCAAATTACGATATGATGTAGTTGAAATGTAGCAGACATACTATATTTTGCCAGAAAAAAAATAGTTAAAGCAAAACTAAGGAAGAAAATGGAGTGTGCTTTATAAAACTAAGGAAAAAAATGGAGTTATAATAAATAACTTCGGGAAAAAATGGAGTGTGTTATTATGAGACCATGGAAAAAACAGAGTTATAATAAATAACTTCGGGAAAAAAATGGAGTGTATTATTATGAAACTAAGGAAGAAAATGGAGTTATAGTTAATAACTTCGGGAAAAAAATGGAGTGTATTATTATGAAACTAAGGAAGAAAACGGAGTTATAGTTAATAACTTCGGGAAAAAAATGGAGTGTATTATTATGAAACTAAGGAAGAAAACGGAGTTATAATAAATAACTTCGGGAAAAAAATGGAGCATATTATCTTTTGTAAATTACCATATAATGTAGTCGAAATGTAGCAGACATACTATATTTTGCCAGAAAAAAATAGTTAAAGTAAACTTCGGGAAGAAAACGGAGTGTGTTATTATGAAACTAAGGAAGAAAACGGAGATATTGTGTATTAAGTAAAGGAGTAAATAGGAGTAAATATAAATGAAGTAAAGGAAGAAATAGGAGTATTTTCGTGTGATAGAAGAATTTATGGCTGGATTATCCTAAAAATTCCTGTTTTTCACGTCAATTATATAAAAGTAGGGAAAATTATGGAGTTTTTAAGCCGAACTAAAGGAAGAATATGGAGTATATATTAAATAAACTTAAGGAACTTTTGGAGTTATTTTATGCAAACTTAAGGAAAATATTGGAGTTTATAGGTGGCGGAAATGCCTAAAAATGGGAAAATCAGAAATTTTGTAAAATAAAGACTGAAATATTAAGAAAATATCTCAGTATTGAAAATGTATAATTTTTAATGTAAAATTATAACCAGATGAAAATAGTTCCTAAATTCTTGAAGTATGACATTGATTAATGCGGTATTTATATCGTGGAGGTACGTTAATGAAGGACAATCAAAATCAAACGCAAGTG
>CANQHZ010000148.1 GCA_947623805.1 uncultured Lachnospiraceae bacterium | reverse complement strand
ATTTTAAAAATTACATCATTATGCCCATAATCTTCATCTTCTGATTTTGATTCTGTTTACGCATCATAATCTCGAAATGCTCCAAGAGCTGGTTTGTCTTCAGCTTTGATGCCGCCTCTGCCATATCCGTGTCCTCCATGCGGCTTCTTGACGCTGTCAGATTGTATGCTGCCAAGTCGTTGTAATTGCGCACATGCTCCAGACCGTTTGCGGAAGCGCCCATCTTGCTTCTCGCGCGTGACACTTTCTCCAATGCACCGTTTATGGCATCAAGGTCAAAGTCTTTTGTGACATCAAAATCCGCAATGCCCAGCGACTGCAGTGTAGTATCAGCCATCTGAATACTCATCCCGCCGCCTCTTGGATTAGTAGCAAGCTGCATATCCGCCATACTGCCATCTAAAAGCTTTTTCTCGTTTAATGATGTGTTTTGTGACAAAAACTGAATGTCATCCTTGAGCTGGTCAACCTCCATCTGAACCATTTCCCTGTCCGAATCCGACAGCAAATCGTTCTGCGCATATACGCCAAGCTCATTCATTCGCTGCAGCGAATCGCTGATACCGCTCATCGCCCCATCAGCCACATTTATCACGCCTGTACCCTGCCAAGCATTCTGCGTGCCGACGTTTAAGCCGTTTTCTTCCTTTAAGACTTTCTGTATAATAGCGAAAGCAGCCGCGTTGTCTGCAGCCCTGTTGACTTTCTTGCCGCTTGAAAGCTGCGCATACAGATTGTGAGTATTGTGACTGTTGATAGCTCCTATGCTCATCTGACCACTTCCTTTCATTGTTTTTTCTTTATTATAAAGCAAAATTTTTTATCCAACAAGCCTTTATCGGAAAATTTTTCAAAAAAATTACCATAAAAAATCCAAAAAAAGGCTAATATTTCTAATCAAAATGCCGATATAGATTTAAAATAGATAATTAGTGTTTTAATTCTTGCAAATATAAAAGGAGTGATACTTATGTCAAATATTTTTTGGAATTCTTCTTCTTTAAGCAGCTTTTTCAACACATCATTGAATGCAAGCACTTCGGGACTTGGCGGGCTTTACAGCGCGTTTAGCGATTCTGCAATGATTAAATCAGGCACATACAAAAAGCTTATGCGCTCTTACTTTGACACTGTAGAGTCAGAATCAAAGAGTTCTTCAAGCTCAAGCAAAACAAGCAGTTCAAAAAGTTCTTCAAGCTCAAGTTCTTCCAAGTCAAGGCATGCCTGCACTTACACTTACGACAGCACGAGGAACACTGTCAGCAAGGTAAGCAATAAAGTTTTAGACGAGCTATTGAGCGATGAGCCGAGGAAGTCAACCATCACAAACCCTGTACTTGATGAGCTGTTAAAGAAAGACGACAAGACCACAGAGGACGGCACAGTCACAGACAAGACACAGTCTGATTCAAGCACTCCCGCTACAGAGGCTACAGCGGGCTCAGTCATTGACGAATCGATATAATTTATATCCGTAAAAAGCGTATAAAAAGCACAGCCGATACACATGTCGGTTGTGCTTTTATTATTGTAGCAAAACCGCCCCACAGCGCATATATTAATAAAAATATATGTAAAGGTTTGTAACTATTCCTCACAGGATTTTACAATCACTGCAAAATCCTCGGGAAAAATTACATGGTTTTTTATGTCAAAAATAAAACAAGCAGAAATCCCCGCATATTCTGGGAACCTAACCGTAAATGTCACCTCATCTGCCGGATTTATACCTATCAAAGATGCCACTATCACGATATCGCTGACAGGCGACCCGGATTCCGTAATAGAGACACTTACTACCAATTCTTCCGGGCAGACACAGACGGTAACACTTCCCGCGCCAAATCTTTCATACAGCACCAATCCGGACAACACACAACAGCCATACTCAGAATACGATATCACTGTCACTGCTCCCGGCTATGAGCCTGTATCAGTCTCCGGCACAGAAATACTCCCCGATGTAAACGCCATACAGCCAATTTTAATGACACCTGTAGAAGACGCCTACGACGCGGAAAACGAAACCGTAGTTATACCGGAACACACTCTCTATGGCGATTATCCTCCGAAAATTCCCGAAGCCGAGATAAAACCCACAGAGGAATCCGGCGAAATCGTGCTAAGCCGCGTAGTCATACCCGAATACGTCATAGTGCATGACGGTCCGCCCCAAGACGCATCCGCAAAGAATTATTATGTCAGATACACAGACTATATCAAAAATGTCGTCTCATCAGAAATTTACGCCACATGGCCCGAAAACACCATTTACGCAAACACTCTCGCCATAATGTCATTTACTCTAAATAGAGTTTATACGGAATGGTACAGAAACCAAGGCTACAATTTCACGATTACATCATCTACGGCATACGACCAAAAATGGATTTACGGCAGAAACATATATGAAAATATAAGCCGCATAGTAGACACAATCTTTGCAAACTATCTCTCACGTCCGGGTGTGAGGCAGCCCATTTTTACCTCCTACTGCGACGGCAGCCGCACCACCTGCAACGGATTGTCGCAATGGGGGAGCAAGTATCTAGGGGAGCAGGGATACACGCCGATTGAGATTATCAGATACTATTACGGAAACGATATGTACATAAACACAAGTCAATACATATCGGGAGTGCCGTCCTCATGGCTGGGATATGACCTGAATATCGGCGCATCGGGTCAGAAAGTGCTCCAACTGCAGCAACAGCTAAACCGCATATCTCAAAACTACCCTGCCATTCCCAAGATAACCGAAGACGGCGTATATGGCAGCGCCACGGCAGAGGCCGTCCGCGTTTTCCAGAGGACATTCGGCCTGCCCGCCACAGGAATAACGGATTATCCGACATGGTATAAAATATCTGAAATATACGTAGGCGTTTCCAGAATATCCGAGCCCGGCTAATGCCTTAAATGTGCCCGGACCTATTCCAGATAGTAAAGACGTTCCATTTCCTCAAGTCTTACTTTCGCGCTTGTCGCATCAGTCAGTTCCTTACACAGACGGTCATACTCCTCTATCGGGACAATGACCGTCATCTCTACGTCTGCGGCATATATGCTGTCATCTATGACTAGATTTTTGCTCGCCAAAATATACTGCAGCTTTCCGACGCTGTTGTAATCCGTCTTTATCCTCAGCTTTACTCCCAAACGCTGCGTCCTCACCTCGCCTGCCTCAAGCGCCGCCTTGACAGCCCCCGAATACGCGCGCACCAAACCGCCCGTCCCGAGCAATGTGCCTCCGAAATATCTCGTCACGACTGCAGCGACATTGCGTATACCGCTGCCCAAAAGCACCTCCAACATAGGCCTGCCTGCCGTACCGCTCGGTTCACCGTCATCGCTGCTCCTCGTAAGCTGCGCGCTCTCTCCTATCACAAACGCATAGCAATTGTGGCGCGCATCATAATATTTTTTTTTCATTTCGTCAATAAATGCCGCTGCCTCCTCCTCACAGGACACTGGACGCACAGTAGCTATAAAACGCGACTTTTTTTCAACAAGCTCGGCAGTCGTCTCCACCATCAGCCGCATCACATACTCGTCTGCCACATCAAGCCCTCCTTTCGCAATTTTTTGATTATTTTCCAACAGTTTACCACAATATTGTATAAAAGGTAAATATCCTGTCATAAATAAAGAATGAACTGTTTATTTGACTTAAGCCCACTGATTTGTTATAATAAGTGGAACGTGGTGTTTTTACACTTGGAGGTGACATTATGAATTATGGGAAAAAAGGCATACATAAAATCCAAAAGTCCCTTACTTCAAAATCTATAAAATTTCAAAAAATGTTTTTTGTAACGGTTTTTCGCCTGCTTATACTGGCAATAATTTCCGCAGGCGTGATAGGCGCGTGCTTTGCGGTAGGCGTATTTAAAGGCATACTCTCAGCCGCTCCCGACATAGACCCCGCGTCAGTTCTTCCTATGGGCTTCGCATCTGTTATGTACGATGCGGAGGGCAATGAAATGACAAAGCTGGTTGCCGCCAATTCAAACCGTAGTCAAGAGGATATGAGCAAAATTCCGCAAAATCTTGCAGACGCTTTCGTCGCGATAGAGGACGAGCGTTTCTATTCTCACAACGGTATTGATATCAAAGGTATTCTCCGCGCGGGCCTTGCCGTATTTGAAAGCGGCGAGCTTTCACAGGGAGCTTCCACCATCACACAGCAGCTTATCAAAAATAATGTTTTCGACAACTGGACAAACGAGAGCGATATCCAGAAAATAAAGCGAAAAATACAAGAACAGTATCTTGCGGTCGAGCTTGAAAAAAAGATGTCAAAGGAGGACATTCTCGAGGCGTACATGAACACTATAAACCTCGGTCAAAACACGCTGGGCGTAAAGGCTGCCGCACGCAGATATTTTAACAAGGAGACATATCAGCTCACTCTGTCGGAGTGCGCCGTCATAGCCGCAATCACCCAAAGACCAACAGCGCTCAATCCGATATCAAACCCCGAGGCAAACGCCAAGAGGCGCAAAGACGTACTCGACAAGATGAAAGAGCTTGAATTTATCACACAGGCCGAGTATGACGAGGCAATGGCGGACGATGTATACAGCAGAATAGCGGAAACCAACGCGGAAGTTTCAACCAATTCGGTCTATACATACTTCGAGGATGCAGTGACCGAGCAGGTTTTCAACGACCTTATGGAAATAAAGGGGTACAATGAATCCCAGGCCTACAACGTCCTATACAGTGGAGGCTTAAGCATTTTCACCACACAGGACCCCAAAATTCAGTCAATCTGCGATGATATATATAATAATGAAGAAAATTTCCCTGCCAATTCCAAATGGCAGTTGAGCTATGCACTTACAATCGAAAAACCGGACGGCACAAAGGAAAACCACAGCTCTGAAATGTTCAGGTCATATTTCAGGCAGTTCAATTCCAACTTTAATATGATTTATTCGACACAGGAGGATGCATACGCCGCTATCGAGGAATATAAGGCCGCCGTCATGTCGGAGGGTGACAAGGTTGACGGTGAAAATGTCTCGCTTGTCATACAGCCACAGGTATCGCTTGTGGTCGAGGACCAGTCTACAGGCCATATAGTAGCCATGATTGGCGGACGCGGCACCAAATCGGCAAGCCGCACCCTCAACAGGGCCACAAACACGGTAAGACAGCCAGGCTCTACTTTCAAGGTGCTCTCGACATACGCACCCGCATTGGACAGCGCGGGACAGACACTTGCGTCAGTGCAGAATGACGCCCCGTTTACTTATTCCAACGGACGACCCGTGAGAAACCACTGGGGCAGCACTTACAGGGGACTTCTCTCCTACCGCTACGCGATACAGTGGTCAGCAAACGTTGTCACGGTAAAGGCGCTCACGCAGATAACGCCGCAGCTTGGCTTTGACTATCTGCAGAATTTCGGCTTTACCTCACTCGTTGAGCGACGCGTTGAAAGTGACGGCACTATCGTATCGGACATCGGGCAGCCGCTCGCGCTTGGCGGTATCACGGACGGCGTGAGCAACCTCGAATTAAACGCCGCATACGCCGCTATCGCAAACGGAGGCACATATATCAAGCCAAAGCTTTACACAAAGGTCATAGACCATGACGGAAATGTGCTGATTGACAATACACAGCCGATTACCTCGCAGGTTATCAAGCCTACCACAGCATGGCTTCTCACAAGCGCCATGAAAGACGTTATAACTTCCGGTACAGGCTCAAGATGTAATTTCCCGAACATGGCTATAGCGGGCAAAAGCGGTACCACCACATCAAGCAAAGATGTATGGTTTTCAGGATATACGCCCTACTACACGGCTACCACATGGACAGGATTTGACAACAATGAAAAGCTCACGAAAGGCGAAGAACAGAACCTTTCAAAGACGTTGTGGCGCGAGGTAATGTCTCAGATACATGCCGACCTTGAATATAAGGATTTCACTATGCCGAGCGGTATCGTCACAGCGACTGTCTGCTCTAAATCAGGCAGGCTGCCTATCGCGGGAATATGTGACGGCTGCACAACGACAGAATACTTTGCCGAGGGTACGGTGCCCACAGAATATTGTGATGTCCATGTGTATTCAAATATATGCGCTTATTCAGGACTTACCGCTACCGAAGAATGTCCTTTCAAACAGGCTTCCATTGTAGAAAATATCCCTACAAGACTTGAAGATGCCACACTCGCAAGCGTATTGACAAACCAGACGGGCGATACATCTGACGAGACAACCGACGACGATGAAGACGAATTATTGGCCGGGCAGCTGCCAATAGACGATACCACGCAGCTTTGCCCGCACAACTCAACGTTTATGTCCGCGCCAAACGCTCAGGATATTTTGCTACAGCAGGCGGCAGAGCTCCAAATGCGTCAGGCGGCAGAGCTTGCAGGACAAACTCAAAACGACACACCGCCTCCAAGCGATACCTGATAATCCCGACAGCTTTTAAGCTTGTCGATGCCGCTTTGGCATGAGGCTTTTTCAAAAATCAATAATTGACATATCACAGTATTTATGATATTATATTTTATCGGAGGCTGCTTTTGCTTCCGATAAAATATTTTTGGGTGACAACGGTGCTGCGTCAGTACCGCGGGTAACTAGCTGGCATAGCACAGTCGGTAGTGCGTCGCATTGGTAGGGAAAGAGTCAGCAGTTCAAAAACAGGTTCAGACATGCTGCCGTAGCACAGTCGGTAGTGCG
>CANQHZ010000147.1 GCA_947623805.1 uncultured Lachnospiraceae bacterium | reverse complement strand
CAACTATCCTAAAATTACTATAAAACAAATTTGTGTTCAAAATGTGTTCAAAATATAAACAAAAAATAAAATCATTGATAATATCTCATTACCATTTGAATTGACACGTTTCCTTTAAATTCATTTATATCAGGATAATATGCCACAGAAAGTGTAATGGAGTTTTTGCTCCCCGTGTAAAGCTTTTCCACCTCATCTGCGCCAAATTTCTGCCCCAGATACTCATTAAATTCGGCAATATCCCCAAAATATATCATCTCAAATCGTGTATTTTCACCACAACTTACCGTGTATTTCCCGACATTTTTGTTTGCTCCGAGTATTCTTCCCGACAAAAAGCTTACATCTTTTTGTGCAAACAGCGGCTTGGGATTTCCAGTGCCAAACGGTTCGAGAAGATTAAGCTCGTCAATCAGCTTAAAATCCACATAGCTCATAGGCATAGGCACGTCAATCAGCACCTTTTCCTCAAAATCTTCTTCAGTAAGCGTACAACCGTCATTGATAGCACGCCTAAACGGTTCTACATTTTCTTCCGGTAAAGACAAACCCGCGGCAAGCTTATGTCCGCCGTATTTTGTGAAAAGTTCCCTGCACTTTGTCATCTCGTCATACATATGAAATGCCTCTATCGAGCGTCCAGAGCCCTTTACGCCCTCCTCCGCACGCGTGAGCACAAATGTAGGCTTGTTGTATTTTTCACGTATTCTGCCCGCTATTATGCCTGCCAAGCTCTCATGCACATCGGGTAGAAAAATCACCAGCACCTTGTCATTTTCATACTCTCCGCTCTCTATCAGCCCTATTGCCTCGTCCACGCCCTTTTGGGTAAGCTCTTTTCTGCTGTCATTCATGTTTTTCAGGTTTTCGGCAAGCCTGACTGCCTCCGCCATATTGTCCACCTTGAAAAGTTCAAGAGCGTTTACCGCCGTGTCAAGCCTGCCTGTCGCATTCAGGCAGGGTCCCAAGACAAAGCCGATTGTATATGGTTTTATGTTGTTCGCATTTGTCTGCGTGACGTCCATGAGCGCCTTTAAACCGATATTTCTAGTGTTTTTCATAAGCTCGAGTCCGCTTTTTACGATTAAGCGGTTCTCATCCCTAAGCTCCATCACATCGCCTATTGTCGCAAATGCCGCAAATTCAAAAAGCTCAAGTCCAAGCTCGGTTTCCATTACCTTATCAAAGCTTATATTTTCCTTTTGGGCAATAAGCACAAGTACAAGCTTATACGCTACGACCGCGCCGCATATTTCAGGAAAAGGATATGTACAATCAGCCTGCTTCGGGTCCACCACTGCCGCCGCGGGGGGGACGAGATAATGCCGTTTGCCGTCTTTTTCCTCATATGGCACTTCGTGGTGGTCTGTAACTACTACAGTCATTCCAAGCGAGTTTGCAAGCTCAATCTGCGCTTTTGCAGCTATGCCGTTGTCACATGTCAGTATCGTGTCGGCGCCGGATTCTTTCGCCTCATATATAAGATTGTCATTTAATCCGTATCCGTCCTTTATCCTATGAGGTATGACCGTGTCCACAGACGCGCCGCAAGCAGTAAGCCCCTTATATAAAATATAAGTTGAACATATGCCATCAATGTCATAGTCGCCTATTATTCGGATATGCTTTTTTTCCGCCGCTTTTTCAAGCAGAATGCCTGCCGCCTTTTCAATATCCTTTAACAGATACGGAGAATACAAATCGGCTCTCGTTCCGTTTAAAAATTTATCAATATCACTGTCCTCTATTATGTCGCGGTTTCTTATGATACGCGCAAGGACCGGATTTATATTGTACTTTGCGGCTATCGCGTTAAAGTCCGCGCGCTTCGTCGCCATCATCCATTTACTCATAACAGTCTCCATCTCACCACTTTAGAAATTCCGTGGCATTTTTTATATTGTAAACTCAACTATAGCGTCAGGTTCGCCGCTTTCATTACACAAGGCTACCTGTAACTTGTCCTCCGACCGATGTACTATGGGCGTCAAAATATCACCATAATGCGCTGCCTTTTTGTACTCCGCCCTAAGCTGCTTTATCTCCTTATGCGCTCCGTCATCACTAAAAGGCAAAAATTCCATAGCCATCTTGACATACTCCACATTGTTCACATGCCTGTTTGAATCTATCTGACTTCGACGTATCGTGATTTTGTCCTCTGCCTTCCCCTCTCCCAAAAGCATGATTTTTCTCGGCGCATACTCCATGTCAAGCCTTTCGCCCAGCGGATAACCGCTCAAAATCTCCTCCGTGGGCTTGGCAGGGCGCATCTTTTCCATATCTATCAACGTCCATATCGAAGCCGCCTTTACAAGCACCTCGCCATCCTGCGCCTTGGCAGTAAAATTCCTATACCCCAAAAAGCCCTTAAATTCATATGGCATTGTCGTTATCCTAATTGTTTCCCCTATCTTCGGGCGGCGCAGCAACACTATCTGCCAAGACCCCAAAAGCCATGCCAAATGTCGGCTTCCAAGGTATTCCATCGTGATAGTCCCCTCCTGAGCCTCAAATGTCGCCGCATCCTGAAAACAGTCAAGCAAAGCAGGTATCGTCATCTTTAAATCAGGAGCCGTCGAGCTATAACCTACTCTTATATCATAGCTATACATTTTCATACATTCCTTTCATGAAATCAAAATTTTAGATATTTTCTAAACTCTATTCGACAACCTAGAATTTAGTCAAAATATATAAAATAAGCGGCGTCTTGCAGCTTGCTGCACCTAGCCGCGTTTTTATATATTTTGACTAAATTCGGCCAGTTGAGAACACCCTTCACATTACCTAAATCAAAATTTCCCAGTTATATAAAACCTAATTATCCCGAAAATAAGCAAATGTATCGGATATATCGCATAAAAAAGATATTTGTTCTGCCTCCCCCTTTTTCCATTGTAAAACTGTATCGGAATAAATGCAAGCGGAGCCGTCACTTCATACGCAAAGGCAATCACACCGACAACATTCCGCACCCAGTCCTGAACCCCCCTGCAATAATAAAACATTATTATGAAAAATACACCTTTCCAATGATAATCCACTTCCAAATACTGGCCCGCAAGCAAAAATACCGCTACAATAACCCCCTGAATAATATAGCTGAGAAAAGGCCATAACCTCGCTTTTCTAACCTTATCAAGATACCAAAGCGCACACAGACCGAGCGTAAGCGTAAAATAAACATTCTGACCTTTCATGTAAAATACACTGCCAAATATAGCCATATCAAACGGTATCTCGGACAAAAATGCAAAAATCAGACACCTCAATATGTATTTAATCTGACTTCTAGTGTAAAAGAATCCCTCTACCAGCAAAAAACAATAGATTGGAAACGCAATCCGCCCAATATATCTCTGAAGCCTGTACACCTCATATATGTTATTTTCAAGCTGCCCATAGACGGCTGCGGCAAAGTGGTCAATAATCATCGTAACTACCGCTATCCACTTTAACACAGCCGCACTTATACCATATTTTTTTTCCTTAGCCATTTCACAAACATACCCTCAAACCAAAAACGGCTGCAAGGTTTATCTTCCTGAGCCGTTTTTGTATAAACACTATTATTTCTTTTCAGCCTTAATCTTTGTCCTAAGCACATACCATAGCGCGCCCGTAATGCAGACTGACGAATAAGTACCGCACACAATACCTACCATAAGCGGCAGCGCAAACTCACGTATCGAAGTCACGCCAAGCACAAAGAGAGCCGCTACCATTATGAATGTGGTGAGCGATGTAAATATACTCCGTGAAAGCGTCTGGCAGATGCTCCTGTTTACCAGTTCGTCAAGCTTATCCTTCTTGCCCATGCTCTTTAGGTTCTCTCTGATACGGTCGAATATAACGATTGTCGCGTTGATTGAGTAACCTACGATTGTAAGCATGCACGCTATAAACGTGCTGCCGACAGATACCTTCGCAATCGCGTAAAACGCAAGCACTACAAGCACGTCATGAATAAGCGCCGCAACCGAGCTCGCCGCAAACCTGATGTCGCTGAACCTGAACCATATATAAATAAGCATGCAGATTGTCGCAATGATTACCGCTACTACCGCGTCCGTCTTCATCTCCGAGCTTATTGTAGAGCTTATCGTCTCCGCCGTTATCATATCGGGATTTACGCCAAACTCGCTTACAAGCGCCGCGTCAAGCTCCTGCCTCTCATCAACGTTGAGCTCCCTTGTCTTGAAAATAACCTCGTTCGTACCAGCAACCTTCTGTACCTGTACGGCGCCGTCGCCTGTCACATTGCTGAACACAGGCACTACCTTGCTGTCAATATCAGCAAGCGCCATATCCTCATTGAATGTCACGTTTGTAGATGTACCGCCCACAAAATCAAGGCTGTAGTTGAGCGCCCTGCCCGTGGAAACGCTGTTTACTCCCATAAATACAAAGCCCGCAACAATTACCGCGATAGACGCGCTGAAAAATACCGCCTTTTTGCCAAGGAAGTTTATTACCTTTACCTCCTTTGCCGCTCCGTAAAGCTTTTCGCCCTTTAAGCCTACGGCATACAGCGACCTAAGCACAAGCTTTGTAATCACAAGCGCGGTAAACATTGAAAGCACGATACCGAGCGCAAGCGTGTACGCAAAACCCTTTACAGTGCCCGAGCCCTTTATCGCAAGCACTACCGCCGCTATAAGCGTAGTCACGTTGCCGTCAACGATAGCTGACATAGCCTTTTTAAATCCGTCATCAATCGAGCCTCTCACGCTCTTGCCTGCCGCTATCTCCTCCCTGATACGCGCAAATATGATAACGTTCGCATCAACCGCCATACCTATGGAAAGGATAATACCCGCAATGCCAGGAAGCGTGAGCGTAATCTCAAACATATTTAAACAAAGCACTATCAAAATCGTGTATATGATAAGCGCGATAACTGACGCAACACCTGGGATTCGGTAAACCGCAATCATAAATACCGCGATAATCACAAGACCTATCGCCGCCGCCATAAGGCTTGTGTTGATTGCCTCCGCGCCAAGCTGCGCGCCTACAACGTTTGAGCGAAGTTCTTCAAGCTCAAGCTTTAAGCCGCCGATACGAATCTGGCTTGCAATCCTCTCCGCCTCCTCGTAGCTGTCCATGCCTGAAATCTGCGCCTTGCCGTCAAGCAACGCCGCCTGAACAATCGGCACGCTTATAAAGTCATTGTCATAATAAATACCGATTGTCTCGCTGTTTACGCCGCCGTTGTAAGCCTTTGTCGTGGCGTCGGCAAATTTCTTCGTGCCCTCCTGCGTAAACGTAAGGTCCACGACAAACTGGCTGTTGCCAAGAGAATCCTGCGCTGAGCCACCCTGAGCAGTCTCTATGTCCGTACCCTCTATTACCGCGCTGCCATTAGCTATAAGCTCATCCAATGACTTGTTAAGCGTGTAGCCGGTCTGTCCTGCGCCTGTATAGCTGTAATTCTGGTTGCCCTCGCTGTCTGTCTGCGCGATAAAGTAAAGCGCGCCCGGTCTGCCCAAGTCCTCCAAAATCGCATTCGCGTCTGAAACGCCCGGTATCTCAATGTTTATACGGTCCGCACCCTCCTGATATACCTGCGCCTCCGTACTGTACACCTCCACACGCTTTTGCAGCTTGTAAATGGTGTCGCTCATATCCTCACTTGACGGCTCCTCGTCGCCTACCACCTGATAAGTGATGCTCACGCCGCCCGCCAAGTCAAGCCCGAGCTTAATCTCCGACGCCGCACCCGCTTTTTCAGTGCCTATGCCCCAGATTGCCGTGTAACCCAATCCAAGTATCACAAGCAGCGTGACAATCAGCGTCACAATCGCCTTGTTCTTTTTCATATTAATCCTCCATTCTTAAATATATAACTTAATAGCTGTTTTCAACCCCTCAGAAAATGCTGCCCCTGCGTTTTTTATTCGTTTAATGCATTTTTGAGCATAATCGCACACTCTATGCGCTTTTTCTGCAGCTCGCAGCCTATGTCGTAGGCATCATGAATGTTTCCGTGGAAATTGTAGGAGTTTGCAGCGCACCCGCCGCTGCAGTAAAACTTCGCAAAACACTTCCTGCACTTTTCCTTTGAATAGACATTGCACTCCTTGAACTCGTCGCGAATATCTGTCCTGACTATGCCGTCGTCCACATTGCCCATCAAAAAGTCTTCATTACCCACAAACTGATGGCATGGGTAAAAATCCCCCCAAGGCGTGACAGCCAGATACTCAGTGCCCGAACCGCACCCCGAAAGACGCTTGTAAACACATGGCCCGCCCTCTAAATCTATCATAAAGTGGAAGAAATTAAAGTCCTTCCCTTCCTTATGCCGTTTTATTATCTCCGCCGCAAGCTTGTCGTACTCCTCTAAAAGCTCTGGGATATCCTCCTCGCGCAGCGCATACGACTCGTCCTTGGGCGCAACCACAGGCTCTACGGAAATCTGCTTAAATCCCAAATCCGCAAGATGAAGTATGTCCGCAGCAAAATCCTTGTTGTAACGCGTGAATGTGCCGCGCACATAATAATTGGTCTGGTTTCTGCTCTCCGCCGCCTTTACAAGCTTTGGCAGTATCAAGTCATAGCTGCCCTGACCGCCCGCCATGGGACGCATTCTGTCGTGGACTTCCTTCCTGCCGTCTATACTCAAAACAAGGTTTGCCATTTCCCTGTTGACAAATTCAAGTATCTCATCATTTAGCAGCACGCCGTTTGTGGTGAGCGTAAAGCGGAATTTTTTGTTGTGCGTTTTTTCAAGGCTCCTGCCGTAGGCAACCA
>CANQHZ010000146.1 GCA_947623805.1 uncultured Lachnospiraceae bacterium | reverse complement strand
GAATTATTTCAGGGTTATCAAAAGCAAAAGGCTTCTATACTATTTCAGGATAGTATAGAGGTCTTTTTATATTGGAAAGGCGCTATTTGGCATACTTGTGATTAGGGGCAGAATACAATTATTGTTTGAAATTTGTTTATTTGGCTGTTGAGCGGAATCATCCAGAAAAGCCCCGTTTTTTATCCCACAGGCAGTGAAAATATGTCAATTCCTTTTAAGAAAAATCAGTTTTCTCTATACTTCTTTATTATCGTGGAGAGGTTTTATGCTAAAATTCGTGAAAATTAATCTTCCTTTCATAATTTTGGTATATCTGAAAAAAATGCGGGTAAACACAAATCAGCAGTTGATTTTGATTACTTTATCACAGATTGAATGACTTAGGCCACGATTTTCGTTTTCTGTATGCTTTAACAAATCGGCTTTAACAAATCTGAATTTTAAATAATTTATGCATTGAACAAGCGGAGTGTTTATGCTATACTCTCACAGTAACTTTATTAATCATGTTTATCCCTGTATCAGGGAGACACAGACCGACAGGTCACGCAGAGGGCGGATTATGCACTTATGGCTTATGCCTATAGGTGCTTTTTTTATGCCCATTTTTGAAAGGAGGAAAATGCTAATGGATAATATTAGCAGAGAAAGCGGCTTTTTCCAGTCGGCGAAGAATATCGAAAAGAACGGTGCGTATTATACTGACATTGGACATGCAAGGCGCATCGGGTATCTGTTCGATTTTGACAAGGCTGATGAGATTGCCGTGCTTGAGCCGAGTGCAGGCGATGGACAGGCGGTGCTTGCGGTTACAGGAAAACTTGAGGAAGGACGGGATAACATCCGTCTTTTTTTAGTGGAGATTAATGAAAACACCTGTAAGGAAAAGCTCATCGGCAGGGAGGAGTTTGACTATGTGCTGAACGCTGACTTTTTAACAGGCGTCAGGATGTCAAAGACCAGATTTTCATTCTCATTTGCCAACTGGCCCTACGGTACCAGCAAGGATGAAAAAAGCAGGCTTGAGACGCAGTTTCTTGTGAAAGAGACAAATTATCTGTCAAACGGCGCATATCTTGCAGCCGTAGTGCCGTATGCAGCCCTTAATGATGAGGAGTTTGCAAGAAAGCTGCTGGCGCATTTTGAGGTATGCGGGATATGGCGTTTTGATGATGACGTTTACAGCCGCTTTAGGCAGCTGTGCGTGGTGGCGAGGAAGAAAAGCATGTCAGGATACAAAAAATCCGACATCGCGGAATTTGCCGAGTCAATATCGGAACTTGAAGAAATCCCGTATCTGCCAAAGAGCAGGGACGAGGCAGGGGAAAGATTTGTGGTAAGGACATCAAGGGAAAGCGAGATAGTGACATTCGAGGCGGCACAGTATAATCCGTATGGCTCGTCTGAATATCTTGAGTCATCACCGCTGTTCAGGTCGTCCAAGGTTACCAACAGTATTTTTATGGAGCCGTACAGCAATTCGGAAAGGCTGAAGCCCATAATGCCCATGTCCAAGGATATGTGCTATATATGCGCAGTCCAGGGCGAAGGGGAAGGAGTTACGGGAAGCGTCCGCAATAAGGACCTGCACCTGCAGAGAGGCGTGGTGAGGACCGTACACAAATTTGACGTGGCGGGAGAGAAAAACAGCAAGTATGTTGTTGAGAGGATAAGCTCCCAGATGTCGCAGTTTGTTGTCGAGAACAGCGGAAAAGTCACAGAGCTATAGCATTAAGGAGGAAGATTAGAGATGCAGTTTATTGAAAACTATGAAACAGCGGAAACGGTAAAAAGCGACTACAGCTCCGCATACCTGGACTTTGGCATATACGGGCTGGGGGACAGCTTTGCGGTTATATCGTTTTTTGAACGTTCAGAGCAGGCTGTAAGAAGCATTGGCTCATCACTGACGCTTGGAAAGGGAATAATATTCAAGAACCGTACTTTTGCCAAAGATGAAAATTTTTCGGTTTTTTATTACAGGATACAGGTAGGCAAGAGCCGTTTCTGGCACTGTATGGCAGTGAACAAAGGGCTCAATGAGCACATGTTTCTGTGTGACAGAAAAAATAAGGAGGATGCCCTGTATGATTTCCTGATGCGCAGGTATAACCTGCCGCTGATGAGGGAATGGAAAGAGGCTTTATTCCGAAGACTTGACGGGCACATGATTGCACAGTGCCAATGCCAGGGGAAAACGGCTGTGTCAGGGTGCGGGACGAATCTTGGCACGAGGTTTATAGAGAACAGGTGCAGCAAGATACCCCTGTCAGACCTGACGGCATATTCAGTCGGAAACAATGAGAAGCTTCTTATATCCGTAGTTGAGGAGCTCCTGCGAGACAAAAGGATCTGCATAACCGAGCAGGAAATGAAGCCGCTCATCATTAAAAACCAGGACTCATATTTTAAGGACTATGGCGTTTCAATCGTGGAAAACATGAAGAAAGTAGTAGTGCCTGAAAATGAGCTTGACGGGAACATTGATATTGTATTTAACACAAAGAGTATGTTCCCGCAGCAGATAGCGGTGGTGAATGCGCAGGCAAAGCATTTAATCAACAACAGGTCAGCGCTTGTGACCGCCACGATGGGCACAGGCAAGACGCTGATGGGGATGGGAATAGTTGAGAAATACTTCATAGACAAGGCGATGAGGAAAGGCACAATAAAAAACATCAAGGATGCCTACAGGGATTCAAAATCCATTAACTACAGGGTGCTGATAATGTGTCCGGGGCATTTGGTTTCAAAATGGCAGGAGGAGGTCTTAAAAGAGATACCTTTTGCAAAGGCGACAATACTCACGGATTTTTCGCAGCTGGTGGAACTTGAAAGGAGAGGACCAAAGCGCAGCGGCAGGGAGTTTTACCTGCTTTCAAAGGATTTCTGCAAGCTGAGCTATCAGGAAGTGCCTGTGCCGAAAAAAATACAAAGAAAATATGTATCGGTACGCAAGTGCGCCAAATGCGACAGCGTCATCAGGAACGGCGTATGCGGCTCCTGCGGCGAAAAAACAGAGAGTGTATATGTTAGAAGCAGGATACAAAAAGAAGGGCTTGTATGCCCTTACTGCAATGAGCTTCTGTTTGCGCAGGGGGCAAAGGTGGACGAGCTGGCTTCAGGCGAAAAAGCGGATTTATTGCCGCTAATGCCGTTTGATTTTTCCAGCAAGACCAATAAAAACAGCAGGTGCTACTACTGTGACGGCATGCTCTGGAAACCGTATGTTGAGAACACAAAGCTGCCGTTCCAGAACAACAGGCACAATGAGCCTGTATGGTACAGGGGTACATTCTACAAAGATAAAGCCCACAATGGAAGGACTACCATATGGGTGTATAGAGGATATGAGGATGATTACATCATGGAATATGGCGAAATGCTCAATGATATGTCGGAAAAGGAGGCAGGCACAAGGAAGTATGCGCCCTCGCTTTTCATAAACAAAAAGCTGAAAAATTACTTTGATTTTTCAATAAGCGATGAGGTGCATAAGTTCAAAGGCGGAGGCTCCGCACAAGGTGCCGCGTTCCAGCATATACTCAATGCCAGTAAAAAGAACATAAGCCTGACGGGCACGCTTACGGGCGGTACTGCGGCAGATGTGTTTTATCTCTTTTACAGGCTGTTCCCCAAAATGATGGTAAGCATGGGGTTTGGCTGGAATGATCTTGAAAGCTTTTCAGAGAAGTATGGAGTAGTTGAGAAAAAATACGAATATGTCGGTTCTGAAGAAGTGCTGAATATCAGCAGCAGGGGAAAACAGCTTGTACAGCCTTCGGTAAAGCCAGGAATATCTCCGAGGCTGTTTTTGAAGATACTTGACAAAGCAACATTCCTTGATATATCGGATCTGTCTTCACATATGCCTAAATTTGTTGAGAATGTTGTCATGACTAACATTGTGGAAAAAGGCTCTGAGGAAGAGAAGAAAATGCTGGATCACTATTTAACGTGCATAGACAAATTAAAGAGGTCATTAAGAGCAAAAGGAGGTTCAAGCCTTCTGGGTGCGATGAACGTGTTTGAAATGTCATATCTGGATAAGCCATACGGTGCGAAGACAATAATAAACCCTTCGACTGGAGAAAAAATATTAGAACCGCGTAGTTATGACAATCTGGTATCTGGCAACAGACTGCTTGCCAAGGAAAAGGATCTGATTGACATAATGAGGCGGGAACTTGCGGAGGGCAGAAACTGTGTCGTATATGCGGAATATACAGGCAAGGAGGAAACAAATATTACACAGCGTCTCAAAGATATAATCATGCGTGAGTGCAGATTACAGGACAACGAGGTCATAATTATGAAGGCTTCAAGTCCATCGTCTGCCAAGCGCGAGAGCTGGATGCACAAAATGGCTGAGGAAGGCATGAAAGTGATGATATGCAACCCAAGCCTTGTCGAAACGGGGCTGGATTTCTGCTGGATAGACAGGAACGGAAAAATGTACAACTATCCTACGCTCATATATTTTCAAATGGGTACGTCGCTGTATAAAATACTTCAGTCAAGCAGAAGGGCATGGCGACTTAACCAGACACAGGAGTGCAGGAACTATTACATGGGCATTGCAAGAACCAAGCAGCAGGCAATGATACAGCTTATAGCTGAAAAAACAGCCGCCAACGGCGTAATGCAGGGGCGCTTTTCAGTCGATGGTCTCGCGGCTATGGCTGAAGGTATTGATGTTGACCTGCGCCTGGCACAGATAATGTCTGAGATGGACAACACTACGGTCAATGAGATCCAAAATATGTTTGACGCAGTCAATAATCTTGAAAGCAGCGATGAGGAGCTATACGGCGAATACAAAAAGCAGCTTCTGTATGCCCAGCTTATGGGAGACGAGGCAAAGAAGATAGACAAGAACGTATTTGACATTTTCAGCAGCTTTTCGTCGTTTGACTCGCTTGCCGGCTTAAAAACTATTGCCGGAAAGCAGGACGGCAGCGGACAGGACAAGCCTGCGGCGGATAAGCCCAAGCCTAAGAATAATGATTTTAACAGCTTTTTCTTTATCAATTTCCCAAATGGTGGAAAAGTGAAAAAGTCTGATTCGCAGGGTGAGGGCGCACAAAGAAAAACAAAAAAGGGCAGGAAAGCGGCTTCCCAGCCGATGTACAGCCTTTTTGATATGGATTAATTAAATCAGGATTATAGGAGGAAAAAAGCAATGGCAGATTTTGAATTAACGGTAAACAGTGAAAAAATGAGGGACATTTGTGAAAAAATAAGATTTGGCGGCGGTGAGGCAGTGACCGTCGGATTTTCGGAGGATGCGGAAACGGGCAAAAAACAGCTTATGCTTCTGGCTTCCGATGAGATAGTGCAGGCGCAGGGATTTGTGCCGGTAGATGTCAAGGGAGAGGAAGAAGCGTTGTTTATGAGCAGCATCCTGCTGGATGATGTCAGGCAGATTTCCAATTACGGGAAGAACATAAGGCTTTCTTTCAGTAACGGGAGCTGCAAGATAACGAGCGGCACGGCAAAAATGAGCTGCCCGATAATGAACAGCGGAAAACGTATTGAGCTGCCGCAGGAGGAGCTTGCAGAAGGTCTTGCGGTATCTGTCAGAACCGATGATTTCAGGCATGCCCTTAATGTAGGCGGAGTATATGCGGAAGCTGAATCAAATTTGCAGGTATATAACAAGTCCGTATGCTTTACATTCCACAGCGAAGATGATGGCTATGACATGCGGATATGTTCGTCAATAAGCGGCTCGTTCAGTTCATATTCATCGTGCGCGGTAACGACAGATGATGCGACGGGAGCGCAGCTTGCGCAGAAACAGTATGTGTTAAAGTATTCCCACCTAAAAGCGTTACTGAATTGTGTTGATGATGAGGAGATAATTATCGTATTCGGAAAGACGCACATATGGATAAAGGACAGCAACGCGGCGTACATAATAACCATGCTGAGCGGCGCATTCAACAAAGTGCTGCTTGATTTATACGATAATGAGCAGTATGATATCCGTTTTGGCATGAACCGTAAGGAGCTTATATCTGCCATAGACTGCGTTATGACGGGAAGAAAGGAGATAAACAATATCAGGGCTTCCGTATGGTTTAAGATTGACGGCAGCAAAATGGCTATTGAATCGTGCGACGAGGAGCAGAAGGTGGAGCTAGAGGAATTTGCCATAGAGGATGATGGGTGCTTTGAGCAGCTGTATGATGCCGCATACCTGAAAAAACTGCTTCTTGTATTCAGCAGCGAAAAGATTATGATGCGTGCTGTCAAGAACAGGGAAATAATGATGCTGTATGTGTCGGATAATGAAAAAGATTTGGCTGTAATGCTGCCAGTAAAGCCTAATACAAAAAAGGATAATGAAAAATCCAATGAAAAGCCTAAAAAGGCATCTGAAAAAACGGGAGGGAAAAAGAAGAAATAAGGATACTGTATAGTCGTTCAAAAAATAATAACATTGGATGAGTACAAAAAAGGACATATGGTGTAATGCTGTATGTCCTTTTTATAGTTCTCGGAGATGATTATTATACTTTTTATTCTAATTACAAGTTATAAATATACTATCTTTTTTCTCTTGACCTTATGTAAGTCTTTACATGATTATTTTGGGTGAACATATCTTATTAAGAAGCTGGAAAACTAGTCAGAAAGCAGTGTGCTTATGTTTAAATAGTGATGTATGAAAAAAATCTACATAAAATACAAATTCGCAGATTGGCATAATCTGCGAAAAGCATATTTGCTAAAAGAATCAATAATATAATAGCTTTATTAAGTCAATTTTACCAATAGGTACATATTTTGTCAATTGGAATAGACAA
>CANQHZ010000145.1 GCA_947623805.1 uncultured Lachnospiraceae bacterium | reverse complement strand
CAGTGATTAAAACCGTGACAAACGCAAAAAACATTCTCTGAAACTGATTTCTTGGCATAAATTTTTCCTCCTCATTATTTCACACAAATATTTTTTATCAGCCTGATTATTTTAACACTAATTTTTCCCAAAATAAAAGAGAAAATCCGCGAAAAATAAAAGTTTGTAAGCTTTTTATAATGCATACGCGCACATTTTTTGTTTACTTTTGCCATTGCTTTTTCTTTTTTGTGAAAGACACAGTAGGATTGCATGAGATTTATACGAAAATTTATATGGAAAAATTTTCATTTTTGTTATATATTAGTATAGTTGAAAATGATAAGCTTTGTGCGCTGTCTGTATTTCGCACCATCGACAGGCAGCACAGAAAAGAGGTAAATTATGTTTAACAGACTGATTGAATTTGTCAAAAAGGAGGCTGTCCTGTCGGCGGCATTTGTGCTTGCCGTGATATCGGCATTTATAGTGCCGCCCGACAGAGGCTATTTAGAATACATAGACTGGAATACTTTACTTTTGCTCTACAGTCTTATGGCGGTAATGGCAGGATTTCAGCAGCTTGGAGTGTTCTCACTTATAGGCGAGAGCCTGTTGTCCAAAATTTCAAATACGCGACAAATGCTTTTAATACTAATATTCCTGCCGTTCGTTTTCAGTATGCTGATTACAAATGATGTCGCGCTCATTACATTTGTACCGTTTGGACTTGTAGTGCTGCATATGGCAGAATGCGAGCAGCTCGTCATTCCATTAGTCGTACTGCAGACTATCGCGGCAAATCTAGGCAGCATGCTCACACCGATGGGCAATCCGCAAAACCTTTATCTCTATGCGCAGTCAGGTATGTCGCCCGCCGACTTCGTGGCGCTTATGCTCCCATACAGCCTTACGGCGGCGGTATGCCTTTTTGTCGTGACACTTTTTATAAAAAAGAAAAGCCTGCCAAGCTTTACGCAATCAGCTCACCAAGCCTTTGATATGAAAATGTTCATATGCTATGCCATCGGATTTTTAATCTGCCTTTTGTGCGTGGCAAAAGTGTTTGGTGCAATCGTAGCAGCAGTAATTGTATCGCTCTTTTTGGCATTCAAAAACCGACCTCTTTTTAAAAAAATCGATTACTCCCTGCTTGGCATCTTTATATGTTTCTTTGTGTTTATCGGAAATATGGGACGAATAGATGTATTCTGCACATTTCTCGAAAGTATATTGGCCGGTCACGAGTCCGCTGTCGCCATTTCGCTCAGCCAGATAATAAGCAATGTACCCGCCGCACTGCTGCTCTCAGGCTTTAGCCGAAATTGGAACGCGCTTATAATCGGCACCAATCTCGGCGGGCTCGGCACGCTCATTGCATCTATGGCAAGCCTTATATCTTATAAGCAGGTGGCGGTCAGATATCCCAAACTGCGGGTAAAATATCTTCTATGCTTTACAGTCGGAAATATAGCAATGCTTGCGATACTTGTGCTTGTTATGCTCGCGCTGCAATAGTGCGGTAGCTCAAGCTCACTCCGCTGCGCACTATCGAAAATACAAATATAAGTCATACAACAGCACAGGAATAACAAGCCACAAATATACCACATACCGCACAAGATATGTCGGTCCTAAAATCACAGTGCACCACACCAGCATCAAAAATAAGTAAGGCATAACCTTTCTGACATTTCCGCAATACGCGAAGAAACCCAAGACAAACGCATATACCCAGAACAAAAATCCGGGTGAAAACAGCATGGACAACACAGGCACTCTTTGCTGGTAAAGTTCCAAAGACATTTTGCGATATATTTCTTCAAGCGGCTTAAAAAAGCTATGCCTTACGCCAGGCTGCTCCACTTCAAAGCCAAAATATGAGCTGTCCTCATAAGTGAATGTAAACACGCCGTTTCCACGATAGACATCAATTATGGCGTCAGGATACCAATAGCCGTATGAGGTCATAAACCACGCGTTCAAATAGGTAAATGGATTTTTTATCCCTTGCACAAACCACAGTTTCAAATACTTGCCCGGATTTTTACTGTAGTTATCGTTGTTAAAGTCAACTTTCACGCCGTCAGATACCTTTGGGTTGTATCTTTCCAGTACATCGGGCGGCAAAATCTCATATAAAGTCGCAAGCTCCTCATCATTAAAGCTGTCCGCATTTGTATTATATACCCGCGCCAGCTGCTGGATAGGCACTGTAAGCACTTCCTGATTTTCCGAACTGTCCGCGCTCAATGCCAGAGCCATCACGTTATTCAAAGCAAGCGTCAATATGATTAGGCTTATCGCACCTGCGAGCTTTTTCTTTCTGAATACAAGCACAGCATATACCAAAAATGCATATAAACCGTTGTGGCGCAAAAGCATCATAAGCACAGCCGCTATACCGAACAAAACATAATCTTTACGCGTCACGCCGTAATCAGAGCTTTCAGCTGACATAATTTTGCGCAGCAAGACTACCGTAACCAATACGGCACAGGAAAACAGCCCGTCCTTGGCGGAGCACAACGCGAACATGACTATCACAGGGAAAAGTCCGAAATACAGCGTCACTATGACACGTTTTGCCCTTGTCATGCCCTCCGTTTTAAGCCTGCACACGGTCCATGAAAGGACACAGGAAAAGATAAACATTTGAAATAATATATAGCAGGCAATCCCGATATTGTATGAACCGCTTATTTTATATACAAACTGTATTATACCGCCCATCATAAGGACATGTAAAAGAGGGTGATGCGTAGAAAAATTTCTGGTAATTATCTGTATCAGCTCGTCTTGAGCGTCATAAACAAAAAATCCCGGATATACGGCGAGGAAGACCGGAATGTAGCACAAAAAGATTATTGCCGCATTTAGTACAAAGGATTTAAGCCCCCACTTTTCTTCTCTCTGAACCCCGCTTGTCCGCGTATCCTCCCTTTGAGCCTTGTACGCGGCGAGCCTGTCCCATATATACCTTACCGTCAATGCGCTTATAATGCTGAAAAACACAATCCTTATCCATAGGCACAAACTCGTAAAGTATACACTCCCCGTATGCTCCAGGCTGCTGCCAAACATCATGCACACTGAAAACACAGCGGAAAAAATATACGGACACAGCCATTTCTTCATCTGCCCCGAAAATCCCACATCAATGATACGGCACAGCCATCTCCACAGGAAAAACCACAAAATTACGGCAAAAATACCGTTCGTAAAATTTAACTTTTCCACTCCCGCAAAGCTTATGGACGACACTATATCAACTCCCGCATACGCAAGTACCGCCGATATTATTAATTTTAATCCCCGCTTTCGCTTTGTGAGGCAATCCTCAAACATATTGCACCTCCATGCCGTAATCCCGATATTTTATAATTATAACATTTAATGCAGATTTTAGCTACAGCGCGCATTAAATAATATTATCTTTATTTACCATATAATGCACCAATCCCCATATTTCTACATATTCTAAAGTATTATTCCATTTATTTTAATTTCATGGGCGTCTGCGAGACACTAGCGCGTTTCGCATTACCTATCTAATTTCAAAAGGAGGAGAAAATGCCCAGATACGATTTTGCCGTTATCGGAGGAGACCGCCGCAGCTCTTGTATGGCCTTGGCATTGGCTCGAAAGGGATACAGCGTCATATGCTTTAATACCGTCCGACTTGATGAAAATGAAAAGCTGCCGATACAAAACGCCACCTCTCTAAAGGAAGCCTTGGAAAATGCTCCCAATGTCATAGCAGGCATACCGTTTGCCAAGGGCGACTACCTATATTGTGAGGAATGTAAAGAGTGTATACGGCTGGCGGAGCTGCAGCGCTGTCTTAGGAAAAATCAAAAAATTTTCGCAGGCGTCATTCCCGGCTCGTTCCGCCGAATATGTGAAGAACGCGAGATAAGCTGCTATGATTTCATGACAGATGAACCTATCACGCTTTTCAACGCTGTAGCTACAGCCGAGGGCGCGATACTGGAGGCACTGCTGCACAAAGACACCACTTTACATATGAGTAATGCGCTGGTGCTGGGTTACGGCAGATGCGCCAAAGCACTCGCGGATAAATTAAAGGGACTTTCGGCACAGGTCACGGTATGCTCGTCGGACGAAAACGAGCTTGCTCTCGCCTCGGCGCTCGGTTTCAATATACTCTCACTGTCACAGCTTACATCAGAAATTGCCCGTTTCGAGTACATATTTAACACGATACCCGCACAGGTCCTGAACGGGGACGCGCTCACAGCGACAGACAAAAACTCGCTGATAATAGATATCGCGTCAAACAAAACAGGCGCAGACTACGAGACCGCCAAAACGCTTGGCACGAGATTTCTCTACTGCCCGGGACTTCCCGGCAGATACGCAGGGCAAAGCTGCGCGGAGCGTCTTGCCCGATACGTACTTTCCAAGACCGTAAAAGCACATTCGGAAATCACCTAAAATATTCAATATGCAGGAGGGATATTTATGACATTGGAAAAAAAGAAAATCGGCATCGCCCTCACAGGCTCATTCTGCACCTTTGAGAAAATGTTTACAGAAGTAGAAAAACTTATAGAAGCGGGGGCGGACGTATATCCGATACTCTCAAACGCCTCGCAGACTATCAAAAGCCGTTTTGGAAATCCGCTTGATTATCTTGCCCGCATAAAGGCAATCACGGGCAACGAACCAATCACCTGTATCGCTGCCGCGGAGCCCATAGGCCCCAAAGCATACCTCGACGCGCTTGTGATACTTCCGTGCACAGGAAACACTGCGGCTAAGCTTGCAAACGGCATTACCGACACGCCCGTACTTATGGCGGCAAAAGCGCACCTTAGAAACAACAAACCGCTTGTCATCGCTATTTCCACAAATGACGGACTTGGTATGAACCTGAAAAATATCGGGCTTTTGTGCAACAGCAAAAACATATATTTCGTGCCGTTTGGACAGGACAATTATTTAAAAAAGCCAAACTCACTTGTAGCGCACACGGAGCTTTTGCTGCCTACTCTTGAGGCGGCGCTTGAGCATAGGCAGTACCAGCCGATACTAATGGACTATGAAAAGGTGGTGGGCTGATGTGCGGCATTGCGGGATTTAGCTCTTTTAATGTAAACTACACGGAAGACGCCTCGCGCTGGTACAAGATACTGCAGAATATGAACCGCGCCCAGAAACACCGCGGTCCTGACGAGGATGACGTGCGCCTGTTCAAATACTGCGGACTGGCGCACACACGCCTCTCGATACTTGACCTATCAAACGGTAGGCAGCCTATGACGCGCCAATACGGCAACCGACGCGCCACGATATGCTACAACGGCGAAATTTACAACATGCCAAAACTCCGCCAATCTCTTTTGAACGACGGCGCGCAGCTTTCCACAACTTCAGACACAGAAGTGATACTCATGGGATATCTGCTATACGGAGAAGACTATGTAAAACAGTTAAACGGAATATTCGCCTTTGCGATATGGGACGAGGATAAAAAGAGGCTTTTCCTTTTCCGCGACAGAATGGGCGTCAAACCGCTTTTTTATACTTTTTGCGGAAATACTATTATTTTTTCCTCGGAATTAAAGGGAATTTTTCAGTTTCCGAATATAAAGCCCATGGTAGACCGCGAGGAGCTTTGCGAGGTATTCGGCTTAGGTCCCGCAAAAACTTACGGGAAAGGCGTCTTTAAAAATATCTTAGAACTTCAGGGCGGGCATATGCTTGAATTTTACGGCTCATCATATGAAGTGTCGCCGTATTGGCAGCTTGAAAGCAAAACTCACGAGGAAACATGGGAGCAGACAGTAGAGCACACGCGCTATCTTGTATGCGACGCGGTTAAGCTCCAGATGCTTTCAGACGTGCCTGTCTGCACTTTTTTGTCGGGCGGCATCGACAGCAGCCTTGTCACCTCAATATGCGCGGGCGAGCTAAAAAAACAGGGAAAACGGCTCGACACATACTCCTTTGATTTTAAAGATAACGATGTAAATTTCCGTGCAAATTCATTCCAGCCCTCGCAGGACCGCCCTTGGGTTGACAAAATGATTAGATTTTGCCGCACTAACCACCAGTATCTTGAATGTACCAACGACAGACTTTATGAATACTTGTTCAAAGCCGTAGACGCGCGAGACCTGCCGTGCATGGCAGACGTGGAGGCGTCGATGCTGTATTTCTGCGAAAGAGTTTCCGCAAATCACAAGGTCGCGCTCACAGGCGAGTGCGCAGATGAGATTTTTGGCGGATATCCGTGGTTTCACAAAAAAGAGTGCTTTGACGCGGACTGTTTTCCATGGTCTATGGATTTTACCCCACGCACTATGCTTTTAAAGGACAGCGTGCTTAAAAAGCTGCCGCTTGAGGAATACGCGCACGAGGCATATCGGCGCACAGTGGCGGAAACTCCTGTTTTGTACGGCGAAAAGGGTGAGGAGAAACGGCGCAGGGAAATTTCATATCTTAATTTGAGATGGTTTATGCAGACGCTGCTGGACAGAATGGACAGAACAAGCATGCACACGGGACTTGAAGCCAGAGTGCCTTTCGCGGACCACAGGATTGTGGAATACATATGGAATGTGCCTTGGGAAATGAAATGCAAGGACGGAACCGTAAAGGGGCTTCTGCGCGCGGCGGCGCAAAATCTACTCCCTGATGATGTGCTTTATCGCAAAAAAAGCCCGTATCCCAAGACCTATGACCCTAAATATGAAAGGCTTTTGAAACGTGAGCTTTTGAAAGTGCTCGCAAGCAACCGCTCTCCGCTCTGCAAGCTGATTGACAAGGATAAGACGGAAGCATTTCTGCAAAAGCCAAGTGATTATGGCAGGCCTTTTTACGGGCAGCTTATGGCAGG
>CANQHZ010000144.1 GCA_947623805.1 uncultured Lachnospiraceae bacterium | reverse complement strand
AAAGATTTTCAAGCCTTTTCAGGACAATGCCGCTGTCGTCAACCGCTATTATTGTTTTTTTGTAAGTCATTTTATATCTCCTCCATTATTTGCATATTAATTGCTGCTTAATATTTCTATTGCCTTATCCTCATCATATTCCTTGTCAAGCGCGTTAAATGCATCTTTCAGGCGTTTACGCACTTCCTGCTTTAGCGGCTTTTTCAGCCAGTCGCTTAGCTGCTGCACAGCCTTAGAGGTTTCAAAATTTGTTATCAGATTTGCGACCTCTGTCATATCCTCCTGCGATATCTCAAAGCATTCTCCGTCATCGACTACAATGTCGTCATCAGCCGCTCCCGTTTGTGAACGGTAAAATTCTCCAAAGCCCTCAAGCGTTTCATTCCAAATGGCGATAAGCTCGTCCCAATGCTCCTCGACATATTCAAGGTTGCCCGCCTTGCCCTGCTTTTCATGCTCATATGCGATATCGGCAAGCCTGTTAGCACCAAGCATTCTTGCGTTTCCCTTTAAACCATGTACCTCAATGCTGTAATTTTTGATATCGCAGTCCACTATGAGCTGTTCCATCATTGCCTGTTTTGATACGTTATTCAAAAACATATCCATAAGTTCGAGGTACACGTCCATGCTATCACCCGAATATCCCAATCCGTCAGCAATAGATATGCCGTACTCCTCATAATCCGCATAGCTGTCCGCACCGTCCTCATTATTAGCACCCGATGAAACATCAGAAGTCTCAGACGCCTGAAAATCTTCTGAAAGTGAAAAGCCCGGGCGTTCATCAGCCAAAAATCTGGTTATCATTTCTTCAAGCTGCTTGCTGTCTATTGGCTTTGCGAGGAAATCCGAAAAGCCCTCGTTCAGATAAAATTCCTTTGCGCCTGAAAGAGCGTTTGCCGTCAGGGCTATCACAGGCGTGTCTTTGTTGGGGCAGTCAGCCATATCCCTTAATTGATGCAAAGTCTCGATACCGTCCATTTCAGGCATCATATGGTCCATAAAAATAATGTCAAACTGCTGCTCTTTGGCTATTTCAAGGCAAACCTTTCCTGATTCGGCGGAAACAATATCAAGTCCCGTATTTTTGAGCAGCGCCTTGAATACGGTAATATTCATAATATTATCGTCAACTACAAGCACACGGGCGTTTTGGGATTTACTGATATGGAGCCCGCCGCCCTGCGGACTGTAGGAGTGCTCGTGGCGTATAGCCTCAAAATCACCCATATACTGGCTGTCAATAACGGTCTGCGGCACACAGGCTGTAAAGATTAAGCCCTGCGGACTGTTTTTCTTTGTGTCTATGCTGCCGCCCATAAGCCTGATAAGCTCCATAGATATGTGCAGCCCATAGCTGCTGTCGCTTTTAAACATATTGAAGTCATCGGGAGAAAAATCACCCCCGTGGTCCTTTACCGATATAATCAGGCTTGCGTTTTTGCCGTCTGCGCATTGGCAGGCAATATCAAGCTCGACACCGCCCTTTTCAGAGCGCAGGATAGCGTTGCTGAGAATATTTGACGTAATCTGCTTTAGCCTTATGACATCGCCAAAGAGTGTCTTAGGCATTGACTTATCCACGACAAATGACAATGAAAGATTTTTTTCCTTTGCGCGCAGATATACAGTATTCCAAAGCTCCAACAGGAAATCCGCCGTGGTATATTCCATCGGATTTATTTCAAGTCTGCCTGATTCTATCTTTGCCATATCGAGAATATCATTCATAAGAAACAGGAGTGACTTGCCAGAGCTTTGTATGTATTCAGCATACTCAAGGATTTGCTCGTCGCTGCATTCCCTTAAAATCATCTCATTCATGCCAAGTATGGCGTTTATAGGCGTCCTAAACTCATGGGACATTTTGGACAAAAAACGGCTCTGCGAGCTGCTGTCGGTTATGTCCTTAATCAGTACAGACATAGCCCTTTCGCCGCCTGAGTTTAAAATGTCCGCCGTGAGCAGGAGCTTAAATTTTTTACCGCTGCCATTTATGTAATCAGCCGGTATTTCGGATAATGTTTCAGACGACCCCATACATCTGCGAAGTATCTCTGGTATAAGTGCTGCAAAGTTACCATATTCGTCACCACGGTCAGGGAATACTTCCACAAATAATCTTCCCGTATCATTTGGCGAAAGACCAAGCAAAACCTCGGCCTTTTGATTAAACATGACAATCTCACCGCCTGACGCTATTACAAGCACGCCGTCAGGCAGCTCTGATACTATTTCTTTGTATAAATCAGCATTAAAATCAGCTACATTCTGCATTGACCGATAACCTCTTTAACCAATGACTTCTTGTACCTTTGCGAGAAATATATCTTTTTTGAACGGCTTTTCCACAATATCCGTTATACCGCATTGCTGCGCGCGCTCTACAGTATCGTCTTCCACGTCCGCGGTTAGAAAAATAACAGGTATATCTTTCCAGTCGTCATGCGTCTTTATCTTTTCAAGTGTCTCGAAACCATCCATTCCGGGCATAAGCACATCGAGAAGAACTAAATCAAAATGCTTTTGCTCAAGCTGTTCAAGCGCTGCCTCCCCGGAAGTGGCAGTAGTAACCTCGTACGCGCTTTCGAGCATGTGGCTTGCTATCATGATGTTAATCTGGTTGTCGTCAACTACTAAAATACTTTTCATTCAAATTTCCTCCATTTATTATATAAATTAATTATACACGATTCAAAAATTAATTCAACGCCTCTGTAAGCTTTGTCACAAGGTCGCTGTATGCCTCAATGCAGGCGCCGTGATTTTGCTTTATGAAATCGATATTGGTTGACTTTGCGGCGTGCTCCAGCGCCTTTGCCTGCTCGGAAAGCTCTGCCGCGCCGATTGACAGGGACGTGCTCTTGAGCGCGTGTACCAATGCCTGATATTTGCTGATATCGCCTGTATTGAGCGCATTGTCTATGTCCTGCATATTTGCGCCATCGACATACGATTTGAGCATTTCCATATAAAACGCCTCATCGTCGGCAAAATACTCTAGCCCCGTCTTTGTATCAAGGAACGGGAAACGTTCATCAAGGCTAAGCTCCTTTGGAGCTGCCTCCTCATGGCTTTCTGCTGTCTGCGTTTCCGGTTCGTTATTTTCCGGCGAAGCCTCAGCCTTAGCCGTTTCCTCTGTTTCTTCTCCCTCAGTCCTGTATGAAATCTTTTCGGGCGGCAGGTATTTTTCAAGCGCCTCCTCAAGCTTTGTGACGACGATAGGCTTTGAGATATAATCCACAAATCCTTCCTGCAGATATTCCTCACGTGCCCCCACAATAGCGTTTGCCGTCATCATAATGACAATCGTGTCATCGGGAAGAAGATTATCCTCCTTTAACTTCTTTAATGTCTCGACGCCGTTCATTTCAGGCATCATATGATCCATAAATATTATGTCATAGCGGTACTTCATGACATACTCGATACATGCCTTGCCACTGTCGGCGACATCAGGATTTATGCCGTTTCGTTTGAGCAGGCCTGACGCCACTTTAAGGTTCATCTGATTGTCGTCCACCACAAGCACTTGAGCGTCCGGAGCGTAAATATATCTTTGATTGCGCGTCTCCTCAAGGCTTTGCTGGCGGCGCAGGTCATAGTCGCCAATCGGTTCTGCTGACATTATCTTCTGCGGCACCTCAAACCAGAAAAGCGAGCCCTTGCCGTAGGTGCTTTCTACCATCAGCTTGCTGCCCATCATAATGAGAAGGCTGTTAGTGATGGCTATGCCAAGTCCCGTACCCTCGATATTTCTGTTTCTCTCCTCCTCAAGACGCTGGAACGAAGAAAACAGCTTATCCATATCCTCGGGCTTTATGCCGATACCCGTGTCTTCCACCTCGACATGAAGAAGTATTTTCTCCTCATCATCTGACGGCACGGACTTCATGCGCAGTGTTACCGAACCCTCGGGAGTGTATTTAGCCGCGTTTGTCAAAATATTGGTGATAATCTGGCGTATTCGGATGTCGTCGCCGTAGAGCCTGCTTGGAATTTCAGGGTCTATTACAAGCTTGAGCTCCAATGACTTTGCTTTGAGCTTTTCCGACACTATATTTACCATGTCGTTAATGAGTGACGCCGTATCATAATCCACGGGTATGATTTCCATTTTGCCGTCTTCAATCTTTGAAAAGTCAAGTATGCCGTTAATCAGCGACAGGAGAGTAGTGCCCGCGCTCTGCACATTTAGAGCGTATTCGCGTATCGCCATGCTTGGCTTTTCGCGCAGTATCATTTCGTTCATGCCGAGTACAGCGTTGATGGGGGTACGTATCTCGTGGCTCATCTGCGCCAAAAACTTTGATTTTGCCTTGTCAGCTTTCTTTGCAAGCTCGACAGCCTCCTCGAGCGATTTGTTTGTTTCCTGCTGCCAGTGTATCATCTTTACGATAAGAGTGTTTACGCCTATTATGCATATGCCAAACAACACAAGGTAGAGCAGCGAATATATTACGACATCGCCGTATATGCTCCAGGCCCTCTTTAAGACTACGACATTGAAACCGGAAAAATCTTCGTTCATCATCATGCATGACCTGTATTCATTATCGTAATCGCGCAGGGTTACTATATCGCTCTTGCCGTATGCGCGTTCATAAACCAAATCGTGGATATTTACAAGCTCATCCGTGGTTGACTGGTATTCGGGGTTGGGGTGGTTTATGAGCTGTCCCTCCTTGTCTACGAGGAACGCATATCCGTCATCGGAATATCCGCCGCCCAGAATATCTATAAGCGCGTCAAGGTAAAAGTCGATTGCGAACACCCCGAGAAACAGATTGTCGTCAGAGTACACGGCCTTTGAAAAGGTAACGCAGTATTCGCCAGTCCTCGCGTCAAAATAAGGCTCGGTTATGTAAAAGTCCTCAGCGGCAACGGCGCCTATGTACCAGTCCCTTTCCTCCTCGACATAGTCCTCGTCAGGCACCCAGCCGTTATTCATTACCATAGGGTGTCCATGGGTAAAAGCAAAATCAGGGTTTGCGATATATGTAGCGGAAATGCCCGGATAGTGCTTTGTCACGTCATTAAGCCATGTGACCATTCCCTCATAATTTTCAAGTATCGATGGCTCGGCGGAGATGACATTTACAAACATGTCAAGTATGCTTTTCTGTTCCAGTACCCAGTTGCCTATTTCATAGCTGTAGCCGCTGATTTCCTCGCGCATCTTCGCTTTACTCCAGTTTATGTTGAGTATGGCATTTATCGTGATTGTGACTATCATAGTAATGACGAATACCGATATTATAAGGAAACGGAAACGCTGCTGCGTCTTTATCGTGAGCATTGTGTGTCCTGGCGAGGTATTCTCATGAGTGCCTTGCGGCTTGTGACCGCTCTTGACGTCAGAAACCGCACCGCTTGGTGTAATTTTGGCATTTGCGCCCGTATCGGGTGTATTATCAGGAGTTTGGGCGTGCCTGCGCCTGCTAATCGCAAAGAGCGCTATGAGCGCAGCAATCAAAAGAACCCGCATTAACACGCCATATATAATCTTCTTATTGCTGATGCGGTACAAATCCGAATTGTCCATGCCGAGCATAAGATACCAGTCATTTGCCATGCGGCTGCAGAATACAGTAGTACCCGACTTTTTTACGGAAATGTTTTTGCCTTCCGCTACAGCCTTGGTAAACGCGTACTGGTATTCGGGAAGCTCTGCCGAAAGCTTTTGACCGACAAGGTTTATATCGCTGTAGCACACTATGATTCCCTTGTTGTTTGCAATCATGGCGTCGCCGTATCCGTCAATGTTCATCTTCTCAATATATTTTTGGAGCTCCGCCACACTGTAATCTATGCCGAGAATGCTCCTGCCGTCAGAAAGGAGCTTTGCTATGGTGAAACACAAACCGTCCGAGAACGCGTCTTTGTACACATTTGAAATATAAGCCTCGCCCGTTTTTTCAGTCATAAGCCCTTTGTACCATTCGCGGTCTTGGATTACGTAATCATCGGGCGCGTCCATATCGGATATGAGTACGTCTCCGCTGTCCGCAAGCATGCAGAATACGTTGCTGAAGGTGCCGTCGGAGGCGGCGATTTCATTCGCTTTCTGCTGCGACAGATATTCGCTTATTTCATCGTTGGAGGCATCGTGTGCCATCATCGCCTCCAAGCCATTGCCGATTTGGTTCAGCCTGTCGATTCGCCGATTTAATAATTCCTGCAGGTCGGCGGCTATATTGTCAAGCTTCATCTGTCCGGTTTCATTTGCTTTTGTGGCCGCCCGATTGTACATGACCGCCATACTCGCAAAGCTTACTATTATGGCAGCCACAATCACTATAACCCATAATTTCGTTTTTTTAGCCATTGTATTTCTCCTTTTAGTGAGTGTCAAATGCATTATACTCTATTATACCATTTTTTTTCAAGCCTGTTGCATTAATTAGGGAAAAATTATAAGTAATTAGGAAAAAAGGGCGGATAAAAGCACAAAAAAATGCTCCAAAATGCTTAAAAAAATTATTTTAATTAACATATAATTGACATATATCTGCTCAAAAAGTATACTTTATAAGTACGGCGCTAATTATATGGTAGAAAAGGAATTTTTAATATAATGTATAGAGTAGCTATATGTGAAAACGAAGTAAACGCGAGTGAAAATCTGAAAGCCATCTGTTGCAAAATTTTAAATAAGATGGGGGTAGAGCATGAAATCGTACAGTTTGACGTTTCTGAAGAACTAGAGGAGGCATTATCGTGCGGCGAACAGTTTAATCTGCTCTGCCTTGACATTTATATGCCGCAAAAAAGTGGAATGGAGCTTGCCAGGCAAATACGCGGGAATGATGACAATATAAGCATAATATTTGTCACCTGCTCTACGGAGCACATTTTGGATGGCTATGATGTACGCCCCCTTCAATACATCCTAAAGCCCATTGACGAAAAAAAGCTGGAGGAGGCGCTGTGGACGGATTTGCGGCTGCGCGGCAGGCCGAGGGAGCTTACGCTGCAGATTGGCGGCAAGACATACATAATCCCGCTTGCGGAAATTAGGTATATAGAAAGCATAAACCACGGCTGCA
>CANQHZ010000143.1 GCA_947623805.1 uncultured Lachnospiraceae bacterium | reverse complement strand
AAGTATGACATTGATTAATGCGGTATTTATATCGTGGAGGTACGTTAATGAAGGACAATCAAAATCAAACGCAAGTGGTATCTGAACAGCAGGATTATATTAAAAGTAATTTTTTAATAAGTTCAAAATATAAGTCAACGTTATTAGAAAATAAAATAATGGCAATATCGTTAAGCCATATGGCGGAGGCTGTGGAGGATTCGGATTCGGGAGCGGTAATAAGCAGGATAAAAGCATCTGAGATTATGAAGATGCTCAATAAAAAAGGTGGGAGTTTTTACGATCAACTTAAGGCTGCCGCAGAGAGTATGACTGGAAAATCAATATGCATGGAAGATAGGGACAGGGAGGTATTTGATTTTATATCCGTAATAATAAGAGCCACATATAAAGATGGAATATTTTCCATTGAGTATAATCCGCATATTAAAAAGTACATAAAAAATATAAGGCAGAATTTTACGATATTAAATCTGCCTACAATGCTTGATTTCAAATCGGTATACAGTTTCAGGCTTTATGAATTATTAAAAAGTAAGGCGTACAGACCGAAAAATTCAAAAGTACAGGGAAATACATATAGAATTGAGTTTTTACTGTCAGAGTTAAAACTTGATTTAGGCGTGGTAAATGCTGATTCGGATAAGGTCAAACGTGCACTGAAAAGCAATGGCGGCAAGATTCCTGATTATGATAAGGCTGTTGATATTGCGCCAGATAAGATGTTTAGTGCATGGCAGGATTTTAAGCGATATGTACTTAACACTGCTATTGAGGAGATAAATGAAAAGACAGAAATAGTAGTTGAATATGATACTGTGAAGGCAGGTAAAGGCGGCAAAGTGTATCAGATAAATTTTTTGGTTACATTTAAGGATGATGAAGATGCAAAAGCTAAGGGATTGTCTGATGAGGAAAAGGAAGGTATAATTGACGAAATTTATGATATGCTTAACGGTAAGCTGAAAATGAAGGATGTCAAGGCTGTGGCGGCTGCGGCAGATTATAATATAAAAAAGGTAGAAAAAGCTTATGAAGCAGCAGAAAAAAGCAAGCATATAAAAAATCTTACAGGATATCTTATATCAGCGGTAACGGAAGGGTACGAGTTAATTGAAATGGAGGATAAGGCGGCTGCTTCAAAAAAAAGAAAGAAAAAAAATTCTTTCAATGATATAATGGAAACAGATTATGATGTAAGCGAGATTGAAAAATTAATTATTGCGAATGGGGATTAATGCATGTTATTTTTTTAACAAATGTGTTCAAGTTGAACACTCATTATTATAAAAAGCAGATACCAGTCTGGCATCTGTTTTTTTATTTTGCTAAAAATACAATTTTCGATATTTCACACAATAGAAGTATAATTGGTAAAAAGAGCAAAAGTGCTTGACATAAATAAAATATTTGATTAAAGATTAAGTGAAAATCGGAGGTAAAAATATGGCAGATGTTTCAGCTGGAAACAGCAGTATATATTCAGACATAATTGAAAATAGAATATCGGGCATGGAGGAGTGCCGAGAGGATAAGACAGGAACACTTTGCAGAAGTAAAAAGTGTAGGGATAATAAAGAAAACAATACAGTTTACAAACATTTTGTTTCTAATTTCTTATACTCAGTAATTAATGCTATAAAAAAAGCAGAAAATAAAGAAATATTTATCGGATATACAATATTTGCATTGTCTATTATTTCAACAGCCAAAAGACTTGTGCAAACAGTTATTTCAATCAGTTTACAGCAGAATTCAATCCTTAGTTTTTCAATTCTGTCACTGCTTGGAGGAATATTATTTCCTGCGGTAGCCTTTGTTGGGCTTACCAAATTTGACTATTGGAATTACCACAACAGGAAATTGATGTTTTTCTCAACAATTCCGTTGTCAATCGTATCAAGTACTGCTGTATTAGCAGCTTTCATATACGGAATACTGGTAAGACCGGCAGTGTTTATGCTGCCAGTATCAAGGGAAATCACTCCCTCATTCATATTTAACTTGTCAAGGCTTTTAAATGTGGTTGCTGTCGGAATGCCCACTATATTATTTTCATATATCCTTTTTAAACAATATAAGGACGAAGACAACAGGCAGATTATATATGATTTTAAAATCATTAAATACATAGATTTTAGAAAAAATAAAAAATTCCTATATGATATGCGGTTTATATCAGACCTGAATACAGGGAGAAGATACACTATAAAGATGAAGGACCGTTCACTTCATACATACGTTTCGGGTGCCAGCGGTTCAGCTAAGACATCATCATGTATTACCCCGTCTGTTGCTGATGATTTGGATCAGAAGGTTCATAACGATGATTACTGCAAGAAACAGCTTGAGATTATGCTTGAAGCCGGGGAAATAGGAATTAACAAGGCATTTGATGATAATGAGTTCAGCATAAGCAATTTTACGCCGATAACCGATGAGGGCAGGAGAAAATTTAGCGAACTCATATCAAAGAGCCAGAGCTGCGGGATAACCTGCATGGCGCCAAATGCCGCATTTGCAGATGAGATATATGAGCTTGCGACAAACAGAAATTTTAAAGTGAACAGAGTTGATCCAATTCTCGTTAATGGAAAGCATAAGGAAGGGTTTGTAGGCTTTAATCCGCTTTTTATCCCTGAATATCTTACGGGAATTGAGCGTGAGCTTGACATTTTTAAAAAAGCCAAGCTTTTTGCAGATGTGCTCCAGGCACTGTATGAGCTTTCAGGTTCATCCGACGCATACTTTGCAAAACTGAATAAGAATGTCACTACCACATTTACCGTGCTTCTTGAAGTCACTATGCCTTTTGTCAATCCGGGACATCAGGTAACTCCGGAGGATGTGCAGGACGTGGTTAATAATTTTGACCTTATAAAGCCGTATTACTATGCATTGCTTAAAAATTTTGCGGACATAGACGTGATGGGGGCAAACGGCGAGCCTGTGCCGTCAAAGCTCAGGAAGGTGAACTGCGGGAAATACCAGTTTATAGTGCCTTTGATTAATAATGACATACTGAATGAGAAAGGCAGGGAGCAGCTTGAAAATCAGATAAGGGGATTGAGAACGATTATGAGCGATTTTATCAATAATCCGCTCATACACGATGTATTCTGCGTACAGGATTCTCTTGACCTTGATAAAATACTTAAAGACGGGGAAATAACAGTTGTTAATTATGCGCTGGAGCTTGGTATGGTTGAGTCAACAGCGTTCGGTCTGTTTTTCTCTCTTTCATTTTCAAACGCGGTCGTGAGAAGACCTGGGACGGAAAAGACAAGGCTTCCGCATTTTTATTACATAGATGAGTTTCCAATCCTGCTCCATAAGGACCACGAGCAGATGTTTACTATGTTCCGCCAGTACAACGTAAGCAATTTTGTCGCGTTCCAGACGCTTGACCTGTTTGACAAAAGCCCTATGACAAGGTATCTCAAGGGAGTGGTCATGAATAATACTGCCCATCAGATAGTGCTTGGGCGGGTGAGCATTGATGAGATGGACAAATATATGAAGATGGCAGGAAAGGAAGTGAAGGTCATAGACCAGAGCACAGTAAGCGAAACATCGCTTACTGACAGCGGGACAAGGATGTCATTCTCAACGCGCTCTACGCCGACATGGGTTAATACAAGGGAAGGAGGGGCATTCAGATATAAGGATTTTCAGGAAGTGTCCGTGTTTACAGTGGATCAGGGCAATCCCAAAACGGTATTTGACGGAAAGGTATCGTTTCTCCCATTGAAAAGACGGAATGCTGTTCCGGAGAGGTATTATGTTGACTGGAGCAGGTTTGACGTCATATGTGAGGACATTCGGGATGAGAAGCCTGAAAGCCCTGTAATTGATGACTGCATATCACTTGCGGGAAAAGAAGGCATATTTAATAGCACTGATAAGGAGCCAATCATTATGGCAGATGGCAATGCGGATGTTACTGAAAGCGCTCATCAAAATGATGATATGGCTGGTGTGAAAGACAGAAATCCAGAGGCGGCTTATATTTCACCTGAAAAGATTTTTGAAAAGGTGGAAAAGGAATTTAAAGAAAAGGAAAACGGTTCTGAAAAAGAATCAGGACATGTTGGTACAGCAGATGAGAGGCTATATGCGGAAGAAGAAAGTGAGGAGAGCCAATACCGGCAGTACCGAATGCTGCAGCGGGAGGAAGATGAAAACAGAAGGAATGACGAGGAAAGTACGGCATTTGTAGAGGATAAGGTTCTTGATTCGGATGCGGACAGTCATTCATATGTTTCATTTGATGATTTTTTCGGCACGCTGGATGACTGATTGCTGTTCCACGGTGCGCCTTTGTCGGCAATAAAGAACAGTGGAGGGGGATTTTATTGGAGAAATGCAGCGTGATAGCATACAGGAGAAATTACCTTATTGAAGAACATAATAAGAAATTGGGCATGAGCAACAGGGAGATGGAAAAGCTCATAAAGAAAGGCAGTCTGTCGGATGCTGATGATATTGTCATAGAAACGCTTGGCATATTGTTATATGCCACAATGTCTCAGGCAGAATATTATATTAAAACGCGGTATCAGGATAGGCTGGAATACAGCGATAACAATACTGATGTGAGAAAAATTGTAAGGAAACTGTGTGATTTTGGCTTGGTCCATTCGTTCAGCTTCCATTCTAAGGACGATATGACGGGGTACAGCACATGTAACATATACGCATTAACAAAATCAGGAATATACTACATGAATAAACACTGTAGTAATGAAAGCCAGGCAAAAAGCCATACTCCAATCACATTAATCGCATCAGAAGAAGACTTTATTGAAGTGCTGAACAGGGTGGCGTTCAACGGATTTTTAGTCAATGCTGGCAGGTACAAAATGAAAACATATCTTTCATATATGGTAGGAACCATAAAGGCGGAAGGAAGGTTTGTCGTTAAATCGGAACAGTATTCTTTCGGACAGGCAAATATATTTGTCCTGCCTGTAAGAAACTGTGAGGATAGCAGCCATGCCTGTGTGTCCAAGATAAATGCCATACAAGACCATTGCGAGTCTAAGAAGCAGAAAAGACCGTGGTTTATATTTATATGTGAGGATGACATGCATGAAAGGCAGCTTTACCGCCGTTTACAGGAATGCGGGATTACTGACACGGCGGTCGTGTTCATGACTAAGGACACATATCTTTTTGACACTGGGGTGGATTCGTTTGACAATCTTACCGTGTACAAAGAGGATGATAAAGGGCTGGTATCGGATTTTATGAAAATTGTATTTTAAGTGATTGACATATCCGGAATATTTGTTATAACATACCAGCCATAAAGCTGTAAGTTATGTTAATGTGAGGATTCTATAGTTGGCATTGCTGCCGGTGTCTGGCGTATACCGTTGATGAAGCGGCAATGCTGTTATTTTGCCTTTATCCGGGCAGCCATGCGAGGCAGGGGCAGAATGGATGACAGAAAAAAGCATAAAGAGGGAGGTGTCGGATGGCACAGGGAATTTTCATTAACTGTACGAAAACGGCGCCTTGCCCTATCTGCGGGGGGACGGACTGGTGCAGCTGGTTTCAGGGCGACAGGGGCTATCTGCTGAGCTGCAAGAGGGCGTGCCGTGACATGTACAACAAACAGGATTTATGTGGCAGGGACGGGAAAATGTACAGGTTTATATCTGACAAGAACTGCCAGTATATCTATGAAGAAGCGGGACAGCACGATGCGGGCAGAAGAAAATATGCAGGTGCCGGAAAGCCGCCCGTACCAAGGAAAATTAAATATGTGGACAGGGTGGAGCCTGCGGAAGACGGAATACTTGACGTCGTATACAGGTCACTTCTGTCAAAGCTTGTGCTGGAGGACAGGCATTATGAATACCTCCGCAAAGAAGGCTGGACTGATGGCATGATAAGGGAAAGCATGATAAAATCATTCCCTGAGAACGATTATGCCAGAAGTAACGGCTATGTGCCGAAACCCTATAAATCATCAAATCCTACGCATATGCAGCTTGCCGGGGATATCCTTGATGAACTTGGCATATCATCGCTGAAAGGCGTGCCTGGGGCATACTACAAGCCTGATATTGACGCATGGACGTTTACGGGCTGCAGCGGTCTGGCAATGCCCGTCTACAATGTTGATGGACAGATTAAAAGGCTGCGGATAAGGATGGATTATATGGGCATCAAAAAGTGCTGTATGAAAAACGGATTTCCGAGCTTTAAGGAAAATGGTGAGGACATTTATCTTGATATGTCAGGTCCGTTTCTTATTAAGGACGGGGCAAAAGAGCGCATTAAGCTGGAGTCATTCAGCGGCAAGGTACGCCCGTTCCAGAGCTTTTACGCAGACACAGCCTTAAAGGAAAAAGGCATTATAAAAAATACCTATATGTACGGGTGCGAGTCGAAAAACCACTGCAGCATATACTGTAACAGTGGCAACAACATGGAGCTCTGCATCATTACCGAAGGAGAGAAAAAAGGGCAGTATTCAAATTTCAAACTGAATGTGCCTGTCATATCCCTTCCGGGGGTAAACTCGTATATGCTTCTGTTTGAGAAAGACGGAAGCGGCAGATGCCTTCTTGATTATATGGCTGGGAAAGGAGTAAGGATTTTTGCGGTGGCATTTGATGCGGACAGGAACACGAATGCCGCAGTCATGGCATACTACAATGCGCTGCTGGACAGGCTTGTTGAAAACGGCTATGCCGCAGCAGGGACAGAGTGGAGCATGGAGCTTGGAAAGGGGCTTGATGACCTGCTTGCAAAAGGCGGATTTCCGCAGTTTATTATGCTTTAATCTAAAAAGGAATGGCTTGTGTGCCATTCCTTTTTTGTATAGGAAATGGCTGTCCATATCTTATACTGTTACATTTTCCTCCTGAAGACGAAGGAGCTCTTCTTCAGTCAAACCAGTAATTTTCATAATTTTAACAAAGTCGATATCCTCATCCAGCATAGATTTTGCCATTCTGGTTCGTTCTTTTATGGAAGTTTCCCGTATTTTTTGATTGCCATACTCAATTTTTTCCTTTTCATAAAGCTGTCCCAACTGTGTCATGTTGATTCTCCTCCTTATCTGATTTAGATAT
>CANQHZ010000142.1 GCA_947623805.1 uncultured Lachnospiraceae bacterium | reverse complement strand
TTACTCTGAGGTATCTTTTTATCAACCACCTTCCTTGGAATTCCCTATATTTGAATTATACAGGAAGCTCCTTTTAAGAAATAATACAAACCAAAAGTTTATCGTAAGCATACAAATGCTTATGAACTGTTCAGCCCTTTACGGCACCGATTGTAAGGCCCTTTACAAAATATCTCTGTACAAACGGGTACAGCAATACGATAGGGCCTGTGGCAATTACGGTCATTGCCATTTTCATGCTTTCCAGGGGTACGCTTGGCAAAGCCATTCCCGATTTTTCCGCCACAATGCGCATGGCTTCGGCGCTGCCAAGTACGCGCTGCAGGTAATACTGCAGCGTAAACATATTTTCGTCTGTCACATAGAGCATACAGTTGTACCAGTCATTCCAGTACGCGAGCGCCGCGAAAAGCCCGAGAGTGGCCAAAAGAGGCTTGCTTAAGGGGAGAATGAGCTTTATAAAAATTGTAATGTCATTTGCGCCGTCTATTTTGGCGGATTCGCTTATCTCCGCAGGTATTCCTGCCATGAAGGATTTAGCTATAATCATATTCCATACGGAAAACATAAGCGGCAAGATAAGCCCAATGTACGAATTTTTAAAATTAAGATATCGCACGCAGAGCATATACCAGGGAACAAGCCCTCCGCTGAAAAGCGTAGTGAAGAAAAAGAAGAACGAAAACTGGTTTCTCCACGGAAAGTCCTTGCGCGAGAGTACATAGCCTGTCATAGTCGCAAGAAAGACTGAAAGCGCCGTGCCAATCAGGGTAACGCTTATTGTCGTGCCGTATGCGCGGACTATGGCTATAGGATTTTTAAGGCATAACAGATAGCTTTGTATGCTGAAGTCAGTTGGTATAAGCGGGTAGCCGTTTCTTATAAGTGAAGTTTCTTCTGTGAAAGACGCAATGATTATAAGGTAAAACGGCATAAGGCAGACAAGCGCGAACAGGCCGATTAAGATGCCGCCCACAATATTTACGGAAAGCACGTCTTTTCCTATTTTTCTTTTAACTGGCATAATAAACCTCCATTCTGCCTTTAATAAAGCGCGTAATCAGGATTTGCCCTTTTGACAAGCGTATTGCAGATGTTAATCGTTATAAAGCACAGTACCGACTGATAAAGTCCTGCCGCGGCGGAAACCCCGATATTGCCGTTGTCTATCAGCAGCCTGAACACATACGTGTCGATTACGTTTGTCGAAGGCTCCAGCAGCGCGCTGCTTCTTACTGTCTGGTAGAAAAGCCCGAAATCGCCCCTGAAAATATTTCCAATCGCCATTAAAACTAAAATCATCATTGTCGGGACAAGCGAGGGGATTGTGAGGTAGCGTATTTTCTGCCATGCTGATGCTCCATCAATGGATGCCGCCTCAAACATTTCCTGGTCAAGCCCTGTGATAGCCGCGAGATATACTATGGAGCCGTATCCTGTCTGTTTCCAAAGCTTTAGGAAAATAATTACAAACGGCCATGCGCCTGGTGTATTGTAAAGGTCAAATGAGCCTGCGCCGAAAGCATTTAATATATGGTTGAAAACGCCGCGCTCATAATTGAAGATGTTGTACATAATCGCGCCTGCTACAACCCAGCTTATAAAGTAAGGGAGAAACATAAGCGACTGTGTTATTTTTTTAAAGACTTTACTCAGCAGTTCGTTTAGGAGAATGGCGCTGCCCATTTCAAAGATTACGCCGAGGAAGATAAATGCCACATTATAGAGAAATGTGTTTCGCGTTACCTGCCAGAGCTTTCCTGCCGTAAGAAGCGCCTTGAAATTGCTAAGCCCGTTCCAGGGAGAGCCATAGATGCCGCCTGAATACTGATAATTTTTGAAAGCAAGCACAATGCCTGTCATCGGTATGTATGAAAATACCAGTACATATATGACCGCTGGAGCAAGCATCAAAAGCAGCATCCAATGTTTGCGCGCCGTTTTGAGAAACGGCGTTTTCGGTGGTTTGTTTGTGGTCTTGTTTGCCATTTTTACCCCTCTTTCCATTATTTATGACAATATTTTTACATTATTTTATGAATGCGTCGCGGTACGCAGAGAGCGCTTTTGTGTAGCGCAGGGTATTTTCTGATATTTCGGGTACGGGAAGCGCCGCGCCAAGAGGATACCTGTCGGGCAGCAGCTCCGCCCCGACTTCAGGCTCCCAGTAAAATACGCCCACGCCTTGATGATTCGGCACTTGCTTTACAGCCTCTATGGTATTTAAGAGCAGATTGTAGGTTTCCTCTGCTTCTGTCTGAGGTCCTCCCACTTCGCATACCATGACGGGCTTGTTGTATTTTTGCGAATAATATATCAGCGGATTGTAAAACAGGTCACAGTCATTTGCGTTTGAAAACATGCGGTACCAGTACGGATAATAAGAAAAGCCTAAAATGTCAGTTTTTCCGCCTTTTTCAAAAAATGTGGTGAAAAACGGATCGCACCATTTTTTTGAATGTACGCACGCGATATGTGTCACTACCTTTGTGTCGGGGCAACATTCTTTTGCAGCGTCGTACCCTGCGTTAAGCAAAAGCGCCAGATTTTCGGGCGAATTTTTGATATCTCCAGCAGGCAGCAGAATACCAGGGTTGATTTCATTTCCCACCTGTACCCATTTGGGGTATATACCGCTATTTGCGAGCAGCCCAAGCACGTCTTTAGTATGCTGCCTGACCTTTTCACATAATCCGTTTATGTCGTCATTCTTCCAGGCTTCGGGAATGTCCTGATACTGCGGATCTGCAAAATGGTCGCTGTAGTGGAAGTCTATCATAAGTTTCATTCCCGCGTTTTTTGCCCTAAGCGACATTTGCAGCACGCTTTGGGCATCGGCAAAGCCGAGCATGCAGACAGTGCCGTCTTTTTTTGTCCAGAGAGCGCTGTCTGGCGGATTTACAAAGACGCGGAGCCTGACCGTATTTGCCCCTTTTTCCTTTGCCGCGAGTATCGGATCTATTGGATTATTGCTGTCGTCAACCCACCGCACCCCGCGAGCTTCGAGCTGGCTTACCCAGCCAAGATCTACGCCAAGCGCAATTTCATTTTCCATAAATTCCCTCCCATCATTATAAATTTTTAAAATAATTTACTTTTTTTGTGCGAATGTGTATAATATTTTGTAAGTCTTTAATAAATTATAGGCAATTTCAACAATTAGGCGCAATGTCATAAACGGTTAGCATGTGAGAAATTTGTAACATATTTGGACAAAATAAAAGACCTTGAATGGTCAAATTTTGAAGAAACGGGGTACGTGATTATGGAAAATAAAAAGTCCCTGCGCGGTATATCAGGTTCGCTGGATTATTATGAGACGGACACATCAAAATCTCCGCTGAAAATTGACAATGCCAAAAGTGAGTTTGGGGCATTGTTCAATATTAATTCGCCGTATCAGGTCACGTATGAATATTGCAGCGGCACTTCAAGCGATGACTACTTAAACTCCATATCGCTGTCGGCTAAAGATACTTTTTTCTGTCAGGAAACGTATGATTTGCACAATCACCATTTCCACGAGGCGGCGCCGCATTTCCATAATTATTTTGAGATTATGATGATTTTGAGCGGGACAGTAGTGCAGCGGATAGAAAATAAAAGCTACCTATATACTGCGGGCGACTGCTGCCTGCTTAACAGGAATCTGCGCCATTATGAAAATTTTCTTACGGAGTCGAGGGTAATTTTCATCGGTTTGTCCGTAGACTATGTGAAAAAGCTTTTTATGTATTTCCAAAATGCTGCGTTTAACGAGGAAAAAGCTTTTTTGGACAGTGAATTGTACAGCTTTGTTATGGCGGACATTGACAATGACAAGGGCGCGTTCAAAAAAGAATACCTTGACTTTATTCCTACAGTACAGGAGCAGGAAAAGATAGGGGTTAAGATGCGCGACATTGCTGAAGATATGATTTTAACCCTGCTTTTTCCCAGCTTTGGGGCAGCGCTTAAAATGGACAGCTTAATGTGTGGGTTTCTTGGAGCCTTAAGCAGCCCCGCCAATTATCACCACACCAGAGTGACGCTTGATTATGGCGGAGATTTTCTCCTGTTTATGCGCATCGGGCGGCTTCTGGAGGAGAGAAACGGCAGGATTACGAGGGCGGAGCTTGAAAAGCGCCTGAACTACAGCGGGCATCATATAAATCATATTGTCAATAAGTATTCAGGCATGTGCCTTTATGACTATGCGATGACATTCTGCCTAAAAAGGGCGGCGAAGGATTTTGCGGATACAGGCGACAGTATAGGGGATATTATAGCAAGGCTTGGGTTTACAAACCGCACCCACTTTTACCATATGTTCAGGCAGATGTACGGGGTTACGCCAAAGCAGATGCGCGCAAGGCAGAAGGAATTTTGCCGAAATGAGTTGACCTGAGCACAAAGGTGATTTGCATCCGGATACAGTAAAGTCAATTTTAGAGCAGGCTATTGACTGCAAGCAGCTGGCAGGGAGACTTTCACGGGTAAAAACAGAAGCGTAAATTTTGACAGAAATTATTAAATAAAAAGAAACTATATCTGAACTTCAAGATTTACAGTGGCAAAGCTTGTTGTGGTGTGGTAAACTTAAATAATAGCAGGAATATTATGAAAGTGAATACATAATTGCGGAAAGTGTAAAATAGTTTTCTGCAAACTTTAAAAACAAGGAATACGCACAATGGAAGAACAGTCACACGGTTATTTTGAGCAGGCGCTCTCAAATTTCACAAAGGACTTTGCCTACGGGGGCGCGATACGCCACCTTGTAGACCATGGTTATACGGTTGATAGGATAATTAAGGAATTTAATTATCCTATTTCGCGTGAGTCTATTGAAAAAACAGTTAATCAGTACCTTGCCGAAAAGGAAAGGAAAAATTCCAAAAAATAAAATCAATATAAACATAGAAATGAGGCATAAAAAATGGACAAATCAAAGGCATACTATGACAAAATGACGCAGACGCCGCTGGTAAAGCTGATTGTATCGCTCGGCATACCTACGACAATATCTATGCTGGTGACAAACATCTACAATATGGTAGATACATATTTTGTGGGCACGCTCGGAGAAAGCCCGCAGGCTGCCACGGGCATTTTGTTTACCCTGCAGGCAATCATACAGGCGCTCGCCTTTATGCTCGGACAGGGCTCAGGCACAATGGTGTCAAAATCGCTTGCCGACAGGAATGACAAGGAAGCGTCGCAGTACGTTTCCACGGGCTTTTTTACAGGTCTTAGCTTTGGGCTTGTGCTTATGGTATTAGGTCTTATATTTTTGACGCCTTTTATGGTGCTGCTCGGAAGCACGCAGACAATCCTCCCATACGCAAAGCAGTACGGAGCATGTGTGCTTTTAAGCTGTCCCGCGGCGATAGGCTCGTTTGTGCTTAACAACAATCTCCGCTATGAGGGCAAATCCTTCTATGCCATGATAGGGCTTGTCACGGGAGGCATTTTAAACATATTCGGCGATTATGTGCTGATAGTGGTATTTGAGCTCGGCGTGCTTGGGGCGGGCATATCCACGGCAGTTTCGCAGATTATCAGCTTTTTTATATTGCTTTATTTCTTTGAAAAAATGGCGCAGAGCAGCATAAGGCTTTCGTTTGTCAGCAGGAAGGCGGGCGTATATCTCACGATATGCAGGGTTGGCTTTCCCGCGCTGATAAGGCAGGGCTTAAGCTCAATCTCAAACGGTCTGCTGAACAACCTCACAAGACCATACGGAGACGCCGCGATAGCCGCGATGAGCGTGGTAAACAGGTTTAGCGCGTTTGTAATGTGCGTAGGCCTTGGCATAGGGCAGGGGTATCAGCCCGTCGCGTCATTCAACTATCAGGCAAAGGAGTACCAGCGCGTGAAAAAGGGCCTGATTGTCACTATGGGGATAGGCTTTATTTTCATATCGTGCCTTGCCGTGCCAGGCTTTATCTTTGCGGATAAGATAGTTTATCTTTTCCAAAAGCATCAGGAGGTAATAGATATAGGCACGCCCGCGCTCAGGTGCGCATGTGTAGGCACGGTGTTCCTCACGCTGTCCGTGCCTGTAAATATGTTGTATCAGAGCATCAGAAAGGCAGGGCTGTCGTCGTTTCTGTCGCTTCTGCGCTCGGGGTTGATGTTTATACCTACGCTTTTGATTACGACGAAGCTTTTCGGGCTTATGGGCATACAGGTTTCGCAGCCTGCGGCTGACATAATGACGGGGATTGTCAGTATTCCGTTTATAGTGGCGTTTTTGAGGAAGAAATTTGACTGACGGCGGTTTAGACGGGCAGGGATTATAATTGACAGGGATTATAATTGACAGGGATTATAATTAACAAAAATTTTAATTAACGGAGATTTGGGGGGCGGCTGGATATGGCGCTGACACAGCTTCAAAAGCTTGAACTGAATAAGAGAGTGGATAAAATATTAAACGCCCCTGTGAATGTGACTATAAAGGGGCAGCAGCCAGAGATGGCGTTTGTGCTTGACTTGAGCTCGGATATGGAATATATTAGTGATACGCTAAAGGACTCGGCGGCGGCGTTAAAGGCGCATGATAAAATTTTCCAGAATATACGCAGCAATATAGTCTATTGGGGAGCAGGCAGGACAGAGACAAAAGTGACGCCAATGTCATTTATTCAGATTGGAAAGGCGACGGAGAATTTAGAAGAAGAAAAAGATGAACAGCCAATGAGCCTTAACGAAGATGGAAAAATGCAAAATGCACTTAAAGCGCAAAGCCACAGCAACGGTTTTGATGATTTATGCGCATACCTAAAGCTTTACCACGCAAGATGCAGATGCCTCCTGCTGTTTACCGATAAGCCTGATAAGCTTATTGAAAGTTCGGTCAGGGATAAGGCAATAGAAAGCTTAAATCCTTTTTTAAAGCATAGGCTGCTTATAATCACCCCCGAAAAAATGATAACAGGGGCGGAAATTTTGATGAAGCTTATAAATTTGCCTAATCATAACATATAAGTAATTGTGAAATGTGTAATTTTAAGTTTCTTATTTTATATTTATAGGTGCATTAAAATTTTGTTTATTAGTAAAAATAAGCAAAGCCAAATTTTTAAATAGTTCAATTAAATAATACAAATTACATTTAAATTCGCAAGGAAAAAATGAATATCCTTTTTATTTCAACAATTCTTCTGACAACCGTATAATTTCCGGCGCAAGCTTCGCCATCCTGCGTTTCACCATATGAGTATAAATCGGGTAAGCGGCAGCCACACCGATGATACCGATGACACCGATGATAATGCCG
>CANQHZ010000141.1 GCA_947623805.1 uncultured Lachnospiraceae bacterium | reverse complement strand
CCTCCCATATGGTTTTGCCGTTCCATTTGTAGCTGCCGTACAGCTTATTATCATCCTTTGAATAATAAAATGAAACTGGGTTTGCGGAATAATATATCATTACAGGGCGTTCCTCATAGTATGTATATATTTCCCTGCCATCCGCGTCAAATATTTCAGGCACACCGTCGCCCGTGACATCTTTAAGCGCAAAAGTCGTGCTGTATGACGCCATAAATCCAAGCTGTATTCTGTATGCCTCCGTAAGTTTATCAAGATTATCAAGGGCCTTTTGCTTCTCCGTCTTTTCAGGCTTGATTTGTGTCACCAGATATGGCCCCGGAATATAATAAGCACCGTCCAAATCAACTCGGAAAAAACCATTATCCGTAATTCCCGTAACACGCACATTTATAAAACGGTCAAGATATACGACAATTGGTGAAAATACATCCGGCTGCGCATATACAGGCGTGGCTGACGTCGAATAAAGCTCCACTGTCGCTATCGGCGTCACCTCAAAAGCATACGACTTTATCGACCTCCCCATCGCCATGAACACAATAATCGCCGCCGTCATTATCCAAAATTTCTTTGCTCCTTTTTTCATATTATTCCTCCTCTCGAATTGCATTAATAATTATAGACATTCGCAAAACTCCATTCAACAACATAGAATTTAGTCAAAATATATAAAATAAGCGGCGTCTTGCTGCGTAGCGGCACCTAGCCGCGATTTTATATATTTTGACTAAATTCGGACGGTTGAGAAAGCATCCACAATTACCTAATATCCCTAAAATGAAATTCGCTCCTCCCTGATGCATAATCATCAACTATATGCCCATTCCCATACAACCTATACTTATACGTCAAAAGCCCATCAAGCCCTACCGGCCCCCGAGCATGAATTTTGCCCGTACTGATACCCACTTCCGCACCAAACCCATACCTAAAACCATCCGCAAAACGCGTCGAGCAGTTCTGATACACTCCCGCCGAGTCAACCATTTGCATAAAATACTCCGCCGCCTCAACGTCTTCAGTAATAATACAGTCCGTATGATGCGAACCATATTTGTTGATATGGTCTATCGCCTCATCAATGCTCCCCACTGTCTTTGCAGAAATAATCAGGTCAAGGTATTCTGTAGCAAAGTCATCATCAGTAGCCGTCTTACAGTCATATTTATCGCTTATGTCCCTGCTTGCCCTAAGCTCAATCTGATGTGCCTTAAACGCCTCGTTTAATTTCGGCATAAGCCTATCCACCGCGTCTTTGTGAACCAAAAGCGTCTCTACCGCGTTGCAGGCAGCTGTATACTGCGTCTTAGCGTCTATTATTATCGGAATTGCCTTATCTATATCAAAGTCCTTGTCAACATATATATGGCATATGCCGTCCGCATGCCCCATTACAGGGATTTTAGTGTTGTTCATTATGTACTGGACAAACGAATTTGAGCCGCGCGGAATAATGAGGTCTACGTACTCGTGACAGTCAAGCAGCTCTGATATTTCATCCCTAAGCTCCGCCTGGAACAGACAGTTTTTCGGCAATCCGCTTTGTATCGCCGCATCGTAAATCAGTGAAAAAAGCGCCTTGTTTGTGTATTTTGTCTCACTGCCGCCCTTTAAAATCGCGCAATTCCCGCTTTTGATGCAAAGCGACGCTATCTGCACAAGCGCATCGGGGCGCGCCTCAAAAATCACTCCGATAACGCCTATCGGACAAGCCTCCTTTACAAGCGTAAGCCCCTCGTCAAGCTCGCGCACAAGCAGCTTTTCAAACACCCTGTCGGGAAGTGAGATTAAATTATTTATGCCTTTTACAACATCGTCAAGCTTTTGAGCCGTAAATTTCAAGCGCTTTACTACCGCGTCGGGGATATTGTTCTGCGCCGCCTCCGCTAAATCCTTTTTATTTTCCTCAAAAATCTCCGCCTGATTTTCCACAAGCGATTTGGCAATAGCCGCAAGCGCCGCGTTTCTCGTCTGAGCGGACTGCGCCGCCATCTTAGGGCTGTCAAGCTTCATAGCCGCCGCCTTTTCTTTGATTGTCATGTCTGTAAAAGCCTCCGTATTAATATTTTGCACTTTCCAATAATTTACACCCTCAATGTATGTATGATTATTTCCTCAGTCACTACCTTGTCCATTTTTATGTCGTGAGCCTCGTGCGGCAGCTCATCGAGTATCTGGCACGAAAACGCAAGCGCTATTGTCGAAATCTGCCTTTTGTTGGACAAGTATTTATCATAAAAGCCTTTTCCATAACCAAGCCTATAGCCCTGCGTGTCAAATGCCGCTCCCGGGATTACTGCCAGCGTATCCTCGTTTTTGTCAAGCCTGTATATGTTTTTAAGGTTCTCCTCCGGCTCCAGAATACCCTTGTAGCCTCTTGCAAGCTGACTTGTGCTTGTCACTCTGTAAAATTCCATAGTATTCGTGAGGCCGTCAACCTTTGGCAGATATACTCTTTTTTTGTGCAAAACAGCATCATCAAATATGCCGCGCGTCATGACCTCACGACAATAGTCCGCGTACAATAATATATTCACTGCCTCTTTGTATTCCGCGGTCTGCAAAACTTTCTGCACTATGATGCCGCTTTTTTTATTAAAATCCTCGTCGCTTAGATTTGAACGCATAGCCAAAATTCTTTTTCTGATTTCAGACTTTGTTTCCATATTTACACCGTATCTACTATAATCTTGTTTTCCATTATAATAGAAATCTCCGTTTAACGCAACCAACTTGTGATTTATTTCATATATTTCTAGTGTGTCTGCCTTTTCCCAAATTTGTCGCCCAAATTCGTGATTGTGCCGTCTTTCTCCTGTATGGATATATTGTCAAGCTGTCCTTTCAAATTTTGGCGTATATTTGCAATATATTCGGCGCGAAGACTAGCCTGTTCTTCTTTTTCCTCCTCCGTAAGTCCCTCCGCCTTTGATTTGTGATACAACTCGTTAATCCGCTTTATCTTCTCATCTAAACCCATAAACATCTCCTACTCTCATTTAATCTATACATTTTCAAAACTCTACTCGACAACATAGAATTTAGGCAAAATATATAAAATAAGCGGCGTCTTGCAGCTTGCTGCACTTATGTACTGTATCTGCGATACAGTACATTGACGCGATTTTTATATATTTTGACTAAATTCGGCCGGTTGAGAACACCCTTTCCAATTACTTATTATTCATACCATTTACTTCCTCAAAACTACGCACAAGCGCAATCTCCTTTTTATATCCCTCATCATCATTCGGCGTTTCCAGAATAAACGGCTTATCTCTCAAAAGCGGGTGCGTCGCTACAGCCTTTAGCGCTTCAAGCCCAATCTCTCCCTCTCCAATCTTCTGATGCCTGTCCTTATGCGAGCCGCAAACATTCATACTGTCATTGAAATGAACCGCTTTCAACCTGTCAAGACCTATAACGCGGTCAAATTCCCGCAAAACTCCGTCAAGGTCATTCACAATATCATATCCGCCGTCCCACACATGACAAGTATCAAAACATACCCCCACCTTGACAGGCAGCTTAATCAAGTCAAGTATCGCCCTAAGCTCCTCAAAACTTCTGCCGACCTCCGAACCCTTGCCCGCCATAGTTTCGAGCAAAACAGTCGTCGTATACTCAGGTTTCAAAGCGTCATTAACTGCCGCCGCGATAATAGGAATAGCCACATCAGCCCCCTGTCCTACGTGAGAACCCGGATGAAAATTATAGTAATTATTCGGAAGATATTCCATTCGCTGTAAATCTTCATTTAACACATTCCATGAAAATTTCCTGATATCCTCCTTTGCCGCACAAACATTCATAGTATACGGCGCGTGCGCTACAAGCTTGCCAAAACCATGCTCCTCCATAAACTTGCGAAGTTTCATGGCATCCTCCGCATCAATAGCCTTTGCCGCGCCTCCGCGGGGATTTCTCGTAAAAAACGCAAACGTGTTAGCGTCAAGTTTTAACGCCTCTTTCCCCATACTTTCAAAACCCTTTGACGATGACAGATGATTTCCTATAAACATACTTACCCTCATTTCCATGCTCTTTGTCCAAATTATTCAAATCCTCTATTTGTGAAGATTATCCACAAATTCCGCCACATTAAAACTGTCGTCCTTGTTTGCCCTAAAAATAGTCCCGTAATTCCTGCCCTCCATAATACGGTGAATTACGCGCACATCCTTGCCGTTTGCAATGACCATATCCGCGCCTGAATAAGTCGCAATCTTCGCCGCCGTAAGCTTTGTCTCCATGCCGCCCGTACCGACGCTGCTCCCCGTAGAGCCCTTTCCCATGCTGATAAGCTCATCCGTAAGCTCATCCACACGCTCTATAAACTCAGCTTTCGGATTTTTTCGCGGGTCGTCCGTATAAAGCCCGTTTATGTCCGAGAGCAAAATAAGCAAATCCGCCCCTATAAGCGCTGTTATTATAGCCGACAGCGTATCATTGTCGCCCACCACATCATCAAGCTCAAAAGTAGATATCGTGTCATTCTCATTCACTATTGGAATAACACCAAGCTTTAAAAGCTCATTAAACGTATTCTGCGCATTAGTCCTATTCAACTCGGCCACAATCGTCTGCCGCGCCATAAGTATCTGCGCCGCCTGATGATTATATTCCGAAAAAATCCTCTGATACGTAGCCATAAGCATAGCCTGCCCGATTGCCGCGCATGCCTGCTTTTCCGAAATAGAATTCGCCGCCCTCATATGCAGCGCCCGCCTGCCGCAGCCTATCGCGCCCGAAGTCACAAGAATAACATCTTTTCCCTGATTTCTGATATTGCAAAGCTCACGCACCAATATATCCATCTTTATGTAATCCAAATCCCCCGTCTCAGGATGCTGCAGCGACGACGAGCCAATCTTCACCACAATACGCTTTTTATCCCTCAATCTCTTACGCAATTCTTCCACCCTTACGCCTCCGTATATCAACATTAAATATTTTTTATTCTAATTCATTTTAATACGCTTGTCTATACCTCTCCGCAATTCTCTCCGCCACCAAAATCCCATCCATCGCCGCAGAGGTTATCCCTCCCGCATATCCCGCGCCCTCTCCGCAAGGATAAAGCCCTCTCAAAACAGGACACTCCAACATATCATCACGCGGTATCCGCACAGGCGAAGAAGTCCTACTCTCTACCCCCGACAAAATAACCCTCTCATCCGCAAATCCCTCAATCACTTTCTCAAACTGCCCCATCCCCTCAATAAAAGCCTCCTCGCACTCCGCAGGCAAAAGCCCCCTCAAATTCGTAAACCCATAACTGCCCTTTACACACGGCAAAAATAACTCATCCTCCTCCGACACCCGATTTTTCACAAAGTCCACAAAATATTGCACGGGCACTTTCCCGCCGCACAAACTATACGCCCTCTCCTCCAAACGCCTCTGAAATTCCATCCCTGCAAGCGCACCCTCGCCCGCGAAATCCTCCGGCGTCACCTGAACAATTATCGCACTGTTTGCATTAGGGCTTGTACGCCCCGAATAACTCATCCCATTTACCGCAAGGCGCTTTTCCTCGCTTGATGCATTCACCACATATCCTCCGGGACACATGCAAAACGAATACACCCCACGCCCGCCGCTCGTCTTTGCAGTAAGCTTATACGACGCGGCAGGCAACAAATCAGCATATTCGCCGCCATACATTTGCTCATTTATAAGCCTCTGCTTATGCTCCACGCGCAAGCCGACCGCAAACGCCTTTGCCTCCATCGGAATATTGATTTTCTGCAGATATTCAAAAGTATCGCGCGCACTATGCCCGATTGCAAGCACAAGCTGTTCTGTTTCAAGCTCCTCATTTTCGTTTATCACCACAGCCTTTACTCTGCCATTATCGGCTTTTATCGAGGTCAGCTTTGCACCAAAAATGACACTTCCGTCATTTTTTATAATTTCATTGCGCATTGACGCCACTACCCTTTTCAAAACGTCTGTACCTATATGCGGCTTGCTCTCATACAAAATTTCCCTTGGCGCGCCATGCTTTACAAATATGCGCAAAACCTCTCTGTTTCTACCGTTTTTATCCTTTACGAGCGTGTTGAGCTTGCCGTCTGAAAATGTGCCCGCTCCGCCCTCTCCAAACTGCACGTTTGAGTTTGGTTTTAGGCTGCCGCCATTCCAAAATTCCTCCACATCTTTCGTGCGCGTCTCGACGTCATATCCACGCTCTATAATTATCGGCTTATACCCGTTTATTGCAAGCATATAGCCACAAAATAATCCCGCCGGTCCCATTCCGACTATCACAGGTCTATGACGCATTTCCTCCGCACCCGCGCTCGGAAACCTATAAGCGACCGTATTTGAAATAGAAATATTATTATTCCTGCAGCGTTTTACCAGCTTTTCCTCTCGCGCCTTACTGCCAAGCCCCAGCTCTAATGTGTATACATTAAAAAGTCTTGGCTTTTTCCTCGCATCTATGGAATGTCTTATTATTTCAAGCATTTTAATATCAGACGCATTTATGCCAAGCAGCTTTGCCACCTTTTTTCTTAATATATCTTCACTGTCAATAATGTCGCTTACGCCAAGCCGTCCTTTAACATTAACCCGATTTTTATCAAGAATAATTTCACTCTTTAGCTGATTAATCGTTATCATTTGCCGCGTCCTTTCCTGCTATAGCGCCGGTCGTCCACGCCCATTGCAGGTTATAGCCCCCGCATATGCCGTCACAATCAAGCAGCTCGCCAACTATATACACATTGCGGGCTTTAAGCGACCTAAAGCAATCCGACACTTCTCCAAGCGGCACCCCGCCGCTGCATACCTGCGCATTGTCAAAAGAATTTGCCGACGTTATCCTTACCTTGAAATGTCTCAACTCGTCAATATACGCCTTAACCCTTTCCTCGCCCGCACCAAAAACCGTAAGCCGCGCATCAAGCTTATGCCTGCGGCAGATTAACGACGCTATCTTTTTATGTACCATACCGCCAAGCAGCTCCTCTATAGTCTTGCCGCCATATCTTTCTGCAAGCGAACCGTCGAGGTCCTTTTCTGACACTTGTGTCATAAAATTAATCTCCACCTCGCATTTCTTTTTTTCATGCAAAGCCCTGGCCGCAAGCCTGCTGAACTGAAAAACAGGTATTCCCGATATGCCATAATCCGTAAGCTGCAGCTCCCCCTCCTCGTGAGCCGTTTTTTTACCGTCTATATACAGCGTAATCCCCGCCTGCGCGCGCACCCCGGCAACAGACTTAAAAAAATCGCCCTCACACCTAAGCTGTACCAGCGCAGGCAATGGCGTTATGATATTG
>CANQHZ010000140.1 GCA_947623805.1 uncultured Lachnospiraceae bacterium | reverse complement strand
TTTAAATTATTCAGGAGCCTGAAAGCTTCCGATAAATAGAAAGGTTGGCGGTTTAAAATGACAAAGATTGATATTTTTTCAGGTTTTTTAGGAGCGGGCAAGACTACGCTTATCAAGAAACTCTTAAAAGAGGCGCTCGACGCGTCGAAAGTCGTTTTGATTGAAAATGAATTTGGCGAGATTGGCATTGACGGCGGCTTTTTGAAGGAGTCAGGTGTGGAGATAAAGGAGATGAATTCGGGCTGCATATGCTGTTCGCTTGTGGGCGATTTTGGTACATCACTTGCAGAGGTGCTTAAAAAGTATCAGCCGGAGCGCATACTGATTGAGCCGTCAGGTGTCGGCAAGCTTTCCGACGTTATGAAGGCGGTTCAGAAGGTAGACACTGATGTAGAGGTAACGCTCAACAGCGCGGTAGTAGTGGTTGACGCGAATAAATGCAAAATGTACGCAAAGAACTTCGGCGAGTTTTTCCTGAATCAGATAGAGCATGCGGGCACCATTATTCTCAGCAGGACAGGCGATATAAGCGAGAGCAAGCTCAATGCTGCGCTCGAAATCATACGCGAGCACAACAGCAAGGCGACGGTAATCACGACGCCTTGGGAGCAGCTTGACGGCAAACAGATACTTGAGACGATTGAAAACGCAAAGGATTTAGAGGCAGAGCTAATGGCGGAGGTTGCGGCTATGCATGACGAGCACGAGCATCACCACCACGACCATGACGACGAGCACGACCATCATCATGACCATGAGCACCATCACGACCATGACGATGAGCATGAGCATCACCACCACGACCATGATGACGAGCATGAGCATCATCACGACCATGATGACGAGCACGACCATCATCACGACCACGGCGACGGCTGTACATGTGGCTGCCACGACCATGACCACGAGCATCATCATCACCACGCTGATGAAGTATTCACAAGCTGGGGCTTTGAAACGCCCGTTTCCTATACCAAGGAGCAGCTTGAAGAAATACTTGAAAAGCTTGATGATGAGAAGACCTATGGCTCTATACTCCGCGCGAAGGGGATGGTTTCATCAGAAAACGGCTCATGGCTGCATTTTGACTATGTTCCCGGTGAGAGCAGCGTGCGAGAAGGCGCTGCGGAGGTTACAGGCAAAATCTGCGTGATAGGCGCCGAGCTAAAAGAAGATAACTTGAAAACTCTGTTTGCGCAGTAAAATATCAAGAAACTCCAAGTCTGCAAAAGAACACGGTCAAAGAAAACGGAGGTATTACTTTGAAACCTGTATATATAATAAATGGATTTCTGGAGAGCGGGAAGACGGAATTTATATCCTACACGCTTTCGCAGCCTTATTTCCAAATCAGGGGCACTACGCTTTTGATTTTGTGCGAGGAAGGCGAGATAGAATATGACGAGGATATTCTTAAGGCAAGTCACACGGTAGTCGAGATAATCGACGAGGAGGCGCAGATGACCTCCGCGAATATGGTGGAGCTTGAAAAAAAGCATAAGCCCGAGCGCATTATAATAGAGTACAACGGCATGTGGAATTTCAAAAATCTGAAACTTCCGTGGCACTGGCGCGTAGAGCAGCAGATTACCACGATAAATGCCGCTACTTTCCAAAACTACTACACTAATATGCGTTCTCTCCTCGCCGAGATGATTAGAAAATCCGAGCTTATCATATTTAACCGCTGCGACGGCTTGATGGACCAGCTCAGCGGCTTTAAGCGCAACGTAAAGGCAGTTTGCCCGCAGGCGGAAATAGTGTTTGAGGACAAAAACGGAGAGGTCAACCAGATATTTGAGGAAGACCTGCCTTATGATTTAAAGAGCCCGACTTTGGAGCTTGATGACTACGGCTATGGCATATTTTATCTGGATGCTATGGACAATCTTGACAGGTATATCGACAAGACTGTCAAATTCAAGGCGATGGTATTAAAGCCAGAGGGCAGTGATGATAAGTATTTCGTGCCGGGACGCATGGCGATGACCTGTTGCGCCGACGATATGGCATTCCTCGGCTATGCCTGCAAATACGACAAGTGCAAAGACCTTGAAAACAAGCAGTGGGTAGACGTGACGGCGACGGTCCACAGAGAATACTGGAAAGATTACAATGGCGAGGGGCCTATTCTCCATGCCGTAAGCGTGACCGACACCAAGAAACCTAAAAATGAGATTTTGAATTTTTCATAAATTTTCAAAAAACAAATCCGCCGCATTTGGCCGTGATTTCTTTCGATATCGTAAGAAAAAGCGCCTGAATACGGCGGATTTTTATTATATTTTCAAATTCATATGCTTTCTACAGCAAATCCGTATCGCTGTATTTTTCTTCGCAGTATTTGCAGCGGTAAATTTCTTTCTTTTCATCGGTAAGTACAAAAATATGCGGCAACTCCTGCTCGATTGATGTGATGCAGCGCGGGTTTTTGCATTTAAGCACATTTTTTATTTCCTTGGGCAGTGAGAGCGGGAGTTTTTGGACAATCTCGCTGTTTTTAATGACATTGACCGTGATATTGTGGTCGATAAAGCTCAGTATGTCGAGATTAAGCGTGTTGATGTCGCACTCGACCTTTAAGATATCCTTTTTTTCCATCTTTTCGCTGCGCGCGTTTTTGATAATCGCCACAGTGCAGTCAAGCTTGTCAAGCCCCAAGTGCTTGTAAATGCTAAGGCTTTTACCTGCCTTGATATGGTCGAGCACAAAGCCCTCCTCAATTTTTCCGACATTTAACATAGGTAAACCTCCATTTCTGTAAAAAACTAAAATAAAATACTTAAAATCTCAATTTTTCAATATTTCAACACTGGACATCAAACCTTAATTTCAAGCAGCGTCAAAAGCAGCGCCATTCTTACATATACTCCGTACTGTACTTGACGGAAATACACTGCTCTCGGGTCATTGTCGACCTCCACGGAAATCTCATTTACGCGGGGGAGCGGGTGCAGCACAATCATGTCGTCTTTTGCAAGTTTCATCTTTTCCTTGTTGAGAATATAGTAATCCTTTAAGCGCACATAGTCTTCCTCGTTGAAAAAGCGCTCTTTTTGTACGCGCGTCATATACAGTATGTCAAGCTCTGGCATGACCTCCTCAAGCTTTCTGGTTTCGCGGAAAGGAATATTGCGCTCGCGCAGCATTTCTATTATGTATTCGGGGATTTTTAGCTCGTCGGGCGATATGAACACGAAATTGATGTTGTCATATCTCACAAGCGCGTTAATCAGCGAGTGTACCGTGCGCCCAAATTTAAGGTCGCCGCACAGACCGATTGTAAAGTTGTCAAGACGTCCTTTTATAGCGCGTATGGTGAGCAGGTCGGTGAGCGTCTGCGTCGGGTGCTGGTGTCCGCCGTCGCCCGCGTTGATTACGGGGATTGACGAGAGAGACGCGGCTACCATTGGCGCGCCCTCCTTTGGATGGCGTATCGCGCATATATCCGCAAAGCAGGAAATAACGCGGATTGTATCTGATACGCTCTCGCCCTTTGCGGCGGATGACGAATTGGCGTCGGAGAAACCGAGTACCTTTCCGCCAAGATTGAGCATGGCTGCCTCAAAGCTGAGCCTTGTGCGCGTGCTCGGCTCATAAAAGCAAGTCGCAAGCTTTTTGCCTTCGCAGGCGTGAGCGTATTTTTCAGGATTTTTCTCGATGTCCTCGGCAAGTTCAAAGAGCCTGTCAAGCTCCTCAACCGAGAAATCGAGCGGTCGCATTAAATGTCTCATAGTTTACCTCTTTCTGCGCTGCAATTAGGCATACATAAGCGGATTGACAGTCTGCGGCAGCAGCGCGTGCGCAAGACTTTCCAGCATAAAAAAATAAGAGAAAAACTCTCTTATCTTTAAACTAAAATATAAAACAGGAATATAAAAATAAGAATGAAAAATACACATATTACAAGCAAGATATTTATTATCCAAGTACGAAAGCTTTGCCATAAAATCCTCCAAGCATTATAAAAAACGATTTTCATTCAAAATATTTATTGATATACCTTTGATATAATACCATATTAGGAAAGATGTTGCAAGCAATATTTTTTCGGTATGACATTTAGGATGCCGGATTTATAATATTTAGGGTTCATTTCCTGAAATAAATATGTTATAATAGGCTAAGGTTCGACGGTTCGGGCCTGTTGCCGACAAAAACGCATAAGCTGCGAAAACGGCATGGATAAAATATAAATTAAAAAGATTGATATTGTATGTTTATCGGAAATGGAGGATTAAAATGGCTGACGAAAAGATGTTCAGAGAGCGAAAAAGGTGGCTGTTTTTCGGGCTGCCCTTTACTTTTACCGTGTATAATATAAAGGAGGACGTTGTCACACTCAATTCAGGTCTGCTGAATACAGTGGAAAATGACTGTTATATGTACAAAATTCAGGACGTCACTTTGAAGACATCATTGGTAGAGCGAATGTTTGGGCTTGGTACGGTTGTCTGTTACACGGGTGACACTACCAATCCGCAGATTGTCATAGGACATATCAAACATTCGAGAGAAGTCAAGCAGTTCATATTGGAAAAATCAGAGGAGGCAAGATTAAAGCGCCGCACAATGAATATGCTTGACATAGGTGCGGGAGAGGAAAATGGCGCAGACGAAGATTGACAAACATTATTTAAGCGATGAACAGCGAGAGGCAAGGCGCAGGCAGCGCATAATGGAAATGCGCAGGCAAAAAAGGCGGCAGGAATTTATAAGAAAATATGCCGTATACATAGGAATTGCTGCAGTTATATGTGTAGTTGCTCTGACCTTGGGTGTAAGAGCGCTGATTTTAAAAATAGGAAAAACAGCAGATAACAAACAGGCACAAGACTTGCAGATGGAAGATTTAATCACAGAAAGCTCACAGGCAGACGCGGATGCACATGACGACAAAAAAAGCGACACGACTGTCAGTAGTTCAGCAAGCCTGATTAGCCCGAACATGAGCGTAAATCTTGTCGGGCTTGTAAACAACGGCATAGCGGAATTTAACGAACAGTATATCAGCCCGCTTGGCGGATTGATAAGCCTGGCCCCGCCGCTATCCGCTTCTGCCACAGATGATACGGAATCGTTTAGCGCTGATATAATCAGCGAAAACGGCGTGCTTATAGATGTGGCGCAGGGCACGATAATAGCTCAGCGGGATTCGAGGGCGCGCATTTCACCGGCGTCAATGACGAAAATACTTACGGCGCTGATAGCGGCAGAGCACGTCACAGACCTTGATGACACTTTTACAATGACTGTAGACATCACGGATTACAGCTTTACGCATGACTGCAGTAATGTGGGTTTTTCAGTGGGCGAGGTTGTGACCGTGCGCGATTTGTTTTACGGAACAGTGCTGCCGTCGGGAGCAGACGCCGCGCTGGGGCTTGCCGTGTATGTGGCAGGCTCTCATGAGGCATTCGTGGATATGATGAATGAAAAGATAGACGAGCTGGGACTGTCAGATACTACGCATTTTACAAACTGCGTCGGCATATATGATGAAAATCATTACAGCACAGTTTATGACATGGCTGTCATAATGAAAGCGGCTGCCGACAACAGCTTTTGCAGAGAGGTACTGTCGGAGCACATATATACTACAAGCGCTACCGAGCAGCACCCGGACGGCATAGAAATTTCCAACTGGTTTTTGCGCAGGATAGAGGACAAGGACACGCACGGAGAAGTGCTTTGCGCCAAGACGGGTTATGTCGTCCAGTCAGGCAATTGTGCGGCAAGTCTTGCCACAGACGCAAGCGGTAAGGAATACATCTGCGTCACGGCAAAATCAACTAGCAGCTGGCGCTGTATTTACGACCATGTGGCTCTTTATGAGCGTTATCTCTGACAAGAATACGCTCAAATAAAAGTCCCGCGACAAACCAAAATGGCAGGAAATCAAGACGTATAAGTCCATTGACATGCCAGCGGCTGCGCCTGTAATCCCATGGACAAAGCGAATGACTTTCAAGCAGGCTTCCGCTTGCGTATTCCCCACAAAAAATGAGCGTGGCATATATAAGCCCTCTTACGATAGGGGAAAAGCCGCGTATTACAAAAAACAGCGGCTTGAAAAATGCGGCGCATCCATATATGGGAAACATATAAAGCGAAGTGCGTCCCGCAAGCTGCATTTCGCGGCGGCGCAGCGAGCCTATAGCAGTGAAGATGATTTCCAGGCACCAGCCCGCAATGCCGCATTTAAAAAAATCTGCCAGTATAAATTTAAAAGGTAAAGGATTAATCGTTTTTCTCATAATATGAGCATATCCGATTATCCTTTACCTTATTCATTTTGACTTACTATTTGTTAAGTTCGCTCAAGGCTGCCTGATATGCCGCGTCAAATGACGTGACGTTTAACGCGCCTGATACCGGGGTCTTATATATAGAAGTCGGCGAGTTAAATTCCGAGAAGTATACATAATTTGAAGTGGCGTTTATATTTGTGTAGGTGCCCTCAGCGACAATTTCAATATTTGAGCCGTCCTTTGAGATTCGCCTAAGCTGGGGATTGCTTTCGGACGTCTGGTAATATATGTAGGAGCTGGTCACGTTTATCAAATCCGTCTTGACGCGGTCGAGCGTCACTTTTGTACCGTCGCTTAGATTGACACGCACGAGCGAATAATTGTCGTGAATGTCAATGCCATAGACTATGTTGCCATCGACTATAGGCATATATATGTCCTCGGTTGAGGCGGTCCTTGATGAGCCAGTGTTCAAATCAAGAGCCATCAGATGGAGGTCATTGCCGTTGTTTGTATAATAAATGGCGTTGTTCTGGACGCATCCGGGGAGTACATCGGGTTCCGCAAAAACTTCTTTTTCCTTTCCGTCACGACCTATTTTGGTAAGCGTGTTTTCATCGTCAGCGCAGGTATAGTAGAGATAGTTGCCCGCAAGCACCAAATGTTCGCCTATAATTCTGTCAAGACATTCACCGTTGCGGGGATTTTTGAGGTCGGCGCGGTATATTCCGGTAGTGCTGATGATGAAACCAAGACCTGCACCGCCGCCGGAGCCTGTCTGGTAGTAGTAGAGAAAATTGTCGTCAACATTCAGGCTGCTTACCGATACAGCGACAAGCTTTTTGATCTCAGTCTCATCGGCTTTCATGCCGTAAAGAGTGTTGCTGTCATAGGGATTGGCAAAATACACATATCCGTCGTGCTCGCAAAACATACCGCCGTTGTAGAGATTGCCTGCCGTGTTGCCTACCGTATTTGGCGGATTGTCGGGTATACGGTCGCTTAATTTTGTAAATATTACGCCGCCGATGCATAGGAGTATGACAACCCCGATGATTACTGCAGCTATAATTTTATTCTTCATATTTTTCATTCCTTTCCAAATATATTTTCAAATACATTATAATTTAAAATCAAATAAAAGAAAAGATATTTTTACAAAGTGTAATGATTGTGATATACTTATTTATGAAAAGTGCAGTCAAGAGATAACTACCTAAACATTAAGGAGGAAAATTTAATGGACTTATCCGAAATAAGGCTGGAGCTTGACAAGATAGACGAGCAGATTGTAAAGCTCTATGAGGAACGCGTGGAGCTGTGCAAGCAGGTTGCCGATTACAAGATAAAAACAGGCAAGCGCGTATTTGACAAAGAGAGGGAGCA
>CANQHZ010000139.1 GCA_947623805.1 uncultured Lachnospiraceae bacterium | reverse complement strand
AGGGGATTTTTCCTATGCCGGTACTGATGATTGCCACTTACAACGAAGATGGCAGTGTAAATGTCATGAACGCCGCGTGGGGGACGATGCAGGAGCGTGACACGGTAGTTCTCAACCTCACTGAAACTCACAAGACAGTCGAAAATATAAAGGCAAGAGGCGCGTTTACGGTGAGCATCGCCGATGCAGCGCATGTGACGGAGGCAGACTATTTTGGCATTGCGTCAGGCAACAAGGTCGCAAACAAGCTTGAAAAGGCAGGTCTTACCGCAGTTAAGGCGGAAAGCGTGGACGCGCCTGTTATCAATGAATTTCCGCTCTGCCTTGAATGTAAATTTATCGAATACCAGAATAATGAATACGGCTGCGGCGTTATCGGCAAAGTCGTAAACGTTACTGCTGATGAGAGTGTCATGCCTGACGGAAAGCTTGATATGTCACTGGTAAACGCCATTGCCTTTGACCCGTATACACATGGCTATTATAAAGTATCGGAGCGTGTCGGCGAGGCATTTCACGATGGGACAAAGCTAAATGGATAAACCACACGATTATAATTGATTAGGAGGCCATTCATGGAAAAAAAGAGATGCAGTTTCAGCCTTGGCACAAAAGAACACCACGTTTCAGAGAAAGCCATTCTTTACCATGATAACAGATGGTGCAAGCCCGAGCATAATGATAATGAGCTTTATGCGATGCTTGTCCTTGAAGGGATGCAGGCGGGGGTAAGCTGGGACTTGATTCTCAACAAAGAGGACAATTTCAGAAAAGCCTTTGACGGGTTCAATCCGGAACTTGTGGCGGCTTATGACGAGGCAAAAATTGAGGAACTGCTGCAGAACGCAGGCATTATCCGCAACCGAAGTAAAATCAAAGCGGCAATCACAAACGCGCAGGCATTTTTAAAGGTACAGAAAGAGTTTGGCAGTTTTGACAGTTACATATGGGGATTTACAGACGGCAAAGTCATAGACCACCATTTACTTGATTGTAAGGACATGCCCGCTAAAAATGACCTCTCCGAACAGGTAAGCAAGGACCTGAAGAAACGCGGCTTTAAATTCGTAGGAGCGACAATAATCTATTCGTATCTTCAAGGCATAGGAGTTATCAATGACCACTGGGAGTATTGCGAATACAGGTAGTTAGTGCGTGATATCTGATTTTAGGCGCTGTCAATGTTCTATGCTTATTTATTGGAGGAAAGTCGGGAAATGATAGAAAAGACATATAAAACACCTTGCGGCACGATTCATTATTGGGTAGGAAAAGAGGCGGATGCTTTGGAAGCTTCACTTGTGTTTCTGCCGGGTCTGACTGCCGACCATAGATTATTCAATCGACAGATTGCATATTTTAAAAAGAAGTGTCCTGTTTTTGTCTGGGACGCGCCGGGACATGCCGCATCGTGGCCTTTTGATTTGACTTTTTCTCTTGAGGATAAGGCGAGGTGGCTGAATGAGATTCTGATACAGGAAAATATGCAGAATGTTGTAATTGCAGGGCAGTCTATGGGCGGTTATGTGGGGCAGATGTATGCACAGCTTTTTCCTGAAAAGCTGCGAGGATTTATTTCAATTGATTCTGCACCTCTGCAGAGAGATTATATTACTGCCGCAGAGCTTTGGCTTTTGAAACGCATGGAGCCGGTTTATCGGTATTATCCATGGAAATGGCTATTGAGGCAGGGGACAAATGGCGTTGCTGTTTCCAGCTATGGGCGAACACTGATGTACAGCATGATGATGGCATATGACGGAGACAAGGAGAGGTATGCAAAACTTGCAGGGCATGGATTTAAGATTCTGGCGGAAGCGATAGAGAAGAAGCTTCCTTATGAAATCAAGTGTCCGGCGCTGCTTATTTGCGGCGAGAAAGACCATGCCGGTTCCTGCATCAGATACAATAAGGCATGGCATAAAAAGATAGGCATACCGATTGCATGGATTAAAAACGCAGGACATAATTCCAATACGGACGCACCGGAACGGGTTAATGCACTGATTGAGAAATTTATAAATAAGACTGCGCATTAGAAACGGGCATACCGCGTTTCGCAGCGTATAAGAATAAAGACGGAGTGGATATCAAAAGTGCCAATGTCTGATGTAAAGAAAAGCCGCTTGGCTATGTATAAAGAAATTTTAATACTCGCGGGACCGACAATGCTCGAACAGCTTATGCAGACTGCAGTGCAGTATATTGATACGGCCATGGTCGGCTCGCTTGGCACGCAGGCCATGGCGGCAGTAGGCGCGACAAGCACAGTCAACTGGCTGATTGGCAGCACATTGTCGGCGATTGGCGTAGGTTTCCTAGCCTACATCGCACAGGCAATAGGCGCGCGCGATATAAATAGGGCAAGAAAAGCGTCAGGGCAGGCAGTGCTTGTCGTAGTTATCGCGGGACTTTTCTTTACGCTTGTGACTACGGGCTTGAGCGGAAAAATACCAGTCTGGATGCGCGTCGACACGGATATTCGCGCAATGGCATCGAGGTATTTTCTTATATTGTATCTGCCGATGCTGTTTAGGACGGCAAGCATTATATTCGGCACGCTCCTTAGAGCGGCAGGTGACACAAAGACACCTATGAAAGTCGGAATTATCGTCAACCTGATAAATATAGTGCTGAATTTCTTCCTGATATATCCGACACGCACACTCACAATAGGCAGCATAGACATAAACATTTTCGGTGCAGGAAAAGGCATAGAGGGTGCCGCAACAGCAAGCGCCGTCGCATATACATTTGGCGGAATAGCCATTACATATATGCTTTGGCGGCATAAAGAAATATCGCCGCGAGGACAAAGCTTTTCGCCAAATCTGCGTGTGCTCGCGCCATGTATGCGCGTTGCGTTCCCAAATATGCTGCAGCGCTTTGCTACATCTCTGGGATATGTATTTTTCGCCTCAATGATTAACTCGCTAGGAGAAACCGCCACAGCAGCACACACCATAGCCAACACAGTCGAATCCGCATTTTATATCCCAGGCTGGGGTATGCAGACCGCCGCAGCGACCCTGTCAGGAAACGCATGGGGCGCAAAAAACGAAGACCGCCTAAACGGACTTGCACGCAGCATACTTCCGCTGGAAGTCGGACTTATGGTAATATCAGGCGGCATGCTTTTTGCCTTTGCGCCACAGCTCATGCACCTGTTTTCCAAGGATACGCAAGTAATCTCCCTCGGCACCTCCGTACTCAGAATGGTTGCCATATCAGAACCATTCTACGGCGTACCAATAGTAATCGAGGGAATTATGCAAGGCGTAGGCAACACAGTCCCGCCATTCATTTATAATGTCCTCGGCATGTGGTGCGCAAGAATTATAGGAACATTTATCTGCACCCAAATCCTAGGCTACGGTCTAATCTCCGCCTGGGCATGTATGATTGCCCACAACATGCTGCTTTTCATAATGTTCACCCTACATTACCTAAGCGGCCACTGGAAACCCAAACCGCAAATCCATTAGCATTCACATACGCCCACCAACACCCAGAAAACGCTTAGAGCTGCCCACAGCATACCTAGGCGAAAAATGGAGGATTTCCTTATGTAATGCTCGACACCCAGGCGGAAATTTGCACGGATGCAAATTTCAGGCTTGACTGCGGCACGGACGCCGCATTCAAGCCGGCGCCGTCCTCATTAGAAAACCCTACCAGCATTACATTAGGAAATCCCCATTTGTAGCCTCGTATGCCGTGGGCAGCTCTAAGCGTTTTCGTCCGCATAGCCAACCAACAAAAAGCAAAAACTATAAATAAAAACATAACATAAAAATCCCCACCAACGAAAGGAGTTCCACCCTCAATGAAAAATATCCTCTCCCAGTTAAAGAAAATCTCCCTCCCCACCATAACCTTTCTAACCCTAATCTCCCTAACTCCCCTCCTGCTAATCATAACCCCAAAATCAGAAATCTCCGCCTCCGAACGTCGACGCTTGGCAGCATTACCGTCCTTGACAACAAAAACCGTCCAAACCAAAACTTTCATGGACAACACAGAAACCTACCTCCTAGACCACTTTCCGCACAGAGAACCCCTCCGCCGCCTAAAAGCCCTATACGCATACAACATTTTACACCAAAACGAAAACAACAACATATACATTACCCAAAACAGCGCCATAAAACTAGAATACCCCCTAAACGAAAACTCAGTTCTAAACACAGCCAAAAAACTGACAGCCCTAAAATCCCAATATTTCCCGGACACAAAAGCATACTACAGCATAATCCCCGACAAAAATTATTTCACAGCCGCCCAAAACGAATACCCGTCAATCGACTACCCCAAAATGGCATCACTTTTGCGTGAAAACATTTCCGAAAACGACTACCAATATATAGACATTTTTGACACACTGACACTTGACGACTATTACAAAACCGACACCCACTGGCGGCAGGAGGCAATCCTCCCCACAGCGAAAAAAATTGCGGAGGCATTAGACCAAGCAGAGTATCTTCCCGCAGATAAATCCGCATACGAAACACACACAATCCCTGATTTTTACGGCGTTTATTACGGACAGGCAGCCCTCCCGATGAACCCGGACACAATCACATTTTTCACAGACGACGCAATATCCGCTGCCACGGCATGGAGCCTCGAAACCGACACGACAACCCAAGTCTACGACTTAAGCAAACTGACAGACGAAAAGAGTGTAGATAAATACGACATCTTCCTCAGCGGAGCGCAAGCCCTCCAAATAATAAAAAGCCCAAAAGCCGCCACAGACAGACGCCTGATAATATTCCGCGACTCCTACGCCGGCAGCTTAGCCCCGCTGCTTTTAGACGCATACAGCGAAATAACTCTCATAGACTTGCGCTATATAAGCTCAGCCCTGATAGGCGATTATGTTGACTTTGAAAACGCCGATATACTTTTCCTGTACAACACAATCCTTATTAACAACAGCGCAATGCTGAAATAATACCACAGCAATGATAAAATACCGTTAAATAAAGACGATAAAAACGCTGCAAAAAGCAGACCAAAAAGGCTCCGGGCTAGTGTCCATACACAGCCCAGAGCCTTTTTTAAGTTTATCACATTGTATTAACAATCAAAAACCGCTGTCAGACTTCCAAATCAGACATTAAACCGTCTTCAAATCAAATCCAAAATACTTCACAGCATTATTATAAGAAATACCCTTTACAATCTCCTCAAGCGTTTCCATATCGTCAGGGAACTCTCCGTTTTCAACCCAGCCGCCAATCAGGTTGCACATAATTCTCCTGAAATACTCATGTCTTGTATACGACAAAAAGCTCCGTGAATCAGTAAGCATTCCCACAAAGCCCGACAGATTGCCAAGGTTAGCAAGCGAAATCATCTGGTCCTGCATACCCGTCTTGTGGTCGTTGAACCACCACGCGCTGCCCTGCTGTATCTTGGCGCATGCCGTAGAATCCTGGAAACATCCAAGTATCGTGCCAATCGCCTGATTATCATTGGGATTGAGGCTGTATATAATAGTCTTTGGCAGCTCGTCAGTCTTAATAAGTGCGTTGAGGAAATCAGCAAGCTCCGCGGAGGGTGCGTAGTTGTTAATGCAGTCATAACCCGTATCGGGTCCAAGCTGGTCATAGCGCAGAGTGTTGTTGTCCCTCTTGCAGCCATAGTGCAGCTGCATTACCCAGTTGAGCCTATGGTACTGCTTGCCCACAAACAGCATAAACGCCGTCTTGAACTGCAGCTCCTCCTGCCTTGTCACTGCAGCGCCACTCTTTCTCTTGGCGAAAATCTTCTCAATCTCCTCGTCGGAAGCAGGCTGGTACATCACATATTCAAGCGCATGGTCTGAAACAGAGCAGCCCATTGACGCAAAGAAATCAAGCCTCTTTAAGAGCGCCTGCTTTAAATCGGCAAATGTATTGATTGCCACGCCGCTTACTTCGCTAAGCTTAGCAAGATAGTCAAAATACTCAGGCTTTTCAATATTCATAGCCTTGTCAGGACGCCATGCGGGCAGCACCTGCACATCAAAGCTCTTGTCCTCGGCAATCTGCTTGTGATATTCAAGCGAATCGACAGGGTCGTCGGTCGTGCATATCAGTGTCACATTTGAACTCTTAATCAGCCCGCGCACGCTCATTGAGCTTTCCTTAAGCTTGGCATTGCAGAGGTTCCAAACCTCCTCAGCCGTATTTTTGTTCAATATACCGTTGTAGCCAAAATACCGCTGCAGCTCGAGATGTGTCCAGTGATAGAGCGGGTTGCCGATAGCTTTTCCGACGCATTCGGCCCATTTGAAAAACTTCTCCTTGTCAGACGCGTCACCCGTGATGTACTTTTCGTCAACGCCGCACGAGCGCATAAAACGCCATTTGTAGTGGTCGCCGCCAAGCCATACCTGAGTGATTGTGTCAAACTTGCGGTCATTTGCAATCTCGGCGGGATTGATGTGGCAGTGGTAGTCAAGCACAGGGGCAGTCTCCGCAAATTTGTGATAAAGGTCGCTTGCCGTCTTGGTCTGAAGCAGAAAATCCTTATCCATAAATGGTTTCATGTTAAAATCCTCCTATAAAATATTATTTTATTTAAAGAGTTGTACCTCTTTTTATCAATTCGCCTGAAAAAATGACCTTTTGCGGCATTTCATTGTCGCTCAAAATTCCTATAAGGGTCTTAACTATATGATGACAGAGCGTTTCCAGACAGTTATCTATGGTGGTAAGCTCAGGCTCACAGCACCGCGACAAAATGGAATTATTGTAGCCTATAATCGATAGGTCGTTTGGTATGGAAATCCCTTTTTTCTGCGCAAATTTCATCGCGCCGATTGCGAGGTTATCGTCGCCCGCAATCACGGCATCATACCTGAGAGTGCCGTCAAGCGCAGACAAAAAATCCGCAATGGCGGTAAGATTGGCATGATTTTCCGGAAAGTGCTGCATATATTCCGTCCTAAGCGGCAGCCCTCTCTGCGTCAAAGCACTCTGATATCCCGAAAGCTTTCTCAAAGCAGAGTATGAATTTGAATTGTACAGATACAATATATCTTCAATGCCCTGGCTTAGAATAAAATTGGTCGCCTGCATAGTTGATTTGAAGTCATCACACAGGGCGCAGTAGACGTTTTTGCAGTCATAGTCGGCATTAAGCAGCAAAAGCGGAATATCCTTGGCTGCCTCACGGATATATTCGTTTTCTTCCTCATTGTCGGAAATAAATGTGGAGCCGATAAGAATAGCGCTGTCAACCTTATGATTTACAAGAAGATTGAGGTATTTCTGCCTGTCGGCAAGCCCATATCCGGTACAGCACAAAAGACAGGTATAATTATTCTTGTGCAGCTCCTGCTCAATATTGTAAATAGCATTTGATGTGTACAAATCAGAAGCGTCAGCACACAGAATGCCTATGGTATTCATTGAATTAAGTCCAAGTCCGCGCGCAAAAACATTAGGCGTGTAGTCACATGCCTCAATTATGTCAAGAACCTTTTGGCGTGTCTGCGGGCTCACGTTGTCTGAGCCGTTTAAAACTCTTGACACTGTCGCTATGGAAACCCCCGCTTTTTCGGAAATATCATAAATAGTCATAGGAAAGCCTGCTCCCGTCTGTAAAATTATAATAGGGCAAAAAGGTTAATACCCAAGGCATCAGACAAAGTGAACATCAATGTAAAAAAACAATGTAAGCACT
>CANQHZ010000138.1 GCA_947623805.1 uncultured Lachnospiraceae bacterium | reverse complement strand
GCCTATGCCAAGCGTCTCCAATATTACCTTTATTCCTTTCGGGTCAGGCTTCATGCAGCCTATTCGTTCATCGGCCGATGTAAAGCAAAAATCAGCCGTTATTCCAAGCGCTTCAAGCTTGTTCTCCACAGGGTAATCCGAATATATAACTATCGTTATATTATTTTCATGGAGCTGCTCTATAATGGAATATATCGCTTCATCTCTATATTGCGACAACAATTTTAACGGAGCTTCCAGCATAAAAAATCTTACAGCTTTCTCTACCCTCTCAGATGTCGTTTTTTTCGCCTTGGCAACATATAAATACTGTCTGTTATCTAACTCCATATCAGCGGGATACTCGCATTCGGCTTCGCATGTTTCCCAGTTTTCACGTACTTCCCGGTATTTTTTTATAATAAATATGTCCCTGATACTTGATGGATGGCACAGCGCATGGCGCATTAAATAACACATCATTCTTATTCTGAACGGTTTTTGATAATACAATGTGCCATCAAGGTCAAATATAACTGCTTTATAATCCGAAAGCCTGTCTTTTCTAATCTTAATATCATTCATATAAAATATCTCTCGTTATCTTATTCCCGTAGGTATAAAGAACGCCGTTTCCCACATTTTCATTATAGGTATGTCCACCACAGTGAGCACAGCAAACAATACTACGAGCACGCATACAAGCAGCATCAGCTTTTTTTCCCTAAAAAGTTTCTCAGGCTTCTGCGCCGCCGAGTCAGGCTTATGGGCAATGTACAGATAGTAGCAGAACAGCATAAACAATACCGGTATAGCCACTATATATTCGATTCTGTATTTTAACAAAAATATTCCTATGAGGAATGTAGCGCACAGCGCATAGAAAAATGATGAGCACAAAAGCGAGGCTTCCGTATACTTGGCAAATGACTTGCGGTATGAACCGGCAAGTTTGGCATCCCCTATCATTCTGTATTCGGCATAGCGTTTTACAGCCATCAGGAATGCTCCTGCCATCCAATATCCTACAAGAACGCTTGATGGCGGATATACGTCTTTACATATTATAAACCATCCAAGCAAAAGCCTTATCATGTTATTAATTGATTCCGAAAGCACATCAAGGTAAACTATATCTTTCGTGCGGATTGGTTTGACATTATACAGCACCCCCATGACAAGCAGCCATAATTCAGTCAGGATAAATGGTATATTCACAAGGCATGAAAGCCCCATCCCTATTGCGATGCATATAAAATACTCAACCATCACAAGTGAAAATTTCATGTTCTGGCTGACCACGGGACGGTACTTTTTGGTCGGGTGGTACTTGTCAAACTCAGCGTCCAGCCACTCATTTATGACATAATTGGCCGAGGCAATAAAGCAGGTAGCAAAAAATCCCGCCAAAAGCTTTATCACGGCTTCCACCATATCCTGCGGCTTGCCTATAAGTATTACAGCCAAAACAAGCCCCGGCATTATAAACACATTTTTTATCCAATGGTCCGGTCTTGCTATTTTTATATAATTCATTATCTGTGTTCCTTTTTCCTGCTCACTCATTCTACCTTCTCCTAACTGATTGGGAATATTAAATTTATTTTATCACAAAATTTAACAATATTAAATATGCTGCTGCAAAATATTATGCTCCAAAAGCCAACTTTGGAACATCAATATATACCATATCTGTATACGCCAGTTACCGTTGTCAGTAAAATCGGTCCATATGCGCCTGACTTCGTCGGCGTTTAGTATTCCCTGACTTTCAATCAGTTTTTTGTCAAGCAGAGCCTCCGCCCATCCTCTTAACTCAGGCTCTCTAAGCCACTTTGTTATCGGTATGGCAAATCCGGTCTTTGGCCTGTCCATCATTTCTTTGGGGACATATCTGTACAATACATCTTTCAGCACAAGTTTCCCCTCATCCCCCTGTTTCTTGTATTCAATCGGCAAGGTCCATGCAAACTCCACAACATCCTTGTCAAGCATCGGCACCCTTGTTTCCAGCGACACAGCCATTGCAGACCGGTCCACTTTTACAAGTATGTCGTCCGGATGGTACACTTCCATGTCCATCAGCATTATACGGCTCTGCGTATCCGACAAATCGCCGTACGGCTGCTGATTATGCTTATACGGATACGCCGAGTGCTCAAGCGCGATATTAAGGTTTGATGCCTCCTGCGCGTTTGACAGCTCATACAAATGCTCCGGAGATTTTGCGCCAAGCAGATATGATTTTGTCTGCAGCACCTGATTATTTTTAATCAACGGGCAACCCGTCAGAAGACTACTGCAGAGCTTTCTTAATCCGTACGGATATCCTTTCATTTTATTCCAAATACGCTCAATTGACGAATATGACGTGTAGCCGCAAAACAGTTCATCACCCGCATCTCCGCTTAGCGACACTGTAACATGCCGGCGAGTCAGCCTGCTGACAAGGTATGTCGGTATCTGCGACGAATCAGCAAAAGGCTCACCAAATATTCCTGAAAGCTTCGGTATGACTTCCTTTGCATCCTTGGCGGATATATAAAGCTCTGTATGTTCAGTGCCCAAGTGCCTTGCTATCTGCGCCGCGTATACTGCCTCGTTATATTTTTCATCATCCATTCCTATTGTAAAGCTGCGTACCCTGCCTTGCGACTGCGCCTGCATAAGCGCCACAATAGTGCTGCTGTCAATTCCCGCCGATAAAAAAGCGCCGACCGGTACATCCGCTACCATCTGCTCGCTGATTGCCTCTTTCAAAAGCCTTTCGAGTTCGTCTGCCGCCTCTTTCCTTGTGCCTTTAAACGGATGAGCCTGCCCGTATTTTGCAGCCTCCCTTACAGACCAGTATGCACTTATCTCGCCTTTGTCATACGGCGCGTCTATCTCCAGCATGCAGCCCGCATCAAGCTTATGGATATCCTTATATATTGAATACGGCGCAGGAATATAGCCATGAATAAAATATAACTGCAAAACTTTCGTATCTATCTCATTGTTAAAGCCCTCCAACGCGCTTATGCTATTTATGTCTGACGCAAAGACAAAGCACCCGTTCACAAAGCCATAGTATAACGGTTTTTCGCCTATCCTATCCCTTATGAGTGTGAGCCTCCCCGTATGTCTGTCATACAAGGCTATCGCAAACATCCCCTTGCACATGGCTATCGTTTCCCTCACGCCGTATGCTTCAAACGCTTCAATAAGCGTCTCTGTATCCGAAGTGCCGCGAAATTTTACCACTTTTTTCTCCGCTATAAGCTTATCCCTTATTTTTTTATGATTATATATCTCACCGTTAAAAACGCAGACATAGCGCCCCGATGCCGACTGCATCGGCTGGGCGCCCGCTTCCGATAAATCTACTATCGCAAGCCGCCTGTGCCCTAAAACTACGTCTGCGTTTTCATTCGCCCATACGCCGCCCGCATCAGGGCCGCGATGGTACATCCTTTCATTCATTTTTTCTATATTCTGCCGCCAGTTTTGAGGTCTGTTGCAAAAGCCCGCAATTCCACACATATTTTTTGTCTCCGTTTTGGATTTTGTATTATATTCCTACAAATTCACCAAAAAATCTTCCCATTCACTATCTACCTTATCAGGTTCAAATTCCATAGCAGTATTGTACGCATTTTCGCTAAGCCGCTGCGCAAGCTCCAAGTCCGTCAATATAAGCCTGAACGCGTCCGAAAGCGCAAAGGCATCACCCACAGGCACCAAAATCCCGTTTACCTTATCCTCAATCAGCATCGCGGGACCACCACACGGGCAGTCTGTAGACACCACAGGTATGCCCAGCGCCATTGCCTCTACTATGGAATTTGGCATACCCTCAGTATTTGAAGTCAATGCAAAAATCTTTGCGCTGCACATTTTATCCGCCAAATCAGGCACACTTCCTGCAAGCTCTGCCCTTTCTGACAGACCTTTTTCGTCAATAAGTGCCTGCAAATCTTCCCTAAGCTCTCCATCGCCGTATATTACAAGCCTTAACTTGGGAAATTCTGACGCTATTTTATCAAATGCGTGAATAAGCATGGCGTGATTTTTATTTTCGTCAAGCCTCCCTGCCGATACTATAACCTCCTCACGCTCGCCGTCATATCGGCGGTTTAGGAATTGAGCGTTTAAAGGATTGGGCAGTATCACTGATTTTTTGCGCACAGCCTTGGGAAAGAAATCAAACGCCTGTCTTGTCTGAAATACGGCCCCGTCCGCAAACCGAAAAACGAACTTAGCAATCATCTGCATCAAGCGCCCCTCGTATTCCATTGTCGGCTCACCGCGCACAGATACAGCCGTCTTTACGGGCAGAAACAATGATGTCACTATCGCCATTAAATTATTTTTACCCAGAAAAGAAAGTATCACATCAGGCTTATAGCTTTTCCAAATGTCTCTTAGTTTTCTAAATCTCGTTATAAAGTTTTTTAGTCTGCTCTCCTGAAGCTCGGACTCATCGGGTTCGGAATACACCCTTCTGATTTCGGATGATATGTCATACTCATTTTCTTGCTTATACTGCGTCACAAGAATAACCTCATATCCGCGACCGTGAAAATATTCCGCAAGGTTTACCATCACGCGCTCCGAACCACCTTTTTGCAGAGAGCTTATAAATAATACTATACGCTTCATAATACTATTGCTGCTCCGTCACATATATTTACAGTACCATTGCTGAAACACCAAAAGCGCCCATACTATTCCTGAGTAGTTTTCACCACTCCCTGCGCCGACATCTCCGTTTTTGATATAGTCCCGCACAAAACCGGATGTATATTCAGCATTAAACAACCCTTGGCGCTTTAAATAGTCCTCGTTAGTGTAATCCAAAAGCATAGATTTCAGCGGTCCTCTAAGCCACCTGTCAATAGGGACACTAAAGCCTGTCTTGGGCCTGTCCAAAAGCGCCTTGGGAATATATTCATACGCAAGCTCCTTTAGAATATACTTTTTTGTGCCATCTTTATACTTAAACTCATGCGGCATACTAAACGCGAGCTCTGCTACATTCGTATCCAGCAAAGGACATCTGGTTTCCAGCGAGTATTTCATGGAAGCCCTGTCGACCTTGCACAATATGTCTCCGGGCAGATACGTTTCTATATCAAGCAGCATGCGTCTTTCCTGCCAGTTGCTTTCATTATATCTGCTCTCCCATCCGTAATAGCATGACCTCGCTCCTGTCATATCGGCCATCGCCTCGGCAATTTTAATATAATTTCCCGATATAAACTGCGTCTTTGCTTCCCTATTCCGGTTTTCGGAAATAACGCGCATTTTAAACGGATAATGTTTTTCAAGTCCAAAAACTTTTCCCACCGCGTGTGCTGCCGCGCCAACCAAATCAAGCCTTTGCGCCTGCTCAACGCGCTTATATATATTGTAACCGCAAAAAAGCTCGTCTCCGCCGTCCCCTGAAAGCGCTACCGTTACCTCCTGCTTTGCAAGCTGCGATACCAGCATGGTGGCAATCTGCGAACTGTCCGCAAACGGCTCGTCATAGTACTGCGGGATGCTTTCCACGAGCCCAAGCATATCGTTTTCGTCAATATACATCTCCGTGTGTGCAGTGCCTATATGCTTTGATATCTCTCTGGCATACCCTGCCTCATCATACTCCGCATCATCAAAGCCTATGCAATATGTTTTAACAGGTTTGTCCGAAACGCTCTGCGCTATCGCAGTAACCAGTGATGAATCGTACCCACCGCTTAGAAATGTCCCCAGAGGCACATCCGCTATCATTCTTTCCCTGACCGCCTGAGTAAGCACGGTGCGCAGCTCATCCTTGGCTTCGCCAAAGCTTTTGGGTCCGCTTCCCTTTTTATTGTGGTACACTTCATTCAAATCCCAGTATTTCCAGCTGCTTACAGACATATCATTAAGCAGTATCTTTACGACCGAACCAGGCTCTGCCTTGTATATTTTTTCAAATACGGTATCGGGCGCATTAATATATTTCTGATACAGATAACGCCCCAGCACTCTCCTATCTATCGCATACGGACGCTCCATATAATCAAGAGCCTTAATAATCGGCTTCAGTTCCGAACCAAAAATTATATCGCCATCACAATTCCAGTAATACAACGGCTTTTTGCCTATCCTGTCACGCACCAGATACATTGCCTGTTCTTCTTTGTCATATATTGAAAAGGCAAACATGCCGTTAAGCCTTTCCACGCACTTGATGCCCCATTTTAGGTAAGCTGCCAGAATTACTTCTGTATCGCAGGATGATTTAAACGGATATCCCGAAAGCTCACGCTTTAGTGCTTGATAATTATATATCTCGCCATTAAAAACAATTACCGCGCGCTTATCGGCGGACTCCATAGGCTGATGTCCCAATGGCGACAAATCTAGTATCGAGAGACGTCTCTGAGCCATCCCGACCAGACGCCCGCTCTCCGCACGGTAAATTTCCTCGCCGCTGTCATCAGGTCCTCTATGGTACATTGTGTCGTTCATTGCTTTGAGATGCTCAAGCCTGATATCTTTTCCTGTGATAAATCCGCAAATGCCGCACATGGCTGCCTCCCGTTTCCCATCAAAGTTTTTTCGCTAAAATATCGTCAATAAATTCAAGCCACTCCGCAGATATCTTGTGCGGCTCGACTTTTTTGACCAGCTTTCCCGCTTCCGCACCCATGCGTGCCGCCTCGCTCTCATGCGAAAGCATATAGTCAATCGCGTAAGCCAATTTCGCCACATCGCCTGTCGGCACAAGCAACCCCGATTTTTTGTCCTCTATAAGCATTCTTGCACCGCCGCAAGGGCAGTCAGTAGCTATGCACGCAAGCCCCAGCGCCATTGCCTCAATCAGCGCATTAGGCATCCCCTCATAATCAGACGGCAATACAAACAGCGCGCTGTCAGATATTTCGTCGGGAAGTCTGTCGCTTACACCCATAAACAAAACCCTGTCATCAAGAGCGTTATCTTTGATATAGGTCTTCATCTCCGAAAATACATCCTTTTGCTCGACTTCGCCGTATATCTTCAATACATAATCAGGGTGCTTTTCCTTTATCTCATTAAATGCCTTTATAAGCAGCAGTTGATTTTTTTGCCTTGTAATTCTTCCTGCCGTGACGATTTCTTTTCTGCGTGCGCGTGCGCCTACACCTGCCGAAACGTGTCTGTTAAGATACTGCTCCGAAAGCGGATTTAAAATAATCCTGCCTTTCCTGCGAAGCCTTTCCGAAAAAAAATTCATGGCATCAGGCGTCTGAAAGACACAGCCCGAAGCCTTATGCTCCATATACCATGTGGGCAGCCTGTATGGTCGGTAGTCCTTATCCGGGTCATTTCTCACAGATATGAGCAGCGGCGTTTTCATTCCAAACAGCGCATACGCACTTCTGAAATTCGCTTTATTGCAAAATGAAATAACCAAGTCCGGATTTTCGTTTTTTATGCATTTCCTAAGATTAGCAAATCTTGCCCATACCTTGTAAATACGACCTTTACTGTCCTCGTCATCCGTCAGCCCTACACTTACGCGCCTTACCCTTTTGTCCGTCTCGTATTCGTCATCCGAATGCCACAGCGTAGCCAGCACGACCTCATGTCCGCGGTCTACAAACGCGGCACTCAAAATGCTTACAACCCTTTCGGCGCCTCCGTGCCCCATGCTATTTATGTGAAACAGAATTTTCATAATAAAACTCACTCATTTTCCTTGCCTGTTCTTTTATGTCAAAGCC
>CANQHZ010000137.1 GCA_947623805.1 uncultured Lachnospiraceae bacterium | reverse complement strand
TCTGATATTAAATAAATGATCTACCTGCGTGTTCTAAATCCATATTCCTTCTTTAATTTTTCAAAAATCTCAAAAGCTACTGGACAAATCTCTATCACATCTAATACACTAAGCAAGCTCGACAATCTCTCCGGCTGGTCAGTATATGGATATTTTTTGCAGCTATCCGGTTTGCAATCGCCTAATTTACAGTTGCCATTTTCCTGTAAGAAATCGCATGGTTTATGCTTGGTCTGATAATCCATACTGTATTCTCCTTTTTCCAAGTAAGTGTCAATAAACTGTTCGGATGTTATTCCCAAATATTTTGCATCTCTGTCAATGTCCTCTTTCGGAATGCTGCCTTTATACATCTTGCAGCAGTTTCTGCATTTGCTGCAGTCATAGTCTGCAAAAAGTTCTTTATGTAAGCGTAAGAATTGTCTGTCTAATTCTTTCTCATCTGCATGACATTTTAAGAAAGTACGAAACTTAAAATTTTCCTTCTCTTTTTTCTTTGCTTCCGCTCTCACCTTATCCGGTTGTATCATATATAGCACCTCTTCATTTTTATTTTACATTTTCCATTTCATTATGCAGTATTTTTGTACAAAAAGCAATAATTAAAGCAGATTATAACTTAAACGGCAATCAAGAAAACGCCTTCAAGCCTTTACTGGCAAGAAAGCGTTTTTTGCTTAGAACATAATATAAATAGAATCTCCCGAAAGCCTTACCATGCTGATGCCGTCTTTTTCATCAGCGTCATATGAAGTAAAGCTGAAAGCACCCGAGTCGCTCTCGTCAACAAATTTTTTTACAAGCCTGTCATTCAGGTAAACATTTCCCTGACCTTCCGGCGTTTTTTCATAGCTTATGCCGTATTCTTCGTACTCCTTGAATTTTTCTTCAAGCGTTTTGCCGTCTGCAAATACAGAACTGCCCTCTGCTGTGCTTGTCTGCTGTTCAGTCTTTGCTATCACTATGGGCGCGGTCTCAATAGCATTTTCGTTTTCTACTATAATAAAGCTCTGCTGTCCACCCTCGGCTTCATCCGTAATTATAACACTTGCGCTTTCGCCATCTGCAGGGGATTCAATCGCAATCGCCTCTTTTGGCGTATTTTTCTGCAAATATGCGTAACGCTCTGTCCTCTTGTCAAAATCCTCCTGCGGGTAAGCTTGAATATCGGCAATCGGTCCGAAAAGCGTCGTGCTGCCGTCTGCATTTTGCGTGTCATTCCTTACAGTGTGCGCATCAACCGTACCTTCCGCGTCATAGTAGATATACCTTGACTGCACACAGTCATCATTCTCATAACCGTCAAGGAAATATCTAAGCCGCTCCCCGTTTAAATAAAGATATCCGTTCTCTTTTTCAACTCCAAATTTCTCATATTCTTCCAGCAGTTCCTCCTCTGACAATTCACTGCCTTCCAATCGCGCACTCTCTGACAATTCCCCGTCTTTTGACAGCTCCTCCTCCGACAGCCCACCGTCTGAATTTACTCTGTCATTTGAGCTAAGGCTATTCGTAGTCTGCTCTAACACCGCCTGATTTACCGACTCCTGATTTTGCACCGCACCGCTTTCACTGCTGCCGCACGCTGAAAGCACAAGCCCTGCCGCCGCAACCACCGCCAAAACCGCCATGCTCGTAAAAATACTGTTTTTCTTCTTATTCATAATCACTTCAATCCTTTCCTGTATTTCATTTCTGCTAAATCCGCTGTAAAACGGCATAATTTTATTTCTCTGCTCCTCAAGGCTAATCAGCATAAGCGCATATTCCCTGCCGCCGCCTTCCCCCATTCCTGTAAGCACCATTTCGTCACAGCACAGCTCAATATCGCGGTTAAACAGGCTGTACATAACCCAGACAAAAGGATTAAACCAGTGAATGCACAGCGCCGCCGCCATAAAAAGCTTTCTGAGCGCGTCAAAACGTCTTATGTGTTCAAATTCATGCGCCAGCACAAGGCACAGCGTTTTTTTGTCATTTGCGCCCATGCTTTTCGGAATCAGTATAACTGGGACAAAAATTCCATAAGTAAGCGGCGAACTTATAAGGTCTGACTGACGCACAGATATATTTCGAATAATGCGATTATTTTCAAGAAATTCGTTTGCCAGACACAAAAGCTCATCTTCAAGAGGAACCGCCTGTGCGAATCTACGCCTACCGATCATATAAGCCACTGAAAAATATAATGCCACTACTGCCATGCCTAAAACCCATACAGTGGCAATTATTTCCATAATGCTGACATCATCAAAAACGTCTTTAAAACCGTCACTGATACCGAATTTTCCCTGCTCGACTGCAATGTCATTTTCAATCTCCGCATCAAAATACGACACCTGTGTCATATTTGCTTTCACCTGGGACTGCACTTCCCTATACGCATTATTTTCTGACATTTGTGTCATATTTGCGGCAAGTTTTTCTTCCAAAAATGAATATACGCTATGATGTGACGGCACGTAAAATGGTATTATAAGCCGTACAAGTACAAGCATCCAAAGTAACATAAGGATTTTCTTTGAAAGCCTGTGCAAAAATATCCGCCTTGCCGCAATAACCATACAAATCATAACCGCGCCCGAAAAGCTCATTTGAAACAAGCTCATTGCCGCCACCTCATTCCAATTCATCTACAAGCTGCTTCAGCCTTTTTATCTCGTCCGCTGACAGCCTTCTACTGCCCAGCAGAGCGGCAAACAGCTTATCAACAGAGCCGTCATAAATTTTGTTAATCAGCTCATTTGTTTCAGCCTCTTGTACTGTCTCCTTCGAGATAAGGGCATGGCACACAAAGTTAGGCTCAATGCGCTCAATTGCACCTTTTTTGATGCAGCGCTTAATTAACGTGTATGTAGTATTTTTATTCCAGCCAACCTCTTTTGCAAGGCGTTCCGCTATGGATTTCGCCGTGGAATCCCCGTTTTGCCATAGGACTTCCATTATTTTAAGTTCCGAATCAAACAGTTTTATCACGCTCATTTTTTTACTCCTCCTCAATTTTTTAATTATTATATATTTTATAAAAATGAATTTTCCCTTTTTGTTTATATAATCTTTCAAGCATTTTTAAAACTCTATTCGATAACGCAGATTTTAGGCAAAATATATAAAATAAGTGGCGCTTTGCTGCGTAGCAGCACCAATGTACTGTATCTGTGATACAGTACATGGACGCGATTTTTATATATTTTGACTAAATTCGGATAGCTTAGAACACGTTTCGCAGCCACATAGACTACTGCTGTAGTATATGTTTTTCTATAGACTACCATAGTAGTATATCAATGTCAAGTATTTATCTAAAACAAATCTTATAAATATTTCTGACACATTTTTTACCTAAAACAAATTCTACAAATATTTTCTGCTGCATTTTACTCCGCACAAATAAAAAAATCGCTACAGCCCTTTTTTAAAAGAACTATAGCAATTTTTTCAATTCACTTTCCAGTTGTCAAGCTCCGATTTCAGCACAGCCAAAAGCTCGCTCTCAGGCACCTTGCGCACTATCTCGCCTTTTTTGATAAGAAGTCCCTCGCCAATGCCACCCGCTATACCAATGTCCGCTTCCTTTGCCTCGCCTGGGCCATTTACCGCGCAGCCCATCACGGCTACCTTGATGTCAAGGTCATAACCCTGCACAAGATTTTCCACCTGATTAGCCAGACCAATAAGGTCTATATTCGTCCTACCGCACGTAGGGCACGACACCACTTCGATACCGCCCCTCCTAAGCCCCAGCGTGCGCAAGATAATCTTAGCCGACTTGATTTCTTCAACAGGGTCTCCCGTAAGCGATACCCTGATAGTGTCGCCAATTCCCTGATTAAGTATAATCCCAAGTCCTATCGCAGACTTGATATTTCCACTCGTAACCGTACCCGACTCCGTAATACCCACATGAAGCGGATAAGGCGTCTTTCCCGCCAAAAGCTCGTGCGCCCTTACACTCATCAACACATCTGACGACTTGATGCTGATAACAATATTTTCATAGCCCAAATCCTCTATCATATGTACCTTGTCAAGCGCGCTCTCAACAATGCCCTTCGCAGTCACGCCCCTGTACCTCTCGACAAGCTCCTTCTCAAGCGAACCGCTGTTTACACCCACGCGTATAGGTATATCCCTCTCCCGCGCCGCCTTTACAACCTCCGCAACCTTGTCACGCCCGCCTATATTCCCAGGATTTATGCGAATCTTGTCAGCGCCGTTTTCGATAGCGGCTATCGCCATTTTATAATCAAAATGAATATCCGCCACAAGCGGAATATCTATCTGCTTTTTAATCTCTCCAATCGCCCGCGCCGCCTCAATCGTCGGCACAGTACACCTGATAATATCACACCCCGCCTCCTGCAGCCGAAGTATCTGCGCCACAGTCGCTTTGACATCATCTGTCTTTGTATTCGTCATCGACTGAATCATTATAGGATTGCCGCCGCCGATTACCTTATTGCCGATTTTTATTACCTTTGTGTTATCTCGATACATAATACATTCTACTCCTTTCATATCTCCTGCTGCCTTGATATTTATAAAACAACAGCTTCTCTTTTAGCTCCTACGCCCAGCGCCAACAACTCATCTGCCTGCCCAAAAGTGCCAACAGCGTTTAAAACAGCTATCACAAACACTGTACTTCTAATAAACGTCCACCACTTCAACAATCGCCATAATCTGAACTAATACAATTCATCACAACAGTAATCATCATTTCCATTTCTTCAGGTCTTGACTCCGCAATCATTATCGTCAGCGCTACCAATGTATGATCATCAATTAATTTACTGCCCTCCACAAACAAAATCCCATTTTTATCTAAAAAATAAAGAAACAAAGCTGCTGCAATCCTCTTGTTTCCATCATAAAAACTATGGTTCTTAGTAATAAAATAAAGCAAATGCGCCGCCTTTTCTTCCAAAGACGGATATATTTCCTGCCCGGCAAATGATTGATAAATATTTCCAATGCTTCCTCTAAAAGAGTCATCTTTTTCCCTGCCAAATAAATCTGACATATTTTCAAACCGCATAGCAGAAATCACTTCACGGCATTCATCATAGGAAAGCATATAACTTGCCATATTTCCCTTCGGACGCTTCATAGTCTGATGATCATATGAATCCAAAAGTTCTAATGCCTCATTATATTTTTCAATCACTGCCAATACTTGCCTGCCGTCCAGATAATTCTCCGTTCTTTTCATAATCCGTATCACTTCGCCTAATTGATTAATACGATTATTATTTACAGCATATCCTTGTAGTATGTACTGCCTTAATACAGAATTAGCCCATCTGCGAAACTCCACGCCACGTTTTGATTTTACGCGATAACCTACAGAAATTATCACATCCAGATTGTAAAATTGCGTCGGACGGTCTGAATTTGCAATGTGCAAAATTTGCACATTCCTCTCCCTTTCAAGCTCCTTATCCCGAAAAACATTATTGATATGTCTCGTAATCACTGTACGATCAACCCCAAAAAGCTCCGTCATCTGAGCCTGCGTAAGCCATACAGTTTCATTCTCTATCTTTACTTCAAGCGATATCTTTTCATCCTCACTCCTAAAAATCTCTATTTTATTTATCATACTTCTATTCCATTTTCTTTATATCTCACAACAATGCCAATTCTACTAAAATTATATTACTTCCAAAAAACCAGCCCGTTTTCATTCTCTATAATACAAAAACATCATAAATAAAAAAGCATTCAGTCCCAGCCAACAACATAAGCCCGAGCGGGGGCATATACCCCATGAGGACCCTGGGAAACGTCGGCACTTAGCGAAATAAGCTGTAAAAGCGTAGCTCCTTTTACAGCGCCATTGAGCTTAGTGTCCGCTACGTTTCCCACTGAGCGCAAGCGATGTCCTCATGGGGTATATGCCCCCGCTCGGGCGCCCTCTTGCCACAACCCCAATTCCCAAATCAAAGGTATATTCCCCCACTCGGGCGTCCTCTTGCCACTCCTAAAATATCTTCCTCAAATCATTATAAAACACAAACACCATCAAAACCATCAAACAAACAAACCCAATAAAATGCACCATCCCCTCCTTCTCCGGCGCCACAGGCTTCCCCCTCACAACCTCAATCAACATAAACAACAACCTCCCCCCATCAAGCGCAGGCAAAGGCAGCAAATTCATAACCCCCAAATTCACACTAAGCAACACAGCAAAGTTAATCATCGTAATAACCACAGTAGGCAACCCATACGGCTTAGCCATCTCAATCGTATCATCAATCGTCACGGCAATCCCCACAGGCCCCGAAAGGTCATTCGCCGTAAGCCTGCCCTGCACCAGCATAACCAGACTCTTAACAGTAGTTTTCAGCCAATACCGCACCTCAAACGCACTGTATTTCAGCAAATTAACCCCCTTGCACTCCATATACTCCCCAATTGAAAAACCAATATAATACCTGTTGTCCTCCTCGCTGAACTTAGGCGTAAGCGTCGTCTTAAACCTCTCACCGTCACGCTCATACTCAATATCTATCGGCTCACCCGTACTCAAAGCAGAAACAAACGTCACCTCACCCTGCAGATAAATCCGCTCGCCGTCAAGCCTAGTAATCAAGTCTCCCGCGCGAAGCCCCGCCGCCTCAGCAGGATACCCCTCCGTCAAAGAACCCACGACAGGCAGCGTAGTCCCCGAAAAGCCCACAACAATAAGCGCCAACAAATACGCAAGCACAATATTAAAAAAAGGCCCCGCAAAAACCGTCGCTATCCTAGACCACACATTAGCCTCATTAAACGCCCCCTCATGCACCTCCTCTTTGCTGCCGCCCTCCTTGCCGCCGTCTTTATCAGACGAATACACTCCGTCCTCGCCCTCAAACATACACGCGCCGCCAATCGGCAAGAGCCTCAGCACATACCTGGTTTCCCCCTTGGTAAACTTCGCCACCACAGGTCCCATACCGACCGCAAATTCAAGAACCCTTATGCCATTCAGCTTTGCAATCAAAAAATGCCCCAGCTCATGCGCTATAACCACCACGCTGAAAACGATAATAAACACTATTATAGTCACAACCATTATTTATGTCTGCCTCCTCAATATTTCGCCAGAATATGCTCGTAAGCCTCCTGCTCCGCGCCAAGAATTTCCTCAACACTCGGCTCGTCAATACGCTTGTGAGCGTCCATACACATTTCTATAATATCCATTATCTCCAAAAAGCGTATTTTTTTCTGCAAAAACAGACTTACCGCCTTTTCATTCGCCGCGTTAAACACAGTCGGCATGCTTCCGCCCTCACGCGCCGCGCGCATGGCAAGCTTCAAGCCCGTAAAGGTTTCCACATCAGGCTTTTCAAACGTTATGCTGCCAAGCTCATAAAAGTTCACGCGCTTTCCATTCATAGGGCGTCTGTCAGGATAAAAAAGCGCATACTGTATCGGCAGCTTCATGTCAGGCATGCCAAGCTGTGCGATTATGCCGCCGTCCGCGTACTCCACCATCGAATGAATAATGCTCTGCGGATGCACGACCACCTCAATGTCATCAAGCCCTACATCAAAAAGCCATCTCGCCTCCATTACCTCCAAGCCCTTGTTAACAAGCGTAGCAGAGTCAACCGTAATCTTATGCCCCATAGACCAATTCGGGTGTTTCAGCGCGTCTTCAAGCTGTACGCCCTCAAGCTCCTTTCGTGTCCTGCCCCTGAACGGCCCGCCCGATGCCGTGATAAGCAGCTTGCTTACGCTCTCCCTTTTCTGCCCCTGCAGCGACTGAAAAATTGCGCTATGCTCACTGTCCACAGGCAAAATCGCGAC
>CANQHZ010000136.1 GCA_947623805.1 uncultured Lachnospiraceae bacterium | reverse complement strand
TATGTCATACCGCTTTTGTCAGGGCATATGGGCGGCGCAAACGACGCGGCGCGGCTTGTGGCTGAGATTACAGGCGCTGTCCCTGTCATAACCACGGCTACCGATATAAATAAAAAATTTGCGGTTGACGTATTCGCGGTTCGGAATGGAATGAGGCTGTCAAACTTAAAAAAGGCGAAAGAGGTATCGGCTGATATTCTTGACGGCATGGTTGTGGATATGTATGCGGGTGATGGAGTATATTTTGATGACGGTGTGGAAAACGGCAGTGCAGCCGACGATAGTGCAATCGATGGCAGTGCAGCCGACGGCAGTATGGCGCAGGAAATTATCCTGCATAAAAGTGACACTAATGTCATAATATCCGACAAAACCCTGCAGCTGTACCCGCCGACTTTGATACTGGGAATAGGCTGCAAAAGAGGAAAAAATGCGGAGGAGCTTGAAAGCTTTATTTTAAGCGAGCTGTGCCGAAACTCATTGGCGCTTCCAAGTGTTTTTTGCATAGCTTCAATAGATAAGAAGGCAGATGAGGCGGGGATTGTCGCGCTGTGCGAAAAATACAGCTGGGAATTTAAGACTTTTTCCGCGCAGACACTTATGCAGCAGGAGGGAGAATTTGTCCAGTCGGATTTTGTGTCAAAGGCAGTCGGCGCAGACAACGTATGCGAGCGCGCGGCAATGGCGGCGGGGGCAGATGAGCTTTTGGTTAGAAAGACCTGCAAAGATGGAATGACGCTTGCGGTAGGCAGGAGAAAAATAAAGCTGAGCCTTTGAAATAGGGTGAAATTATTTCTGCCGCAATATGAGGAATAAAAGAAAAATGAAGACTTTAACTGATTTAAGCGCTGATAAAATGAAAACCGATGTAGAAACAGATGACGGCACGATTAAGCTCTATATAGTAGGCATTGGACCGGGCTCATACGATATGCTTACAGTGCGCGCCATAAATGTGCTAGAGCAGTGTGACACAATTGTTGGTTATCAGGTATATACACAGCTGATTGAGGATTATTTCAAAGGAAAACGTTACCTCACCACGCCAATGCGTCAGGAGGCACAGCGCTGTCGGCTTGCAATTGAGGAGGCGCTAAAGGAACGTAGAGTAGCTGTAATCAGCAGCGGCGACGCTGGAATTTACGGGATGGCAGGTCTTATGTATGAGGTGCTTGACGAAATGAAAACTGACGAGGGCGCGTCAAAAATAAAGCTTGAAGTGATAGCGGGCGTGACAGCGGCAAACGGCGGGGCGGCATATCTTGGTGCGCCGCTTATGCACGATTTTGCTATTATAAGTCTCAGCGATATACTTACGCCGTGGGAGCTTATTGAGAAGCGGCTTACGGCATGCGCATCGGCGGATATGGGCATAGCGTTGTACAATCCGTCGAGTAAAAAGCGGCAGGATTATCTTCAAAAAGCATGCGACATACTCTTAAACGTAATCTCTGATACGACCATATGTGGCATTGTCGAAAATATTGACAGAGAAGACACATCTGTAAAGGTATGTACATTGGGGGAGTTAAGGCAGCAGAGCGTAAATATGTTTACTACAGTGTATATCGGCAATTCGACGACAAAGATAATCAATGGGAAAATGGTGACGCCGCGAGGATATATAAATAGCTTTAATGTGACGTATGGGAGAGCGGCAAATCAGTACAGAAATGTGGCGGAAAATGAATAAGTTATTGATATTTGCAGGCACAAGCGAGGGGCGCAGGCTTGCGTGTGAGCTTGCAGAAAAGAAAATACACAGTATAGTTTCCGTGGCGACGGAGTACGGCGAAGATATAATGCTTGCGGAAAACATAAAATCAGACTATATTACAGTCCGTAGAGGGCGTATGGATAAGGCAGAGATGATAAGCTTTATCAAGTCGCAGGACATAACGCTTGTTGTAGACGCGACACATTCGTTTGCGACACAAGTGTCAGAAAATATAAAGGCAGCTTGTGCGGAATGTGACGTAAAGCTTATCCGATGCCTGCGTGACATGGCGCAAAGTAAAGATAGTGAAAATGACAGCAGTGTCATATATGTGACCTCGCTTGACGAGGCTGTAGAATACTTGAATAACTCAAGTGAAAATATATTTGTGACGACGGGCAGCAAGGAGTTGGCGGTTCTTACAGATAAAATTAATGATACAGACAGACTTTATGTGCGAGTGCTTCCAAATACGGAAGCAATAGGCGCATGCGAGAGGGCGGGAATTAAAGGCTCAAAAATTTATGCCGCACAAGGCCCGTTTGATATAGAAACAAACTGCCTTATGTTGCGTCTTAGCGGCGCGAAATTTCTTCTCACCAAGGAAACGGGCAAAGCCGGCGGATACTATGAAAAGCTTGAAGCCGCAAAACAGAGTGGTGTGATTTGTATAGTAATAAGACGTCCTGCCGAGCAGGGACTTTCGTTTGAGGAAACACTTGAAAGTGTATGCAGGTATATAGACCAGGACGCTGATACGAAAAGTGCAGGCTGTAATGAGAAATTGTACAAAAAACTTACACTAGTTGGTATTGGCATGGGCGGTGGACGTTCGCAGCTTACGCTGGAAGCGGCAAATTGCCTTGAAAACGTACAGGTTATTTTCGGAGCGGACCGCGTGCTTAAGGCTGTAGACTGGTGCGTCGCAAAAAAAATTTCGTTTTATACGGCGGACAAAGTCATTGAATATCTTTCAAGCCATGCGGAAATAACAGACGCGGCAGTTGCTTTTTCAGGCGATACGGGCTTTTACAGCGGGGCGAAGTCATTTTTTGATATGAAAAATAAAAACGATACGGCAAATGGCTGGCATATCGAAGTGATACCAGGGATTACTACGGTACAGGCATTTGCGGCGCGTCTTGGCATTGCGTGGCAGGATTTGACACTTTGCAGCATACACGGCAGAGAAAGCAATTTGATAAGCAGACTTAGATTTAACGATAAGCTTTTCTGCCTTGCGTCAGACGCCGATGACATACGCGCCATAAGTCGGAAACTTATTGACTATGGCTTTAAGGACAGCGTCATGCACATAGCGGTTAATATTTCATATGATGACGAGCATCTATACACAGGAACGCCTCGCGATTTTCTCGATTTTGACAGAAAAGGCTTGATTTCATTTATAATAGAACGGGGAATGGAAACGAAAAATCACCCCTACAGCTTACCAGATGATTTCTTTGAGCGGACAAAAGTACCGATGACCAAACAGGAAGTGCGCGCCGTGTCAATCTCAAAGCTCAGGCTTACGCCTGACGCCGTACTGTATGACATAGGCGCGGGCACAGGTTCGATAGCCGTAGAGTGCGCAGGGTATTTGACAAAAGGCGAAGTATACGCGATAGAAAAAAAAGAAGAAGCGTCAGAACTTATACTGAGAAACGCGAGAAAAGCGGCATGCGACAATATTTTCATAGTGTGCGGCGCAGCGCCGCAGGCGCTTGAAAGGCTTCCTGCGCCAACGCACGCTTTTATAGGCGGCAGCGGCGGAAATTTGAGGGAAATACTCGATTTGCTGTATGCGAAAAACCCTAAAATCCGCATAGTGATAAACGCAGTCACCCTTGAAACCCAAAATGAAATATTCCGCTATATAAAAGAAAAAAGCCTAAGTAGCGCAGAGATTGTCACAATACAGATATCACGGGCAGAAAATGTATCGTCATACCACATGATGAGGGGAGAAAATCCAGTTATGATAGTAACGCTTTAAAATTATACTGAAAGGTGCTGTTGTATTTAACTGGAATATTATGATAAAGACAAATGTATGAGGCGGATAACAAAGGAAGTAAGGGCGCTGCTGTATTAAACTTGAATATTACGATAAAAGGGATGGGCAGATAATTGGGAAAAAGAATAATGATAGCCGCGCCAAACAGCGCAAGCGGCAAAACCACAGTGACTGCCGCGCTTATGCGCCTACTGACAGACAAAGGATATAAGGTCGGCGCTTTCAAGTGCGGCCCTGATTATATAGATACGCAGCTTCACGCAAAAATACTCGAAGCGCCAAGCATTAATCTGGATTTGTTTTTTGCGGATGACACAACTGTCAGATATTTGCTTGAAAAACATTCCAAAGGGTGTGATATTTCCATAATAGAGGGTGTGATGGGCTATTATGACGGACTTGCCGGCAAGTCTGCGGCAGCATCAAGCTATGATATTGCACGAGCGACTGACACACCTGTCATATTTGTAGCAGACGTAAAGGGAATGAGCCTGTCCGCGGCGGCACTTTTGAAAGGATTTATCGAGTATAAGGCAGACAGCAATATAAAAGGAGTAATCTTTAACCGCTGCTCTAAAGGGATGTTTGAAATATTGAAAAGCATAGTGGAGGAGCAGCTCAATATAAAGGCGCTCGGATATCTTCCTGCACTTGATGAGTGCGTGTTTTCAAGCAGGCACTTAGGATTAATGCTGCCGGATGAGATTGATGATTTAGACAAAAAACTTGCAATGCTTGCAAAATCCCTTGAACAGACGCTTGATTTGGAGGGGCTGTTTAAAATCGCGCAAGCATCAGGCGATGAATTAGAAAATAAAATGACACGCATGTCAGGAATACCAGCCTCGCCAAAAAGTAGTCCTAAACAAAAGATAAAAATCGCAGTCGCAAGAGACGAGGCATTTTGTTTTTATTACGCGGATAATTTAAGCATTTTGGAGGATATGGGTGCGGAACTTGTATATTTCAGTCCCATACATGATACCGTACTTCCGAAAGACACGGCAGGCATACTTCTTGGCGGTGGTTATCCTGAAAATTACGCAAGGCAGCTCAGCGAAAATACTCAAATGCTTTCCGTCATAAAGACAGCACTGCTGGACAAAAATATCCCGTGCCTTGCTGAGTGCGGAGGTTTCCTGTATCTTCACAGCTATATGGAAGATTTAGAGGGAAATGTATGGAAAATGGCGGACGTAATAGACGCAAAGGCGACATATCGGGGAAAGCTTTCAAGGCATTTCGGCTATGTCACTGTCACGGACAGTCAGACGGGAATGAGTGTAAAAGGTCACGAATTTCATTATTATGAAAGTACGGACGACGGTGCAGAGTGTACGGCGCAAAAGCCGCTCAGCGATAGAGAGTGGGGCTGTATACATAAAAAAGGCAGAGACGGCAAGGGAGATTTGTTCGCCGGTTTTGCGCATCTTTACTATTATTCAAACCCGAGTTTCATCAAAGAATTTTTGGAAAGGTGCGGACGAGCTTGAAAGCTTTTTGAATGTTCGGGATGGATAAGGAGTATAAAAATGAATGAAAAACAGACAGGCTTGTTTCATATTTACTGCGGCGATGGCAAAGGTAAGACTACGGCCGCGATAGGAGCGGCGGTCAGGGCAGCGGGAGCAGGATTAAGAGTGTGCTTTGTGCAGCTTATGAAAACGGGGACTTCCTCTGAGTTGCCAATGCTTAAAAATATGGAAAACCTGACCGTGCGGGCTGTCATAAACCCTTATGGCTTTACATGGGAAATGACATTAAATGAAAAGGAACGGCTGAAAAATTTGAATAATAAAGCGTTTGAGGAACTTATAAACGATATAGAAAAGAAATATGCTGCTTTAAATGGTAATCATAATGATGCATTTACACAAGGCGCTGATAAAAAATATTTTGACATGATAATCATAGATGAGCTTATATCGGCGTACCAAAATGAGCTCGTTGACAAACTGCTTGTATTCAAGCTGATTGAAAAATGCAAAGGTAACACGGAATTGATTTTTACAGGCAGAAATCCAACGGACGAACTCATGGAAAAAGCGGATTATATTACTGAGATGAAGTGCCAAAGACACCCATATGAAAAAGGTGTAAGCGCCAGATTGGGGATAGAATTGTGATAAATGCAGATATGGATTATGTAAAAGTGAAAATTCCCGACCAAGCCGCAATGCGTAAAGCGCGCCAAAAATGGGATAGAATTGCAAAGCCGCTGCATAGTCTGGGAGTATTTGAGGAGATTATAGTACAGCTTGCGGGAATATATGGCAGTAGTGAATTTGATTTGCAAAAAAAGGCTGTAATAGTTTATTGCGCTGACAATGGAGTAGTGAGTGAGGGCGTGACGCAATCTGACAGTAGTGTCACTTTGTCGGTTGCCGAAAGCATGGCAGATGGCAGGGCAAACATCAATATAATTGCCAAGAGCGTTGGCGCTGACGTATATGTCGCAGATGTCGGAATGATTGCGGACTCGGGAAATAAAAATATAATCACCAAAAAAGCGGCAAACGGCACGGGCAATATCACTGCAGGAGCTGCAATGAGTGCGGAGCAGTGCCGTTTTGCGATAAAGACAGGCGCTGATATGGTTGAAAGGCTGAGCGCCGAAGGAATATCAATCATAGCGACGGGCGAAATGGGTATAGGCAATACCACGACGTCAAGCGCGATGGCAAGCGTATTGCTGGGGAGGGCGCTGGCAGAGCTTACTGGCAGGGGGGCGGGACTTTCTGACGAGGGGCTTGAGAGAAAAATATCAGCAATACGGCGCGCCATAGAGATAAATAAGCCAAATCCGCAAAACGCCTTTGAAGTCTTGCAAAAGCTTGGTGGTTTTGACATAGCCGCAATGGCAGGCACATTTATAGGAGGTATGCTTTACGGTACGCCGATAGTAATAGACGGATTTATCTCAGCCGTGGCGGCGCTTGCGGCAGTGCGAATGATACCTGAATGTAGTCCGTATATCCTTGCGTCGCACGTATCAAAGGAACCGGCAGCTTTATATGTGCTTGATGCGTTAGGTAAAAAAGCGGTCATTCATGCTGATATGTGTCTTGGCGAGGGCACGGGAGCGGCAATGCTGTTTCCGCTGCTGGACGCGGCATATGCAGAATATGTGTCGGCGCATACTTTTGGCGATATAAAGATTGAACCGTATATGCCGCAGAAATAAAATTGCGTATATATGCAGTATAGCAGCAGTGCGCGGAGGGCTTGGAAAATATTATTGAGTTATAATAGAGAAATGTAAAAATTTGAGAAATGTTATTGCGATAATAATGATAATGTGAAGATATAATGATTTGAAGAATGTTATTACAGCGGCAGTAACAGATAAATGAGGGAAGAATGAAATTTTTGCGTACATTATGCCTGGCATTTTCAATGTATTCGAGAATACCGATGCCCCAGCTTGAATACCGAGAGGAAGATATGCGGTATGTATTTTTGTGCTTTCCGATAGTAGGCGCGGTAATAGGCGCGATAGAAATTTTATGGTTTGCCATATATAAAAAATGCGGCTTTTCATCTGTATTTTTTGCGTCAGCCGCCACCGTTATTCCTATATTTATAACAGGCGGCTTTCACATGGACGGCTTTATGGACACGACCGACGCATTATCATCATTCGGAAACCGTGAGAAAAAACTTGAAATATTGAAGGATTCGCATGTAGGCGCGTTTGCCGTGATATGGTGCTGCGTATATATGCTTTTAAATTTCGGGACGTACTATGAAATAGGAATAAGGTTAAATATGACACAAATGTCATTTATTCCTCTCACATATACGCTTTCAAGAGCAACGAGCGCCATAGCCGCCATAACCTTTCCAAGTGCTACACATAATAATGCGGCGAAAAGTTCACTAGCGGAGGTAAAAAAAGCAAGCGCACAGAGGGCAGTGCTGGCGGGGCTTTTGATATACCTTGCGATAATAATATCTGCGGCATTGGCGCTAAATCTGCTAATTGGGGCAGTAATGCCTTTGTTATGCGGTGCTGTTTTCCTGTATTATTATAAAATGTCCCAAAAACAGTTTGGCGGCACGACAGGCGACCTGTCAGGCTGGTATCTGCAGGTAAGCGAGCTTGCGATGCTGCTTGCGATTGCCTGTATGCTGTAAACAGCAGCAATAGGTAAAATATTCTTTACATAAGAACGGGTAAAGGATATAATAAAATTAACAGATTAATAAA
>CANQHZ010000135.1 GCA_947623805.1 uncultured Lachnospiraceae bacterium | reverse complement strand
GGCAGCATTGTGTGATACATAATGTAGTTTGCAATTTCAAAATCAGATTTTGGTTCAGAACTGATTTCAATTTCAAGGTCTTGGTCTTCATAGTGCGCCGCTTCCATGGCAAACATCTGGGAGTCATTGAATTTAGCTTTGCCAGTTTCTACCTTGTATTCATTTTTCGCACGCATAAATTTGAGCTTATTGCTTATCTCAAAGATACAATCATCAATGAATTTATCCTTATCCAGCTTAAACTTATAGATAGTGCGCTTCATAAGATTTTGACGTAATCCTAAATATATTTTTTCAAATTCTCCTTCAGTAACACATTTTCTATGTTCATTTTCATAAGGCTCATTGTCGCCATTACGAATCTCAATCTTCTTTGTGCCCTTCTGAACCATGAGCTCCTTGAACTGTTTCTTAATGACTTCTGCATGCTCGTTCAAGGTTTCGTTTACAAAGATCATCTCATCAAATATTTTTGTAATCTGAGCAGAAGAACCTTTTAAAACATTGTCTGAATTCATAACCCCCGCCGATACAAGTTCTTCCTTAAATGCGTCTACTAACTCCGAAGTAATCTTCTTTGCTGGAATACCAGCAGTTTTCAAAGTCGAAATCAATATCTCCGCAGTAACTTCATTCTTATCGTAATGCATATTGTCATTGAAGTCTTTCTGCAGAGCTGCTGCGAAATGGTCATAGTAGTCATTTGCAATAACAGTAAGCTCATTTAGTTTTCTATCAAGGCAACGATTACCTGTAATGTCTACTGGAAGTCTGAGTCCACGGCCAATTTCTTGTTTCTTGGCAATCTCCGAGCCGCCAGCCTTTAATGTGCAAAGAGTGAATACGTTAGGATTATCCCAGCCTTCTCTCAAAGCAGAATGTGAAAAAATAAAAGCCAATGGTTCATCAAAGGAAATCAACTCATCTTTACGCTCAAGAATCAGTTCAATACCTCTGTCGATATCCTCCTGTGACTTTGCTTTAATCTTCATTGCACTATCGTCAAGACTGGAATCCCAGCCATCAACATCTACTTCGTTATTCTTTTTATCACGGGCAAAATATCCCTCACGAACCTTAAGTACATCCTCAAACTGTGGGAAATACTCAATATACTTTATAAGAATGCCTCTATTTGCATTAACAAACTTCTTGTATTCATCATCAAAGATACGCAGATACTCACCACGTCCATCAGGAGCGGAAGTGTCTCTCACTTTATCAACAGCATCTATAAAAAATAACGTAAGAGCCTTTATCTTCCTGCCCTTATTGAGCAGGTCAATCTGCTTAACAAAATGATTCTGAATCGCCAATCTTATTTGAATACGTACAGCCTCGTTCTTCTCTATCTCATAATTGCTATGCTCCATATCAAGTGGGAAAATTCCATCTGGAGTCGCAATCTGCAATGGCTTTAACTTATGCGGCTGCTCTGCCACACGATAATTTTTATATTGCGGCAATCCGCCGGATAACTCTTCCAAAGATGCTCCGCCTGCAACATTGAATGTTTTGAATCGGATAGTTCCGCCCTGCTCCTGCGAGAACATTTCAATCTTTGCCTTCAAATCCGAAGTAAAAGAAATGTATCTCACATAAGGATAATCCTTCGGAATGACTCCATGAACAGTCTTAACAGTAATCTTTTTAACCAAATCCTTCTGGTATGCCGCATAGGAATCCAGCTTATAAATCTGATTATATAACTGCTTGTGTGTCGCAGAATACCGCAAAGTAAACAGGGGCTTAAGCTCCTCAATAGCCTCTAAGGACTTTGATTTCTTCTTTGCAGTGCCCTCTATCTTCTGCGGTTCGTCAATGATGACGATAGGCTTGATATACCTGATATCTTCCCAAAGGTTCTGACCATACTCATCTTCTTTTCTTATCTTATTTGTGTCCTTATTGAATGCCTGAATATTCAAAACACAAATGCTCAAATCATTGCTCTCTACCAATTTAGAACTAATCTGTTTCGGATTGTCGCTGTCATAGATAAAGCTGTGCTTCTGGATATCCACGTTATATAAGCGTTTGAAGTGGTCCGCAAGCTGCTCCATCGACTTTTCAACACCTTTTCGGATGGCGATGGATGGCACAACTATCATAAACTTATTGAATCCATATTCCTTGTTAAGTTCTAAGATAGTACGCAGATACACATAAGTCTTTCCTGTACCTGTCTCCATTTCAATAGTAAAATTATTGCCATCCGCAAGGGCATTATCAGCGAACAGGTTATTGGATAACTGTACCCCTCGCAAATTTTCAAGCAATCTTGATCCAACTACTATGTCTATATTTCTGATTGGATCTCCTTCATAAGTTTTGCGGGTACGGCTAGAGCGATAAATACCATCCGCCTTTCTAGAAATACCTCTGAACAGTTCAACAGTAGATTGTACCGCTTGGAGCTGGTAATCCAAGCTATCATCAAACTGGAATGTAATTTTATTAGCCATGATACGTTCCCTCCTGCAATACTTATTATTTTTCTCTCTGTTCCAACTGTTCTTTCGCATTTGCAATAGCTAACATCAACTTTTTCTCCAAAACTTCTTTCGGCGGCATCTTAGTCAAATATTGTGCTACATGAATACTGCCATTATCAAGTTCCATCAGTTCTATTGTTTCCTGTGATTTTTCTGCACATAATATCAAAGCAATTGGTTTCTCCTCACCTTCCGCTCTCTCATACTTTTCTAGCCATCGAAGATATAATTCGACCTGCCCCTTATCCTGTGGCTCAAATTCTCCCAATTTTAATTCTATCAGCACCAACCGCCGCAATGTCCGATGAAAGAAAAGTAAATCCATAAAATAATCTTTACCATCAAGGACAAAATGCTTTTGACGTGCCAAAAACGCGAAGTCTGAACCCATTTCTAAAATAAATTTTTCCAATTGAGCAAGAATGGCATTTTCTAAGTCTTTTTCACTATACGTATCCTTCAATCCGAGAAAATTCAGCATATATGGATCTCTATAAAACATATCTAACGACATTTTCTTGTCTTCACTCAATTCATTGATTTCATTTTTTATCGTCTCATCAGGTCTTTTTGATATCGCTGTGCGTTCATAAAGCATGGATTTTTTACGTTCACGCAATGTACGGACTGACCAATTTTCATTTTTGCACATCACCGCGTAAAATTCCCTTTTTAATTCATCTTTAATGGGTATAATTTCAATAAAATGTGACCATGTCAATTGTTGCGACAGTGTCGCAACTTTTTCATAATCAGGAAATTCTTGGTAAAAATTTATCATACGAGAAATGGCAGACTTATTAAATCCTGCTCCATAATCTACCGATAATCTATTACCAATTTCAATGACTACCTTTTTCCCATATTCTGGCTTATTAACACCCGTTATCTCCTCTGTTAGTTTTTTTCCAATTCCCCAATACAAAGAAATCATTGCATCATTAACAGCATTTCTGACATCATACTTTTTTTGCTTTATCAAATCATTTATGTCATCGTAAACATGGTTAAGATTATCTGACAACACTATTTCATCTTTCATTGATACCGCCTTCCCAAAAGTTGTGACATGTCGCAACTTTTAATAAAATCAATTATATATCCTTTTAAATTCCAACCAAATATTTGTATACACATTGCTATTTCTAATACATAGAAAAGCCAACATCGCAAAATATATTCCATTTGAATTTATTATCCATATACACCTCACTCAAATAAACTCTACCGTATATGCAGGTTTGCTCTCGCCCGAATTTTTCTCTACAAGGGCTTTCAATCTTCTGAATGTCTCATCCTTAAGCGCAATATCATCCTTAAATGCAGAATCCCTGAAAATAAACTTAATTGGCAATGGGGCAATCGCTGCTATCTTCTCCACTAAACTTTCCGTAACCTCTGTTTCAAGACATACAAGGAAACTGCTTGCATAGAGGTATGTACGACTTCCGATATCAGATAACAGTTCAATTGATTCAGATAATGCCACATCACGTTGGCGAAGCATAAGCTCATACACAACATCAATATCTTTTGTATTTGGCATAAAATCCATAAGGTCTGGTGTTGACTCAATCTGTGAAATATCAAGCTGTCCTATGTTCATGAGAGAATTCCATTTAATGTTTGTATCTGCTACACGAAATGCCTTAAATCCTATATCAATATCTGCATCTGGATGCTCTGACTTTATTTTGTCTCCTGCACGCCTAATTCTTTCTTTTCCAATCTCACAAATCGTTTTCAAGCCACTCTTATATGCATCTGATGTTTTGTCACAAATTTCGGGTAACTGTACCATAATAAATTTTCTGTTGCCACCATCTTCAACATTTAATTCAAAAATAGATTGTGCTGTTGTTGACGAACCAGAAAAGAAGTCTAACACAAAAGAATCCTTCTCTGTTCCAATTTTTAGCATCTTCTTTAATAAATCTGGAGCTTTTGGAAAACTCATAACATTAGAACCAAATAATTCCTTTATAGCCTTTTTACCATAATCGTTATTAATTGTATTATCTGTCCATAAAGACTTAACTAATGTTGTTGCAACCTCACCATTTTTCAAAAGATAATCTTTTCTATAAATTCGCCACTCATCTTCAGTACGTTCGGCTATGATTAGTTCATTTTCTTGTTCAACTTTATTTTTTGCCCATGTCCAACATGTTTTTGTTCCATCTGGAGCGTCTGGAAAAACTTCATCTGTATACTCATCACTAAGCTCAATAGCAACTCGTTGTGTTTTGGGGCATACATATAATGGATAATACAGATTTGGACGTGTTATTGGATTAAATGTTTGATTTCTATTTCTCAATCCAATTGCCCTATACTTACCATTTTCATCTTCCTTGTTGTATTCTTCAATCATCTTGCCTTCTTTTTCAACTCCAGTAATAGTTGAAGCTTCATCATAATTTTTTGCATAAACTAAAACTGATTCATATGTTTTCGCAACAAAAACATCCAAATTTCTACCTCTTGGATTAAGCTGAACTGCTAATTGTACTACAAAGTTTGAACTTCCGAATATTTCATCACATATTAATTTCATGTTGAATACTTCATTGTCATCAATCGAAATAAAAATCACACCATCATCAGTAAGCAAATCCTTTGCCAACTGTAAACGAGGATATATCATATTCATCCATGTAGCATGAAATCTATTCTGCGATTTTGTGTTTATAACAAAACGCTCACCTAACTCATTTACAACTCCTTCCAAAATGTCACTTTCACTTTTCGACATAAAAAATGAATCATTATAAATGAAGTCACTTCCAGTATTATATGGTGGGTCAATATATATCATCTTAATCGCACTATAATAATTCTGGCGAAGCAATTTCAACACTTCCAGATTATCACCTTCGATATAAAGGTTTTCTGTAGTGTCAGCGTCCTTACTGTCTTCAGGAATATACTTCAAAGTTTTCCCAACTATATCTTCTCTGGCAATCCTTTTCGCATCTGCTTTTCCTGCCCAAGTAAGCTCATACTTTTCAGTACCCACTTCAGTAAATGAGCCTAACTCCTCCTTCAACGCCTCAAAATCAACTTCTCCATCTTTTACCGCTGATGGAAAAAGCTGTGCAAGTTTCTTCACATTATCGCCAACCACATCATTTATTTGCTGTGGTACTTTCTTATAATCCATTTCTTAATTCCTCCTAGAATTCTTCGTTATTTAAATCTTTATGATTTACTATTTCACATATCAGGCTTAATAATTACTGTGGCAAATCCCTCATGTTGATTATTCAAATCTGCCATCAAGCCATTGGGATTGCCAATGCGTCCCTCCACATCATAAACAAAACAAATAAGTCTACGGCAATCCGGATGTGCCTTATATCGCTCCACATCAATAATCAGTTGGTCTCCTAATTCCTTATCAGCCAAGCCTAATCTTGTTTTTTTCACTTCAATAACCAATTTTTCATTTTTCAGGAGAAAATCCATTCTTGCAGATTTTCCTGCATAAGAGGGGGTCCATTCTTCCGCTCTTACATCATCAAAGTAAAGCAGTAATAACGCATGAAGTAAGTCTTGAACATCATATTCATCTTCAATTTTTATGGTTTCTCTATTATCGTATCTACAACGTAATTGCCTTGACACTTTATAAAAACGGGAGAAAATTATATCTAAGATACTATCTATATCAACTTTATTTTTTTGTTCAAATATAATAAAATCTTTATCTATGTATTCTTTTACGTTTTCTATAATTTTTACACAAGTAGACGCTTCTAAATAATAACCATGATGAGATTTTTGCAATCCTTTTATAAACTCATTATCATCTTCCAAAAACAGTTTTAAAAACGCTAATGCCTTTGCCATCCAACTATTATACTTTGCATCATCTACATACATTCCCGTTCTATCACTATTGTACCTTGTCTTCAATACATTATTTCCCTCTTGAATTAAATTTTCAATTCCTTCCAAAGCTTTTTCTTTATTCATTGCTATTTGCCATCTTTATCTTTCAATTAATAATAGCCACTTACAATCAAAGTACCTCATAAAAAAGTGTTTAAATCCAATCTATAACAATACACTACTTCATCACTACTTTCTTCAAATAAATCCCTAAATTTCTCCAAATCCAGCTCCTCTTTTCCTGCAGTTCCTTTAAATATCTCTACAAACTTTGAAAAAGCAGTTTCTTCTTCTCCAATTTTAATGGCTCCCATCTTTTCAAATACATGTTGACTATGCAGATTATTCGAAGAAATACGAATCAAAAAGTAATCGACCTTTCTTATCGCATACACGCTTCTCGCAAATAAGCGAACAGCTTTCGGAGCTATCCCCTTATTCCTTTTATCTTCTACTAAATCAATACCTATTTCTGGTGTACGGCTATCCGAATGCTGCAATTCTATACTTCCACAATAATCTCCGTTCACAGTAAACAAGGAGAAAATACTATCCGCATTATTTAATGTCTGCTCCCACATCATGTCTTTTGATATTGGATTTAAATATAGTGATGTTTCTCCGTTTAACTGCCTATGTAATTCTACATAATTAGTTCTATCTTCCTCAGATATCGTGCATATTTTTAACTCGCCGTCTGCAGCAAAAATATTCCGTTTTGTCACACAAGCCACTCTCCTGTCGGTAAATCTAAAAACTGTTCCAACTTTATATTCCCACTATAACTTTCTCCATATTCTCCAGCACAAGTCTAATCATCCAGATTAAATGAAAGCATGGTATTTACATGTTTCATCTTAACAATTTTCTATATTTTGTTTATTCGCGTTTCTTTCAACCGACAAATATGTCAAAATAGCAGCGGAACATTGCCATACAAAGTTATTCTTAAAATACCTATAATAACAAGATGTGCCGGATAATAGATATAGAAAAGCCATTTTGTCCATTTTGCCTTTCCTCTTTCTCCATTGTACTGTTCCAACAGCGGATATACTAAAATAACAAATGGCTGTATGAGCTCAAAAACTCTGTTTACAAAGAAAAATGATACTATTGAATACAAGATTACCCATATCATCATATTTATCATTTGCTTTTTAAGGTTTCCTCTGTTTTTATACATTCCCATGATTGCTAAAACAGCAATACAACTCCAATCGGCTGGGAAAGCACTCCACACCAAAATAAATATTATGATATGCTTTACAAAATTGTTGATCTTAAGCTCAGTATCTTGTAGCCACATGACTAAAACGGCAATAAACAATGGATACATTACACTTGTCTGGTTAAATATTCCTGTACTAAATGGTATAACATTTATACCAAATGCAAAACAATATGTGAAATGTGATATAAATGCAAATACCAATAACCGTAATATATATTTTTTTATATTGCGTGTGTAATAATATCCCTCACAAATAAAAAACCACATAATAGGCGCAGTTAATCGCCCAATAATATGCAGGAAAATGGCAGCCGCATCCATCGGTAACTGAGGATAAATCAAATCTGAAAAATGGTCGATAGTCATTGCTATGATAGCAATCATTTTCAGATGATTTGAGTTTAGCTTTCTATTTAATTAAATTCATCCTGCCCATCTCCATTATTTACTTATTGTACATAATTTTCTGATATTAAATAAATGATCTACCTGCGTGTTCTAAATCCATATTCCTTCTTTAATTTTTCAAAAATCTCAAAAGC
>CANQHZ010000134.1 GCA_947623805.1 uncultured Lachnospiraceae bacterium | reverse complement strand
TATCCCCCATATGGCGTACCTTACGCCGTTGCGCATATCCTCCATGCAGGTATCGCGGTATAGGCCCCTTAACCTGCTGTCACCCTTGACGGCGCTCTCGTTTCCGTAATACGGTCTTAGGTCTGTCCCACCAAGCACCTGACGACCGCCGTATACTGCCGCGTTTATTATGTCGGCAAATACGTCGGGATGCGATATCAGGCTGTTTGATGATAAATCTGTCTGTCCCATAAATTTCCTCCCTGTTTTTGTAAAGATATTATGTGATATTATTATATCATAGGAGAGTTATATTTGCAAACATTTGTTCTGTATTTTATGTTTTTTAATATTATGGGAGGAGAAAATAATCACACCCCCTGCCTTGCCAACGGCACAGGCAGGGGGTGTGAAACTTGCCTTTACAATATCAATTACGCAACCTTCTTCGCCACCACCACAAATCTACCCTCATCCTCCTGATAATCACAGGTAGACAACGTCAACAACTTATCTCCATAACTCGCCGTCACTCCCGTATCATACAGCGCCATCTCCGCCATCTCACTAATATACGACTCAAATTCCTTCTCCGACCCGGCATCAATAAACTGATAATACTTAAAATTCACATCCTCCTCAGAATACACCTTAGACCGGAACACATACATCACCTCATATTGCCCCTTCTCATAAATAGTGTCAAACTGTATCGTCTTATGGTTCTCATAATACGACTTCTGGCTGTATTTGTTCAGCCCTCCAAACATCTTGCCCGACTTCATATGATGCCCATACAATATGTAATTATCATTACCTCGAATAACATCACACTGATAATCCATAAATATACATCCGTTGTTATCCGACTCCTGATTAAAATTGTGGTCAAGATAATATTCGTTGTCCACAGTCTGCATCACAGGATAGTCAATATTTGTATCAGCAATTTTGAGCCATCCGATTAGCCTTTTGTTTTTATTATATAATGTTTCATACTCCGGCAGAATATCAGGCGTCTCAACATCATCGTCAGTGTAATGTATCTTCACGCCGCGCCCCTGCGCCGCATAAGATGTACTGCCTTTTAGTTTCGCCAGCTCGTCAAACTCCTGCGAACTCTTTGCCGCGACCTTGTAATACACTCCCAGATATCCAAAGCAGACAACGCATATGACAACGCATGCAGCTGTCAAAAGCTTTCGTCCCCGCTCTTTCTGCTTTATAACCCTTAAAATCTCCTGCCGCATATCCGGGTCAAAATCGTCAAGGCTTATTCTTTCTTTGGGGTCCGTCTTTTTTTTCGACTTGCCCACTTTTTTTACAGATTTGACTGTCCTCTGTGAACGGTCTGTCCTTGTGCGCTTATGCTTTTCTTTTTTAAGGCGCTTTTGCTCAAGCTTTTCGGCTTCTGATTTCTTTATCTGCTCATAAAGTTCATATATATTGTCGTCAAATTGTCTGCCGACTATAGTCTCAAACTGGTATCTGCCGCTCTGCAGCTCATTATATACGCGCTCGATGTCCTTGGGGTTATCCTTGCTGAAATTTTCGGTAATAGACTCAATAAGCTCTTTGTCACGCAAGGCTGCCTCGTACTCATCCCGGCTTCTAAAATGCCTGCCATCGACAGTCCATCTTATTTCCGTCATTCTATCTTCCCTTCCGTTTCTATATATAAAACGATATAATTATACACTTTAAATTATTTACATACTACAAGCCTATTGTACTATATTTTTGATGAATTTCAAGTGTTTTTATGGATTTAAAGAATACCTTTTATTTCATACTAAGGTATGTTATAATAGCCAAAGGAATAATCTGTATATTGCTTTAATCCACATATAAAAGGAGTAAAGACTGCCATGGATATTATTATAGTAGGCTGCGGAAAGGTTGGCTACACTTTGGTGGAGCAGCTTAGCAGCGAGGAGCACAATATTGTTGTTATCGATGAAAACCCGAATAAACTGCAGTATCTCACTGAGAAACTTGATGTCATCTGCATTGTCGGCAACGGTATCAACCATGAGACCCTGCTTGACGCGGGCATTGAGACTGCCGACCTTCTTATCGCGGTCACGGGCGATGACGAGAAAAACTTGCTGTGCTGCGTGGTTGCGAAAAAAACGGGACACTGCCACACTATCGCGCGCGTGCGCAATCCCATTTATAATGATGAAATAGAATTTTTGAAAAAAGAATTTGGTCTCGCCATGATTATAAATCCCGAGCAGACCGCGGCAAACGAGATTTCAAGGATATTCCAGTTCCCGACGGCGATACGCGTGGACTCTTTCGCCAAGGGACATTTTGAACTTCTGCATTTCAAGATTGCGGCAGGTTCTCCGCTCATCGGGTTAAAGCTTTTTAATCTCCACTCAGCTTTTCACACAAATGTTCTTGTGTGCATTGTTATGCGCGGCGACGAGGTTATCATTCCAAACGGTAATTTTGAATTTAATGAAAACGACATCGTTTCCATCGCATCCCAGCGCCATCATGCAATTGAATTTTTCAGAAAAATCGGCATTATGAAGACAAGGGTTGAAAACGCTATCCTTGCGGGCGGCGGAAAGATTTCATATTATCTTGCGCGGGCGCTTTTGCAGTCAGGCACGCGCGTAACCATAATCGACATCGACCGTGCGCGCTGTGAGCATCTTGCGTCTATTCTGCCTGACGCTACTATCATATGCGGCGATGCTACTGACCAGGACTTATTGATGCAGGAGGGCTTGGACCACGTAGATGGTTTTGCGGCGCTCACGGGACTTGACGAGGAGAATATCCTGCTGTCGCTCTATACCAACAAGGTTTCAAATGCCAAAACTGTCACGAAGATAAACCGAATTACATTTAACTCCGTCATAAACGAGCTTAACCTCGGCAGCGTCATCTACCCGAGGATTATCACGGCGGACTATATATTGAAGTATGTGCGCTCTACAAACAACCCAAAGGACAGCAACGTGGAAACGCTCTACAAGCTTGCGGGTGGAAAAGCGGAGGCACTTGAATTTATCATCAAGGCGGATTCTCCGATTACGGGTACTCCGCTGCAAGACCTGCATTTCCGCAAAAATACATTGATATGCTGCATATACCGAAACGGCAAGGTAATTCTTCCAAGCGGTCAAAGCGTCATTAAAAAGGACGATTCCGTGCTTGTGGTAATATCCGGCTACCGTATTTCCGATATTCTTGAAACCTTGGAGGATTAAGCGGCTATGAATTATTTTATTGTGCTGTACATACTTGGACATATATTAAAATTCGAGGGATTGTTTTTGCTGCTGCCTGCGCTTGTGGGGCTTATATACCGCGAATACGCGGGCTTTTCATATCTGGCTATGGCGGGCGTATGTTATCTTTTAGGGACGCTTTTAAACAGGAAAAAGCCATCTTCTCAAAATCTCTATACGCGTGAGGGTTTTGTTACCGTGGCGCTGAGCTGGATTGTAATGAGTATTTTCGGCGCACTGCCGTTTGTGCTGGCGGGCGATATTCCGTCATATGTTGATGCGCTGTTTGAAACCATATCGGGCTTTACCACTACGGGGTCGAGCATTTTGACTGATGTTGAGGTACTTTCGCGTACCAGCCTTTTCTGGCGGAGCTTTACCCACTGGGTAGGCGGCATGGGTGTGTTTGTGTTTATTATGGCTGTGCTGCCGCTGATGGGCGGCTCGACTATGAATCTGATGAAAGCGGAAAGCCCCGGTCCCTCCGTGAGTAAGTTTGTTCCGAGGGTAAAGGACACTGCAAAGATTTTGTATGGCATTTACATTGCCATTACCGTTTGCGAGATAATAATATTATGCGTCTTTGGCATGCCACTGTTTGATTCGCTCACCACAAGTTTTGGAACTGTGGGCACGGGTGGTTTCGGCATAAAAAACAGCAGCATTGCGGCATATTCTCCCGCTATTCAGTATACCGTGACTGTGTTTATGATTTTGAGCGGCGTCAATTATACGCTCTATTTCTGCATATTGTCGAAGCGGCTTAAAGAGGCTTTTAAGCTTGAGGAAGTGCGCTGGTATCTTTTCATCATATTTGCGGCGGCGTTTGTGATTATCTGCAATACGCGCCATATGTACCCTACTCTTGAGGAGACCGTGCGCCATTCGTTTTTCCAGGTCGGTTCTATAATCACGACTACGGGATATGCCACTACCGACTTTGACCTGTGGCCTGAGATGTCAAAGATGATACTCGTGATACTGATGTTTGTCGGGGCGTGCGCGGGAAGTACGGGGGGCGGCATCAAGGTATCGCGCGTGCTTATAATGTTTAAGACTATCAGAAAAGAACTGTCGCTTATAATCCACCCGCGCGAGGTGCGCAGGATACGCATGGACTCGCATGTGATTGAGCATGATACTGTACGCTCAGTCAATGTGTTCATTGCGATTTATTTTGTGCTGCTGCTTGCGTCGTCGCTGCTTATCAGCGTAGACGGGCTGGATTTTACAAGCAACTTTACCGCTGTGGTTTCCGCGATAAACAATATAGGTCCGGGGCTTTCGCTCGTCGGACCTACTCAAAATTTTTCAGTATTTTCAGCTTTTTCCAAGCTTGTGCTTATGTTTGATATGCTCGCGGGCAGGCTGGAAATGTTTCCTATGATGGTAATGCTTATGCCTACCACATGGAAAAAGCGTTAAGCCCTAACAATCTCTTTGGCGCGGTCAAGGGCATCGTCGATGTGTCCGCAGAAATTGCGCTCACCGATTTTTTCGTCAAAGCCTGATTTTTGCATTACTGCCATGGGCTGTCCATTTACATGTGAAAGTACGATTTGTATGCCTTTCTTTTCATAGCTTTCATAAAGCTGCTCGAGCGAATGCATTGCTGTGGCGTCTATGGCATTTACACTCCTCATTCTAAGTATCAGGCATTTTGTGTCGTCGTTGACGGATATCTTCAAAATCTTGTCAGCGGCGGCAAAAAACATCGGTCCTGATATTTCATATACGAGCGTGTGCTCGGGCACGTTTCTGAGATGGATACTGTCGGGGTCGTCCTCCTCGTCTATGTAGCGCCACCCCTCTACCGCTGTCACATCGCTCATGCGTTTCATAAACAGCACTGCGGCGAGAAGTATTCCTGTCTCTATCGCTACTACCAAATCAAACACTACCGTAAGCGCAAATGTGATTACAAGCACCGATATGTCGCTCTTTGGCGAGGACTTGCAAAGGCTTACAAAGTTCCTCCAGCCGCACATATTGTATGCCACCATAAACAGTATCGCCGCTATGCATGGCATCGGGATTAGCGCCGCGTATGGCATAAGCACTACGAGGATTAGCACGAGCGTGATTGAATGAACCATGCCCGCAATAGGCGTGCGTCCGCCGTTTTTGATGTTTGCCGCTGTCCTCGCGATAGCACCTGTCGCAGGAATACCGCCAAAAAGCGCCGAACCTATGTTGCCGATGCCTTGTGCTATCAGCTCCATGTTTGAGCGGTGCTTTGAATTTATCATACTGTCCGCGACAACGCATGAGAGCAGTGATTCGATTGCTGCAAGTATAGCGATTGTGAGCGCGTCGGGGAACATTTCCCTTATCGTGGAGAGCGTGAAACTTGGTATATGAATGCTTGGAAGTTTATTGCTTATCTCGTACAGGTCGCCTATAGTGTTTACGTTCATATTTAAGAGTTTTACCATAAGTATGCCTACTATTACGGCTATCAGCGAGGGCGGGATTGTCTTGTTTATTTTGGGAAATATTATTAATATGGCAAGGCATACGATACCGACAAGCAGAGCCTGCCAATTGATGGTGGATATATTTCTTACTACTGCCTCCGCTTTTTCCATTGTCTCGATTGTCACTGTGCCTGCGGGATATGTGAGGCCGAGGAAGTCCTTTATCTGTCCGATGGCGATTGTGACAGCGATTCCTGCCGTAAAGCCCGTGGTGATTGTGTATGGTATGTATTTAATCAGGTTGCCAAGATGCAAAAAGCCCATCGCTATGAGTATTATACCTGCAAGAACTGTTGCAATTATAAGTCCGTCCATTCCTTTTTGTGCAACTATTCCTGCAACTATCGTGGCGAATGCCGCGGTAGGTCCTGCTATCTGTACACGGCTGCCGCCAAAGAATGAGATTAAGAAACCTGCTACGATTGCCGTGTAGATGCCCTGCTCGGGGCCTACGCCTGACGCGAGCGCCAGGGCTATCGAGAGCGGCAGGGCTATTATTGCTACTATTATGCCTGCGATTACGTCTTTGATGAATTGTTCTTTTGTGTAAGTTTTCATTACCGAAAATAGCTTTGGTTTTAGCTTTTCCATCTGAAATTTTCCTCTCTTCCAAGCGTGTTTTTATTTTATATTTTTTGGTTTGTAAAAATTTTGCGGACAACTATTAAATGATATTACTATTGTATGGATTTTGCAAGATGAAAGTATGAATTTTTATTGGCAATCGGTCATCTCGCCTAAGTAATAAAAACCGCACGCCTCGGTAAGCTTTACGTTCACGATTTTTCCTATGAGGTCTTTGCCGCCTTTGAAATGCACTATTGTGTTGTTTGACATTCTGCCTGTGACAAGCGCGGGGTCATGCTCGTTTTCTTCTTCAACCAATACGCTGTGGATTTCGCCTGTGAGCCTCCCGACACGACTTCTAGCTGTTTCTTGGACTACCTTTAAAAGCCTGTCGAAGTTTGCCTTTATCTCCTCGTCACTCGTAGGATTAGGCATGCTCGCGGCGGGGGTGCCTGTCCTTTTTGAATATATGAAAGTGAAAGCATTATCATAGCCCACTTCCTTTACGACCTCTATGGTCTCATCAACGTCCGCAGCTGTCTCGCCCGGGAAACCTACGATTATGTCTGTCGTCAATGCTATATCCGGAATTGCGGCTCGGATTTTGTGTGCGAGCGCAAGGTACTGCTCTTTTGTATAATTGCGGTTCATTGCCTTTAAAATGCGCGTCGAGCCCGATTGCAGCGGCAAATGCAGATGGCGGCAGATTTTCTTGGAATTTTTCATTACCTCTATAAGCTCGTCCGACAAATCCTTTGGATGAGATGTCATAAAGCGTATTCTCTCAAGTCCATCTATCTTTTCCACCTCGCGCAAAAGCTGCGCAAAGTTCATCGGCTCGTCAAGCGTCTTGCCGTATGAATTTACATTCTGTCCCAGCAGCATTACTTCTATCACTCCCTCGGACACAAGCTTTTCAATCTCCATGATTATGTCCTTTGGCTTGCGGCTGCGCTCGCGTCCGCGCACATACGGGACAATGCAATAACTGCAGAAATTATTGCAACCGTACATTATGTTTACGCCTGATTTGAAAGAATACTTGCGTTCTGCCGGCAAATCTTCGACAATTTTGTCCGTATCCTTCCATATGTCTATAATCATCCTGTCTGAGCTGTACATCGCCACCAAAAGCTCGGCAAACTTGTAAATGTTGTGGGTGCCGAAAATCAAATCGACAAATGAATAGCTTTTCTTAATTTTCTCGATGACTGACGGTTCCTGCATCATGCAGCCACACAAGGCGACCTTTTTATGCGGATTTTTTTTCTTCATGCTGTGAATTAAGCCTAATCTGCCGTAGACACGCTGGTTAGCGTTGTCGCGAACCGTACATGTATTGTAGAAAACCAAATCCGCTTCCTCGCTGTCGATTATCTCAAAACCTATGTTTTTGAGTATACCTATCAGCTTTTCGCTGTCCTTGGCGTTCATCTGGCAGCCAAAGGTTTCCTCGTCGGCAGTAAGACGATGTCCCACTTTTTGACTTTCCAGGTCAACTATCTCGCGCGCCTTTTTGATAAAATAATACTGCCGCATTGGCTCATCCGCGGGGATGTCACTTTTTAAATCTATCTTTTCTAATATCGTTTCTAATTTATCATTCCTAATCATTTAATTTTCTCCGTAATCAAATATTTACCTCATACTTTTAAATGCCGCTAAAAAGCGGCACTTATTTTTATTCTATAAGCATTTTGTAAAGAATATTGTAGAGGTCATTGCGTGTTTCCTCGTCGTTGGTGTAATCCCTTGATATCGCTGTCGCTCCTGATGCAGAGGATACCGTGGCGTTGCACTTAAACTGTCCCCACGGCAATAAGCTCGTGTCCTTATAGTATGCCTCCCATATGGTTTTGCCGTTCCATTTGTAGCTGCCGTACAGCTTATTATCATCCTTTGAATAATAAAATGAAACCGGGTTTGCGGAATAATATATCATTACAGGGCGTTCCTCATAGTATGTATA
>CANQHZ010000133.1 GCA_947623805.1 uncultured Lachnospiraceae bacterium | reverse complement strand
TAATGGCAGTATCAGGAGCAGTAGATTGGAGATTGATATGAGAGAAGTTGATTTTGTGGATGCTACATATAACAATGACGATTATATGTCAGTATTTATAGGGGTATGTGAATCAGAAAGTTTGCTTGAAGAATATATGGAAAAAGATTATGATTTATTAGATGACTACTGTATAGGATTTGAATTAGGGGTTGATTTTGGAATCAATACATATGATGAGGACTTTATGGTCAGAGTGGTACATGATAAAAGTTCCACTGATATTGATGAAGTCTTTAAGGATGCAGAGGTGTTTGACCTTTCGATATTAAAAAAACAGTATCCCAATGGATTTGATCAGCCGTATAATGCGGTAGTGGTGATTGGGCGAATGAAGTATGAGGGAGATATTACAGAAGTCCATAATGAGAAATTCGGATATTTCAAGTTTTTAGGTATCTTTAATGAAGAATCTGCCTAGACACCGACTGAAAGGAAGGCAGTAATAACTGTGGATACCTCCAAAGTTTGCTCGGGTATGATTGTTACCCACAAGGCGTTTGGCGCAGGGCAGGTCAAAGGAGTCGATGGAGGCATCATTGTCGTCTCCTTTGGGGGTGAGGATAAAAAATTCCAGTTTCCCAGCGTTTTTGAGGAGGGTTTCCTAAAATTGGACGAGGAATAAAAATCCCTTTGGGACAAATGGCGCATTATCCGAGATAAACAGGTCAAAGACAATGAATACAAGCATTTCAAAACGATAATCTCAGATAATTAGAGACTAGCTCAATTCCACTCGCTGGCGGTCAGAAAATCCCGAATATTCCTATGCTTTATTCCATTTCGGCTCATGTCAATCTCGTCCATCGTAACGACATATTTAGGAAAATTGTCCCGTATCAGGTCGTAAACGCCAAATTCCCGCATAACAGTATCTTCCGAGGCAAGCAGATAGGCAACCTGAACATAGAGCTTTTCATTACGCTTATGGCAGACAAAATCAATTTCCCTGTTCCCATATCTGCCGACTGTTACCTTGTATCCACGCCTAAGAAGCTCCATGTAAACAATATTTTCAAGAATTAGGTTGATGTCACGCATATTCCCGCCAAACACAGCCTCTCTGATGCCGTGGTCGGCAATATAGTATTTTTCATTTGATGCGAGCATCTGCTTACCCTGCAAGTCCTCCCTTTTGACCTGATAAAGAAAGTATGCGTCGCAGCAGTATTTGATATAGTTCAGCACAGTTTCTGCCGCTACGGTACGCTGCTCGCTTTTTAAAAACTTTACAAGTGATGTTGCGGAGAAGGCAGTCCCGACATTTGCCATTGCATAGGCAATTATCCGTTCCAGCAGATCGATATCGCGCACCTTGTTCCGCTTGACAATATCCTTGAGCTGGACAGAATTAAAAACATCTGTCAGGTACTGTCGGGACGGTTCCTCGGCATAGTGAAGGTTTGCAAGATACGGCATTCCGCCGGACACCAGATACTTTTGAAAACATTGCTGCACCGTAGCGTCTGAGTCGACCGTATGATAAAGCTCCAAAAACTCCGAGAAGGAAAACGGATAAATCACAAATTCCACATACCGCCCGCCGAGGTACGTCGCAAGCTCACCCGACAGGAGTTTTGCGTTTGAGCCAGTGATGTAAATGTCACAGTCGAGGGAGATGCGCAGAGAATTGACACACTTCTCCCAGCCCTCAACCTCCTGAATTTCATCAAAAAACAGATATACTTTCCCTTCAATGTCTTTTGCCCTTTTCAGGATTTCTTCGTGAAGCGTATTTGCAGTAAGAATACGTGAGTTCCTCATATCCTCAAAATTAATTGAGATAAAATGTCCAGCCGAGATGCCTGATTCAGTCAGTTCCTCCTTTATCAGCTCCAGCATGACAGATTTTCCGCTTCGCCTTATTCCAGTCATGACTTTGATAAGGTCATTCCCGATAAATGGACGGATACGGCTCATATAGGTCTCACGTTTAATCATGAAAATCATCCCCTTTTTGTAAGTATTTTTAGTATATGCCAAATATAGTGGAAAATCAAGACAATTATCAGAATTTTATAATGTATAACTTATAAATTTTAATTTCAAACATAAATTAAGATTATATGAAACGTTTTAAATTTTAAGCTTTCACACAGCAGCATGCCGAATAAACATGCATGCGTTACGCATGTGGAAAATGTTATGGTTTTGTATTAATTTTTACATTTCGCGGCTTATTTTTTCCAAAAACATTGTCAATAAAAAAACTTTGTGATATAACTACCCAATACGGACATAAAATTTAATGCAGGAATGAACGAAGGGAGTAATTGATGTACAGCAGAGTTACGACAGGGACGATTTACGGGATAGGCAGCCGCCTTGCATACGTCGAGACAGACTATTCCAAGGGAATGCCAAGCTTTGAGATGGTAGGTCAGCTAAGCGGCGAGGTAAAGGAGGCAAAGGAGCGCGTCCGCGTGGCGCTCAAAAACACAGGCATAGAAATACCGCCCGCCCGTCTGACAGTGAGCATATCACCCGCCGACATGCGAAAGGAGGGCGCGTCCTATGACCTGCCTATAGCTATAGGCATACTTATCTCCTTGGGACATCTGACCGAACAGCATGTGAAAGATACACTCATCATAGGCGAGCTTGGGCTTAACGGTGAGGTAAAGCCAGTAAAAGGCGTGCTGCCCATAGTGCTCAGGGCAAAAGAGGAAGGGATAAAATGCTGCATTTTGCCATGTGCCAACACAAGGGAAGGTGCGATAGTGGAGGATATCGAGATAATAGGCGTAAATGATTTAAAGCAGACAATAGCCTATCTTGCGGAAGAAACAGACGGCAGAGCGCATATGATACCGCCTGCCAGCCCCACACCCGCGGAGCTTTCCACTGAAAGGTTTGAATATGATTTTTCTGACATAAGCGGACAGGAAAATGTAAAGCGCGCGGCTGAAATAGCGGCGGCGGGATTTCACCATATGCTTATGATAGGACCGCCCGGTTCAGGCAAAACCATGATAGCTAAGCGCATACCCACGATTTTGCCTGACCTTACAAGGGAGGAGAGCCTGGAAGTATCGTCTATATACAGCGTGGCAGGAATGCTTGACGACAGCCGTGCGCTCATAAAGACACGTCCGTTTTTAAACCCGCACCACACCATATCGGAGCAGGCGCTCGCAGGAGGGGGACGGGTGCCAAAGCCGGGACTTATATCGCTTGCGCACAGAGGCGTTCTTTTTATGGACGAGCTGCCCGAATTTAAGAAAAACACGCTGGAAATACTTCGCCAGCCGCTTGAGGACAAGGAGATACATATAGCGCGCACCTATGCAAGTTGTACATATCCCGCCGATTTCATGCTTGTGGCGGCGATGAACCCCTGCCCATGCGGATATTTCCCCGACAGAAACAGATGCAAATGCTCTTATACGGACGTAAAGCGCTATGTGTCAAAAATATCAGGTCCCATCATGGACAGGATAGACCTCACAGTGGAAGCCCCGCGAGTGGAGATAAAACAGCTTTCCGCGCAGGAAAAGTCGGAAAGCAGCAGCCTGATAAGGGCGCGGGTGGAAAAAGCGCGCAGACGCCAGCTTGAACGTTTCGAGGGGACACGTTATCGCTTCAATGCCGAACTTAGCTCGGGCGATATAAAAAAATACTGTCCCCTCGGCACCAAGGAGCGTGCGCTTATCGAGCAGATATTCAATGTGATGAACCTTTCCGCCAGAGTGTACCACAAGCTCATTAAAGTATCGCGCACCATAGCGGACTTAGACGGCAGCGACAGGATAACGACCGACCACATAAGCGAGGCAGTAGGCTACCGCATAACAATGTAAAAATATACACATTTTAATAGAAGAAATGGAAAATATATGAATATAAATGAAGAAAAAATATATGCGTGCTGGCTTGATGCGGGGCTTGAATTTGCACGTGCAAAAAAGCGTCTCCTGCTCAAAGCGGCAGGCTCGGCAAGACAGGCGTACAGTTTAGTCGTAAACAGCGCCTCTGGTATGCTTGAGGCATTGATAGGCGCGGAGGACAGCAGGAAACTTACGCAGTATCTAAAAACAATCACGCCGCAGGGACTTTGTGAGCTGCTTGAAGAAAAAGACATCGGCTATACATATTTCATGGAAAGCGATTATCCGCAAAAATTCGTGGACATACCCGACGCGCCATTTGGCATATTTTATAAGGGAGAGCTTGCGGATGAAAACACATCTTCCGTAGCCGTCATAGGCTCAAGAAAGTGCAGCGAGTACGGCAGGCACATGGCAAAGGAAATTTCAGGCGGACTAGCCGCGCGCGGCATAAATATTGTCAGCGGCATGGCACTTGGCATAGATGGCATAGCACAGGGCGCCGCCATAGATGCCGGCGGTAGAACATACGGCGTGCTCGGATGCGGGGTGGACTATATTTATCCTGCGTCAAACGAAGAACTTTATTATAAAATTATCAAAAACGGCGCAATAATATCAGAGTACGCACCCGAGACAAAGCCGCAGAAATGGCTGTTTCCGATGCGCAACCGCCTAATCAGCGCGCTTTCTGATGTGGTCATAGTGATAGAGGCAAACGAGAAAAGCGGCACTTTCAGCACGGTAGATATGGCGCTTGAACAAGGCAGAGAAGTATACGCCGTCCCTGGCAGATGTACAGACCGCATGAGTACAGGCTGCAACAAGCTTTTGAGGCAGGGGGCGGGGCTGGTGACTTCAGCAGAGGACATAATATACGACATGGGATGGCGGGACAAGCTAAACCCCGCACACAGACAAAGTGACAAAACAAAAGCTTATCTCTCGCAGCCGGCAAAAGACATATACGATGTGCTGGACATTATGCCGCTTACACAAGACGACATAATCACACTTCTGCAAAAGAAAGGCAAAAGCTACGCGGTAGACCAAGTATCAAGAGCGCTATGCGAGCTGGAATTAAGGCAGGCAGCGCTGAAAATAAACGGCGGCTACCAGCTCATGAAACCATGACATTGCAAATTTATGCGGACAAGATTTTACATTGAATTTGATGAATAAAAAAATTTTTATATAATTTTACTTGCAACTAAATAAATAATAGTTTATATTATAGCTTATCGTGCATGGCACATAATATATCAAAATAAGGGGCGCTGTATTATGGCAAAGTATCTAGTAATAGTGGAGTCACCCGCAAAGGTAAAGACAATCAAGAAATTTCTGGGAGCAAATTATGAGGTAATGGCGAGCAACGGACATGTGCGCGACATGCCCAAAAGCCAGCTTGGCTTTGACGCGGCAAACGATTACGAGCCCAAATATATAACGATACGCGGCAAGGGAGACATCCTTGCAAAGCTTAGAAAAGAAGTAAAAAAAGCCGAAAAAATATATCTCGCGACCGACCCTGACCGTGAGGGAGAGGCAATTTCATGGCATCTGTATATAGCGCTCAAGCTTGAGGACAAAAAAGTATACCGCATAACCTTTAACGAGATAACTAAAAACGCCGTAAAGGAATCACTCAAAAATCCGCGTGAGATAGACATGAGCTTAGTAGACGCGCAGCAGGCAAGGCGTATGCTCGACAGAATGGTAGGATATAGAATTTCGCCGCTTTTGTGGGCAAAAATAAAAAGAGGACTTAGCGCAGGACGCGTACAGTCGGTAGCGCTTCGCATCATATGCGACAGAGAGGAAGAAATAAACGCCTTTATCCCCGAAGAATACTGGACACTCGATGCCGCCATCAGCATAAAAGGCGAAAAAAAGCCGCTCATAGCCAAATACTACGGCACAGGCGACAAAAAGCAGGACATCACATCGCAGGAACAGATGGACCAGATACTAAAAGAGCTGAAAAACGCCGAGTTTAAGGTAACGGACATCAAAAAAGGCGAGCGCGTAAAAAAAGCCCCGCTTGCTTTTACGACTTCTACATTGCAGCAGGAGGCAAGCAAGTCGCTCAACTTTTCCACACAGAAGACGATGAGGATTGCGCAGCAGCTCTATGAAGGCGTAGAGCTAAAGGGACAAGGCACAGTAGGTCTTATCACATATTTGAGGACCGATTCCGCCCGGGTGTCAGACGAAGCGCTTGCAAGCTCAAAGCAGTATATTATATCGGCTTATGGCGCGCAGTACGCGACAGACGACGTCAGGGAAAAGAAAAAGGAACAGAAGATACAGGACGCTCACGAGGCAATCCGCCCCACTGACATAAACAATACCCCCGCCGCGGTAAAGGATTCGCTAAGCCGTGACCAATTCAGGCTGTACCAGCTTATTTGGAAACGCTTTACCGCAAGCCGCATGGCAAACGCTAAGTATGAGACCACCTCCGTCAAGATAAGCGCAGGAAAGCACAAGTTTACCGTGTCGGCGTCAAAGCTTGCGTTTGACGGTTTCATGAGCGTGTACAAGGACGACGACGATGAAAACGGCGACATGAATAAGCTGGCTAAGGACATCACCAAAAGCACCAAGCTTACAGTGGAGAGCCTTGAGCCAAAGCAGCATTTCACTCAGCCGCCCGCCCATTATACGGAAGCTTCGCTTGTCCGCGCCCTTGAAGAACTCGGTATAGGACGCCCGAGCACATACGCCCCCACAATCACTACAATACTGGCAAGACGCTACGTAATCAAGGAGGACAAAAACCTCTACGTGTCCGAGCTTGGCGAGGTAGTCAACAATATGATGAAAGACGCTTTTCCCTCAATAGTGGATGTCAACTTTACGGCAAACCTTGAGGCGCTTTTGGACAAAGTAGAGGAAGGCGTGGTAGACTGGAAGACAGTCGTTTCCAATTTTTACCCTGACCTTGACGAGGCCGTGAAAAAAGCCGAGAAAGAGCTTGAAGAAGTCGAGATTGCAGATGAAGTCACAGATGAAAAATGCGATATATGCGGTAAAAATATGGTAATAAAATACGGACCTCACGGCAAATTCCTTGCATGCCCCGGTTTCCCCGAATGCAGGAATACCAAGCCATACTATGAAAAAATTGGCGTTTCCTGCCCCAAGTGCGGCAAAGAGATTGTAATACGCAAGACAAAAAAAGGCAGAAAATATTACGGCTGCGAAGCCATCCCAGAATGCGACTTCATGGTATGGCAGCGCCCGTCAAAAGAAAAGTGCGACAAGTGCGGCAGCATAATGCTTATAAAAGGCAATAAGCTCGTCTGCGCAGATGAGCAGTGCGGCAATGTAAAGACAGTAAATTCACAAAATTAATAGAATATTTTGTTAAAAGTTCAAAATTTATTGAATTGTTAAGAAAGATTGAAAAATTGACACAAACTATTGAAAAACAAACCTCATTATGGTAAAATTTACAATATAAACTGCAACTTTTACACAATTTTTGTATGGATTTACGAAATTGGAGGTTTGCCATGAGCAGTGTACAGCTATTAGATAAGACAAGAAAAATAGGAAAGCTTTTACACAACAACAATTCAAGCAAAGTAGTATTCAATGACATATGCACAGTCATACGCGACATAGTCAGCTCCAATGTCCTGGTTATCAGTAAAAAAGGCAAAGTATTAGGCGTAGGATATTGCGAAGGCGTAGATGTGCTTAGGGAACTCGTAAACAACACAGTAGGCGGTTTTATAGACCCAGTGCTAAACGAGCGGCTCTTAGGCGTGCTTTCCACCAAAGAAAACGTCAACCTAGAAACACTCGGCTTTGAAAGCCCCGACATACGCAAATTCCAAGCCGTCATCACGCCCATAGAGATAGCCGGCGAGCGCCTAGGCACACTCTTTATATACAAATGCGGCGAACAGTACGACATAGACGACATCATCCTCTGCGAATACGGCGTGACAGTCGTAGGCCTTGAAATGCTCAGGGCAGTCAGCGAAGAAAGCGCAGAAGAAAGCCGTAAAGTAGCAGTAGTAAAATCTGCCATATCCACCCTCTCATTCTCAGAAATGGAGGCAATCACCCACATATTCGATGAGCTAAACGGCACAGAAGGCATCCTCGTAGCCAGCAAAATAGCCGACCGCGTAGGCATCACCCGCAGCGTCATAGTCAACGCCCTCCGCAAATTCGAAAGCGCAGGCGTCATAGAATCCCGCTCATCAGGCATGAAAGGCACCTACATCAAAGTCCTAAACGACGTAGTCTTTGAAGAAGTAGAAGCCCTAAAACACCAACTAAGCAAATCCTAGAAAAATTATTAGTAATCAGTCCAATCCTAAATTTAACAAAAAAATATTAAAAAATCCAAAAACGAAAAAAGTTTCAAAAAAACAAAAACAACAACACAAGTTTATTACAAAAACCAGCCCGAACAGGGAAATATATCTCATGAAGACCCTTGGGAAGCGTCGGCACTTAGCGAAATAAGCTGCAAAAGCGCAGCTCCTTTTGCAGCGCAATTGAGCTTAGTGTCCGCTACGCTTCCCACAGAGCGCAAGCGGGTCTGAATGAGATATATTTCCCTGTTCGGGCGTCCCCAAATCAAAAAATTCTCCCCAAATCCCCCTCCCCCCTAAACAAAACAAAAATAATACTTGAAATATTTCAAAAATAATCTATAATCCCATCTTTGACAGTTAAAATGCGGGGAAGCTTGATAATTCCAAGGGTTTCTCGCATTTTTTTATAGCTAA
>CANQHZ010000132.1 GCA_947623805.1 uncultured Lachnospiraceae bacterium | reverse complement strand
CGCATGAGCGGGGAGAAGATGCCGCGCCCGAAACAAGTGGAGAAGTGCCGTCTCACGGAGATAGCCATGAAAGCATGCGCTTACCGCCCCGAGGAACGCTATTCAAGCCCCGTGGCAATGCGCCAGGAGCTGGAGGCGATTCTCTATGACAGGAACGACATGACGACAGGCGATACGGTTATGATATACGATGCCGACAGAAACTATACCGCTGCGTCATACAGCCAGAGCGGAAGCTTTGGTGTCCCGAGGGATGCCGAGGCGACAGAGGTGTTAAGGGATGAAACGGGCAAAGCAGCTGCAGGAAGCAGCGCCGCACAGCCAGAGGAGGGCGGCGTAAAAATCCTGTGCAAAAAATGCGGGAATGCCATAAGCCGCGACATGCCATTCTGCCCTATATGCGGCGCAAGTCAGCGTGATGACAATGCGGCGAAGAAATTCCGCCTGAAAAAATGGATGCCGATAGCAGCCGCGGCGCTTGCAGCGATAATCGTCGTAGCTGTGATTGTCACAGTGAAAATGACGTCGGATGAGAGTGAAGATATGTATGTGGAAAATACAACGGAAGCTGATACGTCCGACGCAGAAGAAAGCGCAGCAGAAGAAACGGGTACAGGCGAAACAGCCACAGCAGAAGTGTCATCAGAGGAGATTGAATCGGAAACAGAAAAGAACGACGTAAAAGCATGGGAAGAAAATATCCTGATGGATGACAGCGTAGATGTTTTTTTTGGAATAATTGACGAAAATTCATCGGTGCTTGGCTCAGATATCGCAAGAAAGGATATTGTCACAGTCACATTTTTGGACACTCTTGATAACCTGCCCGATAACGCGTGGGATGTATCGCAGGATAAAAACGAAAAAGTCATGGCATGGACAGCCGAAGTAGACGGCGGCTATGATCTGTTTATCGGCGCGGAAAGAGGCGTGGCAGCGAATGAAGATTCAACAGGGCTATTCATGAACTACACCAATCTTCAGCATGTAAACTTAAACGGCTGCTTTCATACAGAAAACGTTTCTGATATGTTAGCAATGTTCTGGGGGTGCGGAAATTTGTCTGAGCTGGATTTGAGTGCTTTTGATACGTCAAATGTGGAAAATATGAACAGAATGTTTTCTGGATGCCATGAGCTGGAAAAGCTGGTTGTAAGCAGCTTTGATACATCAAAAGTGACAGATATGTCATATATGTTTTACCAATGTGAAAAGCTTGTGGAAATAAATGTAAGCGGCTTTGATACATCGAATGTGACAGGCATGTCATATATGTTTGATGGGTGTGAAAATGTAAAAGTTCTTGATGTAAGCGGTTTTGATACTTCTAATGTTGAAAACATAGGTCGAATGTTTTTTGCATGTAGCAGCTTAAAAGATTTGGACGTAAGTGGCTTTGACACTTCTAATGTGGGAGATATGCATGGAACGTTTGGGCGTTGCAGTGGTTTAACAGAATTGGATGTAAGCAATTTTAACACATCAAAAGTGATAGATATGTCAACTATGTTCATAAGTTGTGAAAAGCTTGCAAAATTAAACGTAAGCAGCTTTGATACATCGAATGTGGAATGTACGTCTAATATGTTTAGCGGATGTACCGTAACAGAATTGGATGTAAGCGGCTTTAACACATCAAAAGTGGTAGATATGTCCTTTATGTTTAATGAGTGTAAAAATGTAAAAGTCCTTGACGTAAGCGGTTTTGATACATCAAATGTATGGAACATGTCGCAGATGTTCTGTCAGTGCGAGAGTCTCATAGAATTAAACATAAGCGGCTTTGACACATCAAGCCTCACGAAAGCAGAAAATATGTTTTTCGGCTGCCCAAGCCTACCTACCCCGAATGTCAGCAATTTTTCCACAGATATAGTAGAAACAATGGGCATAGGCGAATAGGAAGATGGATATGTTATAGTGGAATAAACTTCCCACGCACCTTGAAAATTCCATACTTTATATCAGAAACCGCTTTTATTCGCGTGTTATTTGTGCTAATATTGTAGCATATACAGCGGGCTGCGGCGGGCGTTTGCTGTAATGTAAATGATTTAGTATGTTGCTTGGATAGTACATTTAAAGCATATTCAATGGAGGGCATAGGCATGGCGAGGAAGGTCAGCATAGGGATACAGGATTTTTGCAAGCTGCGCGAGGCAGGGTGTTTTTATGTGGACAAAACAGATTTTATAAGGGAATGGTGGGAAAAAAATGATGATGTCACTCTCATCACGCGTCCGCGCCGTTTCGGCAAGACGCTCACCATGAGCATGTTGGAATGTTTCTTTTCCGCAAAATATGCAGGGCGCGGCGACCTGTTTGAAGGACTTTTCATATGGCAGGATGAGAAATACCGCCAGATGCAGGGGACATATCCTGTCATAAGCCTGTCGTTTGCAAATATAAAAAAGAAAAGCTGCAAATCGGCTAAGAATGAAATCCGCAGATTGATTACAAGGCTTTATGTCCAGTATGCATTTATCAGGGATTGCAGCTTTATGACGGAGTCTGACAGGCATATGTTTGATATGGTGTCTATAAATATGGATGAAGATACCGCAACTGCCGCGATCAATCAAATGTCTGAATTTTTGTGGCGTTACTATGGCAAAAAGGTAATAATCCTTTTGGACGAGTACGATACGCCAATGCAGGAAGCATATGTCGATGGCTACTGGAACGAATTTGTCTCATTTACAAGAAGCCTGTTCAATTCAACATTCAAGACGAACCCATGGCTTGAACGCGGCATAATGACAGGCATCACCCGCGTAAGCAAGGAATCAATCTTTTCTGACCTGAACAATTTAAAGGTAGTGACGACAACCTCCGACGAATATGCAGATGTCTTTGGCTTTACCGAGACAGAAGTATTTGACGCGATGGACGAACTGGGGCTGACAAACAAAAACGGTGTCAAACGCTGGTATGACGGCTTTACCTTCGGCAATAAGACCGACATTTACAATCCGTGGTCAATAATAAACTATCTGGACAGCGGAAAATTCGGCACATATTGGGCGGACACAAGCTCGAACAGCCTCATAAACAAGCTCGTGCAGGAGGCAAACGCGGACATTAAAAAAGATTTTGAAATCCTGCTTGACGGCGGGACAGTGAAAGCCGACATAGACGAGCAGATCGTCTACAGCCAGCTTGACGGCAGTGCAAAGAGCCTGTGGAGCCTTATGCTTGCATCAGGGTATCTGCGCATTGATAAATACACAAGCTATGATGAGGATGAGGACGGCACTGAAAGGGAATATGTGCTTGCGCTGACAAACAGGGAAGTGCGCAAAATGTTTGAGACAATGATAAAAGGCTGGTTTCAGGCGGCTGGCGGCTACAGCGATTTTATCAAGGCGCTGCTTTTAGGCGACATAGATGCGATGAACGATTATATGAATAAGGTATCGCTGCATACATTCAGCAGCTTTGACACAGGCGGCAGCCCGGACAGCACAGAGCCTGAACGTTTCTATCACGGCTTTGTCCTAGGGCTTATGGTCGAGCTAAAGGACAGATACGTGATAACCTCAAACCGCGAGAGCGGATTTGGCAGATACGACATAATGCTAAAGCCGAAAAACGAGGGAGGCAGTGCCATCATAATAGAATTTAAAGTGTTTAACCCGCGCCGTGACAAGTCGCTTGACGATACCCTAAAAGCCGCGATGCAGCAGATACGGGAGAAAAAATATGCCGCAGCCCTTACGGCGGAAGGCATCCCGCCAGAAAGGATATTCAGCTACGGTTTCGCTTTTAAAGGCAGGGAAGTCCTTATCGGGGAGTAAACATTCATCGGACAGAGCGACAGCAGACAATTATAAAAAGAAATCCTGATATAAAGTATGGAATTTACAAGGCTTTATATCAGGACTTTTTTATATTTATATCATGGGAGGCTGCTTATGAACGACAGCGAAATAATCGCAAAATACAAAAAATACGAACCGTTTTTCAAGAGCTGGCATATTAAGCGCTTTATCGGCGAAGGAGGCTTTGCCAAGGTCTTTGAGATAGTACGCAGTGATTTTGGCAGCGAGTACACTTCAGCATTGAAGATAATTACAGTGTCAAAAACCAAAACCGAGATAGAGGCAATGCAGAACGAGGGCATGAACGAGGCTGACATCAGGGCGGAGCTTTATGCGGTAGTTGAGGACACAGTAAAGGAAATCCAGCTCATGTACAAGCTCAAAGGCAGCCTGAACATTGTCGGATATGAAGATCACGAGGTAGCAGAACACAGTGACGGCATGGGATGGGACATCTTCATCAAAATGGAGCTGCTCACGCCGCTTGGCAGCTACATACGCCAGCATCACGGACAGCTTGCAAGACGCGACATCATAAAGCTTGGGATTGACATATGCCAAGCCATGGAGGCGTGCCAGAAATACAGCATAATCCACCGCGACATCAAGGCGGACAATATCTTTGTATCGAAAAACGGCGAATTTAAGCTTGGCGACTTCGGCATAGCAAGGATTATAGAGCGCAGCGGCATGGAGCTTTCCAAGAAAGGCACATTCACATATATGGCGCCAGAGGTGTATAAAGGGCAGACCTATACATCGGCAGTGGACATATATTCCCTTGGAATGGTGCTATATCGTCTGCTGAACAACAACCGCGCCCCGTTCCTTCCCGCTTATCCTGCGCCGATAAGCCTTGACGCGCGTGACCGCGCCATGCTGCTGCGCATGAGCGGGGAAAAATTTCCCAAGCCCGCACAGGGAGGAAAGAGCAGGCTTACGGAGATAACCCTCAAAGCATGCGCCTACCGCCCCGAGGACAGGTATTCAAGCCCGCTGGCAATGCGTCAGGAGCTTGAGGCTATCCTTCTTGACAGCAGTGAGGCGGCACAGGATGACTGCATCACGATATACGAGGAAAAGTCAGGGGGAGCGTCCGCGTATTCGGCAGAAAAGCCAGATGCGGGGCAGGATATTTCCAATGGGGAGGACAGCAAGGACATTTGCGCGGGCGACAATGATATGACTACCGCCACAGAAACATTGGATGACTGCATGACAGGCACGACTGAGGTGCTGCATGGCGAAGCGGCAGACGAGGCAGAAATGCCGCATGCTGGGAAAGATAGCAGCGCGGGTGCAAAAAGCACGGAAATCAAGATACTGTGCAAAAGTTGCGGCAATCTCATAAGTTGTGATGCGGGCTTCTGTCCAGTATGCGGTGCGAGCCAAAAAGATGATGGCAAAACAAAATCAAAAAAGAAGATACTCGCAGCGGCAGGAATATCCGCCGCGCTGCTGTTTGCAGTTATCGGCGGCGTATATGCTGCAAAAAATTCAGGTGCTGGCAAACCTCTGAATACGGAGGCAGAAAGCAGTGAATATACCGAGAAAACTCAGGCACAGCCCATTGAAAGCAGGCTATGGGAAAAGAATGTGCTTATGGCTGACTGCGGTTCAGATAAGAATCAAAACTATAGCGCATTTGGCTCAGATATACCAAGAAAAGATATAGCGGAAGTCATATTTTTGGACTCTTTAGATGAAATGCCGAAAACGGCATGGGATGTGTCCGCGGACGGCAGCGGCAGCGTGATGGCATGGATTGCGGAAGGCGAAAGCGGACGCAGCCTGTATATCGCGGGGGAAGGCGGCGTGTCGCTCGGCGAGGATGCAAGCGGGCTGTTTCAGGGATATATGAATTTAAGAAGCTTTAGCGGCGGACAAGCCCTTCACACGGACAAAACGCGGAGTATGAGGGCGATGTTTAAAAACTGTGAAAGCATGGAAAAAGCGGACATATCCTTCTTTGACACGTCAAATGTGACAGATATGTCACTTATGTTTGAGAACTGTTTCAGCTTGAAGAAACTGGATGTAAGCAGGCTTGATACGTCAAATGCCGTCAGTATGAGGAGAATGTTTTTTGGCTGCGCAAACCTTGCGGAAATAGACGTGAGCGGTTTTGATACGTCAAATGTCACAGATGCTGAAGATATGTTTGGCGGCTGCAGAAATCTGCGCATGCCTGATGTCAGCAATTTCCCGCAAAGCCTTGTGAGTAATATGGGGCTGCCCGCAGAGGAAACCTATTTTTTCCCGTCGGGGGTAAACTCGGCTACATATCGGGCATCACTTTATGATGAGGACAGAATGGATATAGAAGTGAAAATGCAGATCACAAAAGTGCAGCCGTTAGGCGCGGGCAATTTATATGAATTGGTGATAGACATACCAGATTCTCGCGGGAACTACAGAGGAGAACAGCGCAACTTAGGATTGTTTTATGTGCAGGCGGATGAGATTTACTTTATACGCGACTCAGAGGCAAAGAAAAAATATGAGACAGCGGATGAAATCATGAGCAGCGCGGTTTTGGTATGCAATGAAAACGGCAAAGATGATGCACTCGCAGAGGACGAAGAAGGCTGGCATGAGGGCATTAGAGTGGAGAATGACGGGCGCACGTACTACGGTTACAATACTTTGGTGACGACAGGATATTTCGAGCATTTTAAATGGGAAAAAGGGATAGGGTTAGTCGAGTATTGGAGCGGATATGGAGCGTTCGCGGACGGTATAGAATTGTATTTGGAAGAAATGTCATCAGAGGGAGCACCATCTGAGAAGACTGAATCGGAAACAGGAAAGAACGACATAAAAGCATGGGAAGAAAATATCCTGATGGCTGACAGCGAAGATGTTATCGGAGGAATTGACGAAAATGCACCAGTGCTTGGATCAGACATCGCGAGAAAGGATATTGTCACAGTCACATTTTTGGATACTCTTGATGATATGCTCGATAATGCGTGGGATGTATCGCAGGATAAAAACAAAAAAGTAATGGCATGGACAAACGAAGCAGACGGCGGATATAACCTGTTTATCGGCGCGGAAGGCGGCGTGGCGGCGAATGAAAACTCGGATCATCTGTTTTGTATGTATGTTAACCTGAAAAAGATAAATTTCAATAATAATCTGCATACGGAAAACGCAGTTAGTATGTCAGGAATGTTCAGCGGGTGTGGGAATTTGACTGAGTTGAATTTAAAAGCTTTTGATACATCGAATGTTACAAGAATGGCGGCAATGTTTTATGGATGCGCAAATATAAATGTTTTGGATGTAAGCAATTTCGATACATCTAATGTAATGTATATGGATTTTATGTTTTACGGGTGTGAAAGCCTAACAGAATTAGACGTAAACGGTTTTGACACATCAAGCCTCACAGATGCATCATATATGTTTTACGGCTGCACAAGCCTGCCAGCCCCAAATGTTAGCAATTTTGACCAATCCATAATAGAAACAATGGAAATTGGTGGACATGATTGACCACTGCTATAAGGAAGCTGTAAAAGTAGCTGCAGAGCAGAATTTATTTTGGAATATCAATATTTCCTACGCACCTTGAAAATTCCATACTTTATATCAGAAACCGCTTTTATTCGCGTGTTATTTGTGCTAATATTGTAGCATATACAGCGGGCTGCGGCGGGCGTTTGCTTGCTGATATATTCAATGGAGGTCACAAGCATGGCAAGGACAGTAGGAATAGGCATACAAAATTTTGAAACGATTATATCAAACAACTATTTTTATGTAGATAAAACAGCCTTTATAAAGGAATGGTGGGAAAGCGGAGACAGCGTTACGCTCATCACGCGCCCGAGGCGCTTTGGCAAGACGCTTACAATGAGCATGGTGGAAAGCTTTTTCTCAGTGGATTATGCGGGACGGAGCGACCTGTTTGAAAACCTTTTCATATGGAAGAATGAGAAATATCAAAAACTGCAGGGGACTTATCCTGTTATCAGCCTTTCCTTTGCGAATATAAAGGAACCCGACTATGCTTCGACAAAAGATAAGATATACCAAATAATCTTAGATTTATACACTAGACACTCGTATTTAAAAACAAGTGGTGTTTTAAAGGAGCATGATATAGAATACTTTGATAAGATTTCCTTAAATATGAGTGAAAGCACAGCGACGCTTGCTTTTTACAAGATGTCGGATTTTTTGTCCCACTACTATGGCAAAAAAGTTATAATTCTCCTAGATGAGTATGATACTCCCATGCAGGAGGCATACGTTGACGGCTATTGGAGCGAACTTGCATCGTTTGCGCGCAGCCTGTTTAATTCGACATTCAAGACAAACCCATGGCTTGAACGCGGCATAATGACAGGCATCACCCGCGTAAGCAAGGAATCAATCTTTTCTGACCTGAACAATTTAAAGGTAGTGACGACAACCTCCGACGAATACGCAGATGTCTTTGGCTTTACCGAGACAGAAGTATTTGACGCGATGGACGAACTGGGGCTGACAAACAAAAACGGCATCAAGCGCTGGTATGACGGCTTTACATTCGGCAATAAGACCGACATTTACAATCCGTGGTCAATAATAAACTATCTTGACAGCGGAAAATTCGGCACTTATTGGGCGGACACAAGCTCGAACAGCCTCATAAACAAGCTTGTGCAGGAGGCAAACGCGGACATAAAAAAGGATTTTGAAATCCTGCTTGACGGCGGGACAGTGAAGGCCGACATAGACGAGCAGATCGTCTACAGCCAGCTTGACGGCAGCGCAAAGACCCTGTGGAGCCTTATGCTTGCATCAGGGTATCTGCGCATTGATAAATACACAAGCTATGACGAGGATGAGGACGACACTGAAAGGGAGTATGTGCTTGCGCTGACAAACAGGGAAGTGCGCAAAATGTTTGAGACAATGATAAAAGGCTGGTTTCAGGCGGCTGG
>CANQHZ010000131.1 GCA_947623805.1 uncultured Lachnospiraceae bacterium | reverse complement strand
AAATACAGCAGGCATAACAAGAACAGCAATGCAAATATCAGCATAAAAATACCTATAACAAATCGAACAAACTTTCTCATTAATTTAATCCTCAAATTTTTTCTTTAAAGCCCTTTCAGTCAGAAAAACCGAAACAAAAAGCACTGCTATCTGCACAAAATAAATCAAAATTACTATAACAGAAATAAAATTATAACTCCTATCCGCAAACAACAGAACAACTAACGACAACGGCATAAGAGCTATTCCAAACTTAACCCAAATTCCGCCACAATATTCTTGTGCAAATTTCCACGTATCCATATTTTTAGAAGAACGTGTTGACCGATATCCATACAATCTATTGATTTTTTTAGGCGGACTTTTTCTTAACATCCTTCCAAAAACAATCATTAAGACAGGCATAATCAATGAGCTTATTACCATAAAAATAATGAAAAACATATCGCATCTCCAACTTCCCTTTACCTCTCACCCATTCACTTTCACAAGACCATTACGTATACAGAAAACCGCCGCTTGCGTTCTGTCGTTGCAATCAATCTTTCTGAAAATATTAGCCATATGATTTTTTACTGTCCGCTCTGAAATATCAAGCTTTTCGCCGATTTCCTTATTCAAAAGCCCCACTGACGCAAGCTTCAATACTTCAAGCTCCCGCTCCGACAAAAAGCTAATTTTTTCCTTATCAATATCACGCGCAATAAGCCGCGAATTTAACATTGGTATCAACGAGGGCTGTATAAACTTCTCTCCCTCATTTACAATATGAATAGCACGAATAAGTTCCCTCGAATCCGCATCTTTCAACACATATCCGTCAACTCCCATATCAATCGCCTTTATTAAATACTCAACCTCACTATACACAGTAAGCATCAATATCTTAGGACACCTTCTCCTGCTATGCAGCTCCTTCAAAATCTCAAACCCGTTTTTTCCAGGCATATTTATATCAAGCAGCACCACATCAGGCTTGACGCTGCGAATTTTATCAAGACATTCCTCACCGTCACACGCCTCATCAGCAACGCAAATATCATCATCAAACTCTATCAGCCTTTTAATCCCCTCGCGCACCAATTCATAATCATCCACAATCATTACCCTAACCATACAATCACCATCTCATCAAAAAACTACTAAAATAACCTATTTAGAAACTCTTAGACAACATCCTTTAACAAATTAAAGTCAATTAATTCTTTCAATATAATTCTCTAATCCCCATATTTAAACAAACAACGTAAAACATTCAAGAAAAACGCCGACCTTTGCGTTTTTCATAAACATTTAGAAACTCTTAGGCGGCGTCCTTTGGCGCCTTAGAGTTTCTTAATGTTTTTTTCTTTAATGTTTTTTTCTGGGAATTTCCACAAAAATGACAGTACCGTCACTATTTGATTCAATATCAATCTTCCCCGAAAGCAGCATAACTCTCTCTTTCATAAAGGGAATACCGAAATGCTTTTCATCCTCCTTTGACTGAAAACCATCCCCGTCATCTTTAATTATAAGCCTGATAACCTCATCACCAAACCTGAGCGACACCCACATATTTTTCGCACGCGAATGTTTTACCACATTCTGGCACGCTTCTTTTATAATCCTGTACAGCGAAATCTCAATTATCTTATCATCGACCTTCACATCATCAATATCAAAATTCACCTGTATTCCACTGTTATTTTCAACAAGCTCATTGTAAAGGCGGTTTATCGAAGTCTCCCATCCTATATCGTCTAAAGTCACGGGACGCAAATCATAAATCGTCTCACGTATTCCACTGATTATCTTTTTCACATTATTTTTCGCGGACAAAATCTCAAGCCTCGACTGGATAATGTCCTTATCCATATACATAAGCGCAAGCTCCAGCTGCTGCGACAAATGCACAAGCTCCTGAACAGTAGTATCGTGCAAATCCTCCGCAATCCGCCTGCGCTCATATTCATTCAAATATAAAATTTCTTTTTTCTCTTTATATTCTTTCATAACGGCTCCTTTGACGGCACTCCCGCTTTCCTCGGATATTTCTTCGGCGTGGGCTTGACCTTTTTTATCATAAATAAATTCCTGTAAATATCAGAACACGGCAATGTGAACTCAACCTGCCTAAAAATCTCTCCGCCTAAAATTTTTACCGCATTTTGCGCCGATTTCACTTCCTCCGCGACTTTTTCAGATTTATAAGAAATAAAAAAACCTCCGATTTTCACATACGGCAGACAGTATTCCGAAAGCGTAGAAAGATTTGCCACGGCACGCGACACGCATATGTCAAAACGCTCACGGTATTCACTTTTCACAGCCAAGTCCTCCGCGCGGGAATGTACCGCGGTTATTCCTTTTAAATTCAAACCGCCGATTACTTCATTTAAAAACTTGACACGCTTTCCAAGTGAATCCAGCATTGTAATTTTAAGCTTTGGAAACATAATTTTCAATGGAATTGACGGAAATCCCGCACCTGTTCCTATATCAATAAGCTCTATTTCCCTGTCACAATCTATAGCCTTACAAAGCGATATACTGTCAAGAAAATGCTTTACGCAGACCTCATCAGGCTCGGTAATTGCCGTCAAATTCATAAAGCTGTTCCATTCAATCAGCAAATCATAATATTTTTGAAAAGCCTTCCTCTGTTCATCATCCAGTGAAAGCCCAAACTCTTTCAAGCCCCTTTCCAATATTTCCATGCAATCCCCCATTCTTGATGCACCTGCGAATTTGTACACTAATCATAATTTTAAATCTCTACTGCCTATAAACCTTATAAATGTCAAATTCATTATGCTCTATTCCATAATGTCCTTCATATTCCATTATAAGTCCGTTAGCCTCCAAAACAGTCGGATCAATATCAGGCTGCCATTCCGAATCAAAAAACCATATCGCATTAAAATCCTGAGAAAAATCAAAATTCTCTAAATATTCAAATTTTGCATCTGGAAATTTTGTTTCAAATTGAACCTCATATATAAAGCCAAAAATTTCATAATTATATACTATTATATCGTCAGATGCCATATTGGCTTTTAGAAATTCCTCAGTCTGCGGCAGATACGTGCTTTCGTATTCCTGATGATAACATTCCTTATACTGGACACAGCCCACAAATATCAAAAATATACTGATTAAAACCAAAAATATTTTCTTAGCCTTTCGCAATACTATCCCAAAAAATAAAGAAATCAGGGCAAGCGACGGAAAAATATACTGATTCCTATAAATAGGCGTTGAACATACAGAAATTATGACTCCCAAAATCATTGTAACTGTAGGCACAAGCATACACATTAAAGCATATATATCATCTTTATCATAATACTTTGATATATTAATAATGTTATAAGTACTTACAGCTTTGAGCAAAATTAAAAATATAAATACAGTTCCTGGAATAAGCGTCAAATCAAATATCCATGTAAAATATTCCCATACATATTCCGCAGATATTTCAGGAATCCAGTAGCCCGCATTTACCGACGTAACCTGTCTGTAAAAGCTTGGAAACCAAGGCATATAAGACACTATCATACCGACTGCCATAATTATCCATGATAAAATTCTTTTTCTGTTCCATATAATTATTGAAATAAATAAAAATGCCATGATAATTATAACAGGCATAATGCAAAATAATGAGTATAAGCAGCAAGGTTCCTGTCAAAGGTATTACAGAAGCTATTTTCATTGATATCAGCGAATTGCCGAAAATTTTTACAAATGCCTTTAAATAAATATAATACAATGGCGGATGGACATCTTTTGCCGTACCGCTGATTATTCCCTGTAAATTTTCCTTCAAAAGCTGTATTGTAAAAGCCTCATCAGTCCATATATTATTGCTAAATATCAATGATATATAAAGAACAGTAAATACGGCTACAGTTCCCCATATTAAGACGGACATTTTGTATTTTTTTATTTTCCCCGCTCATAATGATTCCTCGTTCCGCTTTAGCGGCTAAATATAAATATATGAAATTCAATACTTCTTAGGCAGCATATTTCTACGCACTAGAAACATTTTTACACTGCTTTCCCATATTCCCTATAATCATTTCTTCCTTCCTGTGCACACAGTCATATTGCTCACGGTATTCACTTTTCACAGCCAAGTCCTCCCATGGGAATGTACTGCGGTTATTTTTTTTGTCTACTAATACAAAAAATATTATTTCAATCCTAATGCCCGCCATATTTATTAAGGATATTTTCCGTTACCCAATATTTCTCGTAATTTTCATAATAAGCGTGAAAACAAATTATTCTGAAAAAAAAGGTTTTTCGCACATGTATTTTTGCTAATTCATAATTATGCCCATATATGTAATAAATGCCATCGGAATACCCTATCCTGTAGTCGTTCACATTGTAATCATGATCAATAGATTCCTGAGCTACCAGCTCAACTGTTCTAGGAATTATCTTATCATACATTTCCTCAACTGTGGCATTCTTTTTTGCTATAAATGGCTGTATTAATTCCCCTTCTTTTTTGCCAACATTCTTCAAACAATCATCAAAATCATAATCTGAGCAATAATAAGCCGCCGCCTTTCCCATTTGAAGAAATACAAATTTATCAGCTGTCAAGTAAAAATGATTCATATTAGGATCAAATATAATATATATTTGAATCATTATTTCAATAATCCAGACAACGAAATTTCTATACTTAAAAAACAAACCTTTAAGGCCTGGCAATCTACCAAGCCAATCCAGTATATCTGACTTATCTAATATTATGTAGACAATATTCGCGATTATCACAAAATATATAACAAATCTTCTAACCATAAAAAACCCTGAAATTTGAAAAATAATTGTATCTACTCAATATAAATACAAATTTATTGCGTATGCTGTAAAAGACTTATCATAATCAGGAACAAATCAATCACCATAAATAATTTTGAAAGAATTTGTAATTAACAACTACGAGGTTACTGAATGGCTGCAAATAATTTATACTCAATAATACTAACACTTGCAAAAACTGAAATATAATAAATAATTAACGCCAATTATATATAAAAATTTTCGGCAATTAATTGCGTTCATTAGTAAATCAAATATATTAAATAAAACGCATAAATTAAAAATACAAGTCAGATATTTAATTATATAATAAAATTAAATATCTGACTATAAATATTTTAATATTTAAATATTTAAATATCTAAATATATACCTGTCCTTATAGCATATCGCGCACTAAATGTATATCCTAAATTAACCAAAGCAGCTACATCAATTAATGAACTAAATGAATATACAAATAATGGTATCGCTGCCATGTAAACTGCAAATAATGAAAGAGAATCTAATATGACACTACAAGCTATTGAAATAAATATATCCTTTATTTTTGATACAATTTCTTCTCCAAATTCTTCATAATAACCTAGTGATGACAATTTATCATTAACATAGTTATTAACATCATTATAAAATTCATCTTCTGAAATCCCATAATAATAAACATTTTTCGCAGACTCCATAGTTAATGAAATTAAATGACCTGAAATATTTTTAATATCATTACATCCTAAATAGACTGAATATACCATTAATTTCTTATCATCTATAATTGAATTTAAATTTTCTACCCTACTATTAACAGTTTTCATATAATCATATTTTGTATATATATATGATGAAAAATCAGAAATGCTTGAAATTAAAGGTGCCACATCTGTAACGCTTATAAATTTATTATATGCACCAATATCACTTTCTGAAATTATATATGGAAGATCATTTTCAGTAGGTGCACATTCAGGTCCGTCTATGTAATGTGATATATACAAATATGATATATAATCGCCAAAATCATTTTTTTTATATTCTTCACTTTCTCTTAAATTTCCCTCATAATAATTACGATGATATTTTTTATTGTTCATAGCAACTGAAAAAACATTTAAAAATCTATCATTTTGTTCACTTTGACTTTTTGGAGGATTACCATCATAATCATACAACATAGTTTGATACTGATTATAGTTATCAATCTCAAATTTTAAAGTTTCTATTATTTCACTATCTGCCTCACCTGAAAGAGTCATTAAATCACAAATATCCGTTAAAGAAAACCCCAATTCCTCAAGACTGTCCACCATATTCTGCATACCACCAAGAAATTCTTTTATTTGTTCCACAGTTACATCTTCGCTTTCTATTGCAAAAACCATCATTGGGTTTAATAATGCCGTACAAACAACAATAATTAAGGCAATAATTTTACTCATTAGCTTCTTTTTGTAAAATAATTTCATTTAAATCTCTCCTTAATATTTTTAATTTACCAAAATTGTACCAAAATAACATAATATAATCAAGGATTTTATTCATTTTTACAACTCATTTTATAATATTTCTATTCCACTGTTCAAGATACACAAGCAGCACAGAAATATCAGCAGGCGAAACCCCGCTTATCCTTGATGCCTGTCCGACTGAAATCGGCTTGAATTTTTTCAGTTTTTGCCGTGCTTCTAGGCGTAAACTCTTTATATCATCATAATCAATATCAAGCGGGATTTTTTTCTTTTCAGTCTTTTTATACTGCTCTACTTGCTTTAGCTGACGTTTAATATATCCGTCATATTTAATATTGATATTCACCTGTTCAATTACATCTGCAGGCAAAGGCTTTCTGTCCTTGTCAATCTCCGCAAGCATTTCATAAGAAAGTTCAGGTCTGCTAATCAGTTCTGCAAGCGACGCCGCGGTTTTTAATCCTGTACTCCCTTTGCTTTCAAGAAATTCCTGTATTTCCCTGTTTGCGCCTACCTTTACATTTTCAAGACGCGCTATCTCAGCGGAAATCATTTCTTCCTTTTTGCACACATAGTCATACTGCTCCTTTGTGACAAGCCCGACATCATAACCAATCTTCCTAAGACGCAAATCCGCATTATCCTGTCTCAGCAAAAGCCTATATTCCGCACGCGACGTCATCATTCGATAAGGTTCAAAATTCTCCTTCGTCACCAAATCATCAATAAGCACACCAATATAAGCCTGCGAACGGTCAAGCACTATCTGCTCCCTGTTCTGTATAAAAAGCGCCGCATTTATCCCCGCAATCAAACCCTGCGCCGCCGCCTCCTCATACCCGCTGCTCCCGTTAAACTGCCCTCCGCTAAAAAGCCCCGAAATATCCTTAAATTCAAGCGTAGGATAAAGCTGTTCAGGATTGATGCAATCATATTCGATAGCGTAAGCGTTCCTGACAATCTTACAATTTTCAAGCCCTGCGACTGTCCTGTACATAGCAAGCTGGACATCTTCAGGCAGAGACGAACTCATGCCGCCGATATACATTTCATTTGTGTGAAGTCCCTCCGGCTCAATAAATACCTGATGTCTTTCCTTGTCAGCAAATTTCACGACCTTATCCTCAATCGATGGACAATAGCGCGGACCTGTCCCCTCTATTATCCCCGCATAAATCGGCGAACGGTCAAGATTTTGACGTATTATCTCGTGCGTCTTTTCATTCGTATAAGTAAGCCAGCACGATGCCTGCTCAATCTGCACATCATCAGGATTTGTGGAAAAAGAAAACGGCACTACTCTCTCGTCGCCAAACTGTTCCTCCATCTTGCTAAAATCTATAGAACGTTTATCCATTCTGGCAGGTGTACCTGTCTTAAACCGACGCATCTCAATACCAAGCGCTTTCAATGAATCAGTAAGATGATTAGCCGCCTGCAGACCGTTTGGACCTGTATAAGTAATAGCCTCGCCGCATAAACAACGCGCGTTTAAATATGTACCTGTACAGAGTACCACAGCCTTAGCCTCATAAACCGCGCCTGTATAAGTTTTAACTCCTGTTATTTTCTTTGTAGCTATGCCTTTCGACAAATTTCTGGAATTAGTCGACGTATCAGGTACATTTTTTAAATATGACATATCTGTCATATTTTCAATATTTTCAGTCAAAAGCTCAACAACCTCAGCCTGCTTGATAGTCAAATGCTCCTGATTTTCCAAAACCTTTCTCATAGCTCGAGAATACTCAGCCTTGTCAGCCTGCGCCCTGAGTGAATGAACAGCAGGACCTTTTGAAACATTAAGCATCTTTGACTGAATAAATGTCTTGTCAATATTTTTGCCCATCTCGCCACCAAGTGCGTCAAGCTCTCTTACTAAATGCCCTTTAGATGTGCCACCAACATTTGGATTACATGGCATAAGTGCAATACTGTCCACGCTCACGGTAAAAATTACAGTTTCCAAACCAAGGCGCGCACACGCAAGCGCCGCCTCGCAACCCGCATGTCCAGCGCCCACTACGCACACGTCTACCTTTTCCCTAATTTCCACACTAATCCTCCATTCTTGATGCACCTACGAATTTGTATCATAAACACAAATTTACTCGTGAAAAATTTATTTTTCACATTAACCTCCATAATCCCGTTACGTGAAACTTATAATCAACATAAAAATGCTCATTTATCTGCTTCAGAAAAATCCAAAACTAACAAAAAAGCCCTACCGACCTAACAGGGCTTCTTTCCTTTTATTATATATATTCACTCGATTTATCTATACTATAACATCAATTTTGCATTATATCAAGCTGAAAAAACAAGCTTAAAAAATTCAATCAATCATATAGCACATTTTGTCAGATTATGTTATACTTTTTCAGTTGCCACCCCTATACAGGCAAAGAAAGGGGGGTTGTACTATGGGAAATATATTCACCACATTTGTTATTTCTGTCGTGGCAGGCGTAGTATGTCACT
>CANQHZ010000130.1 GCA_947623805.1 uncultured Lachnospiraceae bacterium | reverse complement strand
TAAAGCGGGCGAACCGATTTGTCGTAATCAGCGAGCTTATCTACTTTTTCTTTGTGTTCATGATTGTGTTTCTCGGCACGATGAGGGGCATACGTTCGGCGGGATATACTTCGATAATCACGCTGATAACCGTAGTGACTATAGGCTTGTCGGTCTTTATGTATGTCAAGGATAAGGCGAGCGCTAGGCTGCGGTATGTCGTGGGCATAGGGATGGTTCCCATAGTGCTTATGCTTGCGCTTGGGTTTGAGAGCTATTATATGAATTTTATGGCGGTCATACCTTTTATGGCGTGCATAATGTATTTTGACGAAAAGTTTTCACTGAAATTTTTTTGGATAATATCAATAATACAGATACTTGTCACCACGATAAAAGGCGTGACGGGCGCTTTGACGGGAGATGCTCTTGTTAATCTGGTGTGCGCTACGTTTGCAGTGGTATTCAGCATGGGAATGATTTATTTTGTCGTGAGCCGCGCGTCGCTTTTCACAAGTCATATGCTTGGAAGCATAAAGGAGGAGCGGGACGTGCAGGCGGAAATGATTAAGGATGTGCTGAATATCGCATCTGAAATCAGGTCGGGCACGGACAATGCGATGGATATAGTAAATAAGCTGAATGAGTCGACATCTGTGGTAAACGGTGCTGTTTCGGATATTTCGGAGAGTACGCTGAACACGGCGGAAAACATTCAGACGCAGACTATGATGACGCAGAACATTCAGGAGGCTATACAGACTACGCTTGACGCCTCAAAGGAAATGGTTACTCTCGCAAATGAGCTCGAGGCTATGAACAAGCAGAGCATAGCGACCATGGAGAGCTTAAAGACGCAGGCGAAAGTGATTTCCGATACAAACTCAAATGTTGCGGGTTCTATGAAGAAACTTCAGGAGCGGACAAAGGATGTAAAGAGTATTGCGGACACGATTTTTTCAATATCGAACCAGACAAATCTGCTTGCGCTTAACGCATCAATCGAGAGCGCGAGGGCAGGCGAGGCAGGCAGGGGCTTTGCCGTGGTTGCCGACGAGATAAGGCAGCTTGCCGAGAAGACGCGTCAGGAGACGGAGAGCATCGCCGTGATAATAAAGGAGCTTGACACTAATGCGGAGCAGGCGGGCAGCGCGGTTAAAAATTCTATAGAGGCGACGTCAAAGCAGGACGAGATGATTGTTGAGGTTTCAGAGTGCTTTAGCGGGGTGAGCACGGATATAGAGAAAGTTACGGGAAACATTTCAAAGATAGACAGTATGCTTAGTTCACTGTCGGATGCGAACAACCAGATTGTAGACAACATAATGCAGCTTTCGGCTACCACAGAGGAGGTAACGGCATCGTCTGCGCAGGCGGCGGAGCTTAGCAATGACAACCTGAGAAACGCGGAGACGGCAAAGACGCAGCTTACAGACGTCGTGGCGCTTTCTTATGAGCTTGACAAGTATTCAAAATAATGTAAAATTAAGACAGCCCCTTTTAAGAGTTTAAAGGGGCTGTTTTATTGGCAGGCAGGGATTTATGTGGTTTTAACAGCGTTTTTTGTCGGATTTGCGCTTGATTTGGCGTTTGGGGACCCGCGCACTCCGATACATCCAGTATGTATTATCGGCAGGCAGGTAAATATATGCGAGAGCGTTTACAGGCGGATTTTTGGAAAGCATGAAGTTGTGGCGGGGGTGTTTACCGTCATCACTGTGCTTTTTTTGTCAACTTTGATACCGTGTGTTATTTTATGTGCGGCGTATAGGCTGAATACGGCAGCGGGAGTGGCTGTGGAGGCTGTTTTGTGCTATTCGATGCTTGCCATAAAGGATTTGAGGGAAGAAAGCATGCGGGTTTACCATGCGCTTAAAGAGGAGGGGCTCTGCGCTGGCAGAAAGGCTGTGTCAATGATTGTGGGGCGAGATACTGACAGGCTTGATGAGAAAGGGGTAGCGCGTGCGGCTGTGGAGACGATTGCGGAGAACTTTTCTGACGGTGTTGTCGCGCCGATGTTTTATATGGCAATAGGCGGGGCGGGGCTGATGTATTTTTACAAGGCAGTGAATACGATGGACTCGATGATTGGGTATAAAAATAACAGGTATTATTATTTTGGGCGTGCGGCGGCGCGGCTTGACGATGTGATGAATTTTGTGCCGTCAAGGATTGCGGCGGTCATTATGGTGATTGCGTCGTTTTTTGCAGGGCTTGATGTGAAAAATGCGGTTAGGATTTTTAGGCGCGACAGGCATAACCATGCAAGCCCCAATTCGGCGCAGACGGAGGCTGTGGCGGCGGGGGCGCTTGGAGTGCGTCTTGCGGGAGACGCGTGGTATTTTGGCGAGCTTTATCATAAGCAGACTATTGGTGATGCGTTTAGGGAGATTGAGGCAGAGGATATTGTGCGCATGAACAGGTTTATGTATGTGTCGGCGTTTCTGGCGCTTATTATATTTGGGGGAGTGCGGTTATGTATTTGCATGGCGGTGATGTCTGTGGCAGGGAGAGCATTTTAGATTTTTCGGCGAATATAAATTTTCTTGGCATACCTGATGCTGTGAGGGCGGCGGCGATTAGGGGCGTGGAGGAGGCGGAGGTGTATCCGCAGGCGTTTAACAGCGGGCTTGAGGAGAAGATTGCGGAGAAGTATGCGTTAAAGCCGCATGATGTGGTGTGTGGGAATGGCGCGGCGGAGATAATTTTTGCCTTTTTTGGCGCGGTTAGGGCGAGAAAGGCGCTGGTGGTTGAGCCGACTTTTTGTGAGTATGAGCGGGCATTGATAGGGGTGGCTGATGGATGTGAACTTGTGCATCATATGCTTACAGAGAGGAATGGGTTTGAACTTGGAATAGATATATTGGATAAAATAACTGATGATATTGATGTTGTTGTCATATGTAATCCGAATAATCCTACAGGGGTGTTTTATGATAAGGGGGTATTGCTTAAAATATTGGAGCGTTGTGAGAGTGTGGGGGCGTGGTTGTTTGTCGATGAGAGTTTTATTGAGTTGACAATGCGGTATAAAAGTGGAAGTCTTTTTGATGTGATGAATAACGGTAGTTATGATAAGCTTTTTGTTTTGAGGTCTTTTACAAAGCTGTATGCTATGGCGGGGCTTAGGCTTGGGTTTGGAGTGTGTGTTAATCGCGGGTTTATGGAGAGGATTAGGGGGGCGTTGCAGCCTTGGAATATATCTTTGCCTGCGCAGTATGCGGGGATTGCGGCGCTTGAGGAGGAGGAGTTTGCTGAGCGTTCGAGGGTGGCTGTTGATGTGGAGAGGGAGTATATGTGCGGTAAGCTTGGTGAGATAGTGCGTGTATGTGATGGGGTGGCGAATTTTTTGTTGTTTTATGTTTGGAATGATGTATTGGATGGTAATGGTAGGGGGCATTTGTATAATCTGTGCTTGGAAAGAGGGATATTGATTAGGGATTGTAGTAATTTTTATGGTTTGGGGTGTGGGTGGTATAGGGTTGCTGTGAGATGTAGGGAGGATAATGAAAGGCTTATAGGGGTTTTGGGGGAGTTGATATAGTATAAGTAATTGTGGGATTGTTCTCAACTGGCCGAATTTAGTCAAAATATATAAAAAAGCGGCTAGGTGCAGCAAGCTGCAAGACGCCGCTTATTTTATATATTTTGACTAAATTCTATGTTGTTGGATAGAGCTTAAAAAATGCTATAGAGAATTGAAAGGCTGTGGGGAAGATTTATGGGAAAGTCATTGATGATACAGGGGACTATGTCTAGTGCGGGGAAAAGTTTGATTGTGGCGGGGCTTTGCAGGATAATGAAGCAGGACGGATATAGGGTGGCGCCGTTTAAGTCGCAGAATATGGCGCTCAATTCGTATATTACGGGTGATGGGCTTGAAATGGGGCGCGCTCAGGCAATGCAAGCGGAGGCGGCGGGGGTAGAGCCGAGTGTTTATATGAACCCGATTTTGTTGAAACCGACTAATGAGACGGGTTCGCAGGTGATTGTGAATGGTGAGGTTTACAAGGATATGAGCGCGAGGGAGTATTTTGCGTATAAGAAGGGGCTTATTCCGGACATAAGATATGCGTATGAAAGGCTTGCGGCGGAGAATGACATAGTTGTGATAGAGGGAGCGGGTTCGCCGGTTGAAATTAATTTAAAAACAGATGATATTGTAAATATGGGAATGGCGGAGATTGCGGATTCGCCTGTGTTGATAGTCGGCGATATTGACAGGGGAGGCGTGTTTGCGCAGCTTTGCGGGACTATGATGCTTTTGGAGGAGAGCGAAAAAAAGCGTGTAAAAGGGCTTATTATCAATAAATTTAGGGGTGACAAGACGATACTTGATTCAGGTATAGCGCAGCTTGAAAGGCTTGCAGGCAGGAGTGTGCTTGGTATTGTGCCGTATATGGATGTGCAGCTTGAAGATGAGGACAGCGTGACGGACAGGTTTGACGCGCGCAGGGCGTCGGATATTGATATTGCTGTGATACGTTTTCCGCATATTTCCAACTTTACGGATTTTGACATATGGGAGAATGTGGATGGGGTGTCGCTTAGGTATGTGAGCAGGGCTTATGATATTGGCAAGCCTGATATGATAATCCTGCCGGGGACAAAAAGCACTGTGGACGATTTGCTGTGGCTGCGCGAGAGTGGGCTTGAAGCGGCTGTGTTGAGACAATATAATAATAACGGGTGTATTTTATTTGGCATATGCGGTGGTTATCAGATGCTTGGAGATGAGATAAACGATACGGTTTCCGTTAGGGGAATGGGGCTTATCCCGATGGCTACTGTGTTTGAGGCTGAAAAGGAGCGCACTCGTGTGGAGGGCGTATTTAAAAATGTGTCGGGCGTGTTGGCGTGCCTGAATGGGCTGCCGATATGCGGATATGAGATACATATGGGGCAGAGTTATGTAAAGAGTGGGAATGACACGAAAAAGAACGAATGTTATTTAACAGAGCTTACGGATAATGTTGCAGGTGCAAAAAAGGTGGAGGGGTATTGCGGCGACAGGGTTTATGGCAGTTATGTACATGGTATTTTTGATAAGAGCGGGACAGTAGAGGCGATTACGAGCGCGCTTGCAAAGAGGAAAGGGATAGAAACGCCGGGATTTCACATTTTGGATTATGAGCAGTATAAGCAGCAGCAGTATGACAGGCTGGCGGATGTTCTGCGCGGAGCGCTTGATATGGATAAGATATACAGGATAATTGAGAGCGGAGTATGATATAGGAAGAAGTTAGAGACGTTAAAGTGGCAGGAGGGAAAAATGGAAAACGGCAGAACGGAATTAAAAATGGAACGTGATGCGCTTGGCGTTGAAATGTCAAAGCTTGAAAGGATAGCGCCGAAAGATATTGAAAAGCGGAGTTTTGAGATAATTGACGAGATAATAGACATAGAATACCCAAATGTAGTGATAGATGAGCGTTATATGCCGATTATAAGGCGCGCAATTCATACGACTGCGGATTTTTCATATCTGGAGACATTGTGTTTTTCGGAGAATGTGATTGACAAGGCGCTTGCGGCAATAAATAACGGATGTACTGTAATAACGGACACAAATATGGCAATGGCGGGGATAAATAAAAGGCTGCTTGCCGAGTATGGCGCGGAGATTAGCTGCTATATGGCGGACGAGGAGGTCGCGGCGCAGGCAAAACAGCGAGGGATAACGCGCGCGGCTGTAAGTATGGAAAAGGCGGCTAGGCTTGTCGAAAGCGGCAAGGAGCTTATTTTTGTGATAGGAAATGCCCCCACGGCTCTGGTGCGTCTGTATGAACTTATCATGGATTGCACGCTAAAGCCGCGGCTGATAATCGGCGCGCCTGTGGGTTTTGTAAACGTGGTGCAGTCAAAGGAGCTGATTATGCAGACTGATGTGCCGTATATTGTGGCACGCGGCAGAAAAGGCGGCAGCAATGTAGCAGCGGCGATTTTCAATGCGTTGCTTTATATAAAACGCGATATGCATTAATATGGAAAATTATATGAAGGAAATTATGCAAAAATGGCGCTGATTGCGGAGGCAGAAGGTAAAAAATGCTTTACAATGCTGCATATGGGGCATATAATAAATTTATCAAAATGAGAATAAAGAGAGTATAAAGCTGTCATAAAAATAAATAGAAGACGAAGGCATTTGGCAGAAAAAAAGATAGGGAGGTCAGGCAAATGAGCAATAAAGAAAGAATTATAGAGCTTCTGGACAGCATACCAGAATATAAAATCGGTTATGTATTGGCATATGTTCAAGGCGTAGCGGCTGACGAGGAAGCAGATGACATTTTCTGCCAAAGAATGGTTGAAAATTATAAGAATGATCCAGATCCCGAAAAGGATAAGACATACACTCTTGAAGAATGTATGAAGGAGTGGGGAATTAATTAATGTATAAAATAATCATTAAGAAGAAAGCAAAGAAATTTATCGATAAGCTTCCTAAAAATGAACGTGTCAGAGTATATAAGCGGTATTAAAAGAATATAAGCCGTCATATTTTGGGCGGTTTTTTTATTGTTTTAATCGGCAGTATTGGTATGTACGGAGGATACATGGAAGAAATTTATCTTAAAAAGGGCAATAAGGAGCTTGCATGCGGATATACTACGGGGACTTGTGCGGCGGCGGCGGCTCAGGCGGCGGCAGTTATGTATTTTACGGGATGCGCGCCTGAAAGCGTAAGCATTATGACACCGAAAGGGATAAGGCTTACGCTAGAGGTACTTGAGCCGTTTTGCAGGGAGGATTACGTAAGCTGTGCCATAAGAAAAGAAAGCGGCGACGACCCAGACATAACAAACGGCGTGCTTGTCTACGCTGGGCTGACATTTGGACATGCGAAAAGTGAGAATGGCGCAGATGTTGACAACGGTTGGAATGATGGCTTAGAGTTGCAAAATTTTAAAAATAAAATAACGATTGATATAGATGGAGGCAGAGGCGTAGGCAGAGTGACGAAAGCAGGGCTTGAACAGCCAGTAGGCGCTGCCGCGATAAACAGCGTGCCGCGCAGAATGATAACTGATGAGATAATGCGTGTATGCGAGGCAAATGATTTCGTCGGGCATGTGAAAGTCGTAATAAGCATTCCCGAGGGAGAAGCGCTGGCGCAGAAAACCTTTAATCCGCGTCTTGGCATAGAGGGCGGTATATCAGTGCTTGGCACAAGCGGCATAGTCGAGCCTATGAGCGAGCGTGCGCTTATAGAAACGATACGGGTAGAGTTGAGTGTGAAAAGAGAGGAAAATAAACGTCTTGGGCGCGACATAGTCCTTGCAGTGCCTGGAAATTACGGCAGGAATTTTATCAGTGAGAGATATGGAATAGACATAGAGGATGCGGTAAAGTGCAGCAACTACATCGGCGAGTTGGTGGATTTTGCAAATGAGCTTGGCTTTAAGCGGCTTTTGCTGGCAGGGCATATCGGAAAGCTTGTCAAGGTGTCGGGCGGTATTATGAATACACATTCATCAAACGCGGACGCGCGGCTTGAGCTTTTGGCGGCGCATGCGCTTATGGCGGGGGCTGATGCAAAAATCGGGCGGCGGCTTCTGGCGTGTGTGACCACGGAGGAGGCACTGGAAATACTTCGAGAGGGCGGGCTACTTCAGGAGACTATGGATGTTATGGTTAGAAAGATAAAGTATTATCTCGACAGGCGCAGCGATATGACGCAGATAGAGGTGATTGTATTTTCCAATGAGTTTGGCGAGCTTGCAAAAAGCGATGGGGCTGATGATTTCGCTAGGGAGTTTTGTAAATGAAAAGGAGTAATTTATAAACCTTGTAATCTTAATATATAGATGATAATATTAAAATTAATAATTAATCTTGGAAATAAATCGGAGGCGCAGAATGGTTTACTTTGTAGGCGCAGGCGCGGGAGCGGCAGATTTAATTACATTGCGCGGGAGCAGGCTGCTGCAAAAGGCTGATGTAATCATCTATGCAGGCTCGCTTGTAAATCCAGAGCTTTTAAACTACGCAAAAACAGAATGTGAAATATATGACAGTAGCAAAATGACGCTGGAGGATGTCATTGAGACGGTAAAGGCGGCGGAGAAGAACGGAAAAATGACAGTCAGGCTTCACACGGGCGACCAGAGCATTTATGGCGCTGTGCGTGAGCAGATGGACGAGCTGGACAAGCTTTGTATACAGTACGAGAGCTGCCCAGGGGTGAGCTCATTTTGCGGCGCGGCCGCTGCGTTAAATATAGAGTACACACTTCCCGATGTGGCTCAAAGCGTGATAATCACGCGCATGGCAGGGCGCACGCCTGTGCCTGAAAAGGAGCGTTTGAGTTTGCTTGCGGCGCATAATGCTACAATGGTGCTTTTTTTGAGTGCGGGACTGGCGGATAAAGTAAAGGAGGAACTGCTTTGCGGCGGATATGATAAGAATACGCCTGTCGCTGTGGTTTACAAGGCGACCTGGGCAGATGAAAAAAGCTTTATCTGTACGATAGACACGCTGCCCGAGACTGTCAGTGAAAATAAAATCAGCAAGACGGCGCTTATCATAGTAGGGGACGTGGTAACGCATGGAAATTATAGAAGAAGCGACCTGTATAATCCTAATTTCACTACAGAAAATAGAAAGTAATTAGAGAAGATATGATACACATTATAAGCTTTACAAAAAACGGCGCTATGCTGGGCGACAGAATATGCGGTAGTCTGTCTCAATATGCTGAGTGTGAGCATTGTGCAAAATATAGAAACGGCTCGGAACATACTCTTGGCGAATGGACAAGGGAACGCTTTAAAAAAGGAAATGTGTTGATTTTTATAGGTGCGTGTGGGATAGCTGTAAGGGCTATAGCGCCGTATGTGGAGAGTAAGGATAGGGATGCTGCTGTGCTTGTGGTTGATGAGTGCGCATGCTATGTCATATCTCTTTTGTCAGGACATATGGGCGGTGCAAACGACGCAGCGCGGCTTGTGGCTGAGATTACGGGAGCTGTCCCTGTCAT
>CANQHZ010000129.1 GCA_947623805.1 uncultured Lachnospiraceae bacterium | reverse complement strand
TTATTAGATTATTAGATTATTAGATTATTAGATTATTAGATTATTAGATTATTAGATTATTAGATTATTAGATTATTGAGTTATCAGGAGGTCAAGCTATGCGTGTGGAAAATAAGATAACTGAATTTAAAAGAAAATACGTTGACGACATCAAAAATACAGTTATAGCTTTTGCTAATGGCGACGGGGGTAATATTTTTATCGGTATTGATGATGATGGCAGCGTTTGCGGAGTTAGTGATATCGACGATATTATGCTGAGGGTGACAAATGCTGTGCGTGATTCAATAAGACCTGACATCACAATGTTTGTGGAATGTAAAGATGAGATTATCGAAGATAAGTCCGTGGTATGTGTCTGTGTCCAGCGAGGTACGGCAAGACCATATTATGTTGGCAGCAAGGGTATACGTCCTGAAGGTGTTTATGTACGGCAGGGAGCGTCTACTGTGCCTGCGAGCGACGCGGCTATTCTTGCCATGATTAAGGAGACAGGCGGTGACAGTTACGAAATGGCAAGGTCGTTGAACCAGCAATTAACTTTTGAAAAGACGGCTGATTATTTTGCAAAAAAAGGTGTAGAGCTTGGAGAGGCGCAGATGCGTACACTTCATATGATAGGCGAAGACGGTATGTACACTAATCTGGCATTTCTGTTGTCGGAGCAGTCTGTGCATACTATTAAGATTGCGGTTTTTGATGGCGTTAAAAAGACAGTTTTCAGAGACAGAAAGGAGCTTTCGGGCTCGCTTTTTGAACAGTTGGAGGAGGCGTTTTCGTATATTGACAGATATAACCGCACGCGTTCGGAGTTTTCAGGGCTTGAACGTGTAGATATGAGGGATTATCCTGTGGAGGCTGTGCGGGAGGCGCTGCTCAATGCCATTGTCCATAGGGATTATTCGTTCAGCAGTTCGACGCTTATCAGCATTTTTGAGGACAGGATTGAATTTGTCACGATTGGCGGACTGGTGAAGGGTATTTCGCTTGACGACATTGAAATAGGTGTGTCTGCGCTGCGCAATCAAAATCTTGCCAATATTTTTTACCGCCTAAAGCTGATTGAGGCATACGGGACAGGCATTTTAAAAATAAATGAGTGCTATGATGAATACAGAGAAAAACCTGTGATTGAAACAAGCAGCAATGCGTTTAAAATCACTCTGCCGAATACGAATTTTCAGAAAGACATTTATTCATATGAGGCTGGCGTGGCTAGTGTTTTGAGGGAAAGCTATGGATATTATAAAAGAGCTGATATGTCTGAAAGAAAAGAAAGACTTCGGATTAAAAAAGAAGAAAGGTATCAGCCCGAAAAAGAAGAGCGTATTCAGGCTGTGATAGGGCTGTGCCAAGAAAAAGGCTATATTATTCGCAAGGATATTCAGGATGCGCTTGGCATTTCGCAGGCGTCAGCAATTTTGGTATTGCGTGAACTGACGGACAGGGGAATTCTTGTGAAAAAAGGTATGGCTAGAAATCTGCGTTATTATTTAAATAATAATCAGCAAATAGAAAAATATTAAGAAAAAACATCAAATTTGATATTTATTGTTAATCCTTAGCTTGGCAGGCGAAATTTGAAATACAAAGGAAGGAATTGAGGGTAATATGAACATAACGCTTATCACAGTGGGCAGGATAAAGGAAAAATATTACCGCGACGCTGTGGAAGAATATGCAAAACGGCTTTCACGGTATTGTAGACTTGATATAATCGAGGTGGCTGACGAGAAGACGCCTGACGGAGCATCGGAAACCATTGAAACACAGATAAAACAAAAAGAGGCGGAGCGAATATTTAAGCGCATACACGAAGATATGTACTGTATAGCGCTTGCCATAGAGGGGGAAAAGCTTGATTCCGTGAATTTTGCCAAACATATCGAAAAGTTAGGTGTATCGGGAAAAAGCAGCATAGCATTTGTGATAGGCGGCTCTCTTGGATTGCATGACAGCATATTGAAAAGGGCTGATGAAAAGCTGAGCTTTTCGGATATGACATTTCCGCACCAGCTTATGCGTGTGATTTTGCTGGAGCAAATATACAGGGCGTACAGGATTATCAATAATGAGCCATACCATAAGTAGATAAAAACAGTAAATACCCGCATAGCCTTAATGCGTTATGCGGGTATTTTGGCAGTTATAATTTATAAGTCGCCGTTATCTGCTTTTGCATCTTTGATTGCGGTATGAAGCTTGGTAAAAAGTTCACTGTATCTTAGCGAGGAATTGTCAAGTGTTGTGGCAGTTACATACAGGCTGAGGGGGATTTTTCTTCCATCATATATAAAGTCTTCATTGTTGTGGCTTTGTATATCTTTGACTATCTTATCGGCATAACTCTTGTCAGTATTGTTCGTAAGAATGCAAAATTCATCACCGCCTATTCGGAATGCGATATCATCTTCACCTGACGCGCTGTTTATGCGGTCAAGAGCAGTGAGTATGGCAAGGTCGCCTGACTTGTGTGAGATATTGTTGATAGGAATAAGTCCTTGAATGTCGCAGCAGACGAACCAACAATCCCTGCGTTCGCAAAATAAATCATAGAGCTGGCTTATGTCAAAACTTTTTCTTTCCATAATATAATTGTCTCCTTTCGTTACGGGTTCGCGGAGTTTTGGGTATAATTCCACATATTTACGGTTACGGAAATCTGACGGATTGCAATTCCATATTTCTTTAAATGCGCGCGTAAACGCTTCGTGCGAGTTGTATCCATACTCAACAGCGACGGACAAAATTGATAGGTCGGGCTGGCTGGTCAGGAGCTTTGCCGCCAATGTCATGCGCCGTCGTATTATATAGTCGTGTATGGAAATACCGTACACATAGCGAAACATTTTTTCGAGAGTTGACCGTGAACAATGACAGGCATCTGCGATGTCGATAGTCGTTATATTGTCCTTTATATGCACTTCAATATATTCAAGACATAAAATAAGCAGGCTGATATTGTCCATCGGTATTTCCCCCTGTTACAACGTTGTATGTTCATTATAGCATTAATAGGGCGGGCGGCTTTGATTTTTTGGGTAAAAATTAATCCTGCTTTAAAGAAAGGATATTTAGTTTTATCTTTGGTTTTACACCCCTATTTATTAGTGGTATAATGAAATTGCTTTTTATTCTTAAATAAATCAGGGAGAAACAGACATGGACAATAACAATTACCGTTTTCAGGTAAATCTTGGGGGAATGATAGAAATTCTTTCCGACCACCTTTACAGCAGCCCTAATGTCTATATCCGCGAGCTGCTGCAGAACGGAGCCGACGCGATAACGGCTAAGGCTAAATGGATTAATGAACGTCAAAGTGTAGAGGATTTAGAGGACAATACATTTGAAAGCGGATTAGGGAATAATAAAGAAAATGCACAAAACGACGGCTGCATACGGCTTGAAATCGAGGAGGGGCGCAGGCTTACATTTACAGACAACGGGCTTGGGCTTACGGAAGATGAGATACACAGATTTTTGGCTATTATCGGCGAATCGTCAAAGCGCGGGCTTGAGGACAGCTCTCTGCGTTCAGATTATATAGGCAGGTTTGGAATAGGGCTGCTTTCGTGCTTTATGGTATCGGATGAGATACGCATACTCACAAGGTCGTGCAAATCCGAAGACGCGCCGATTTTGGAATGGCAGGGCAGACCTGACGGCACATACGGCATACGCGCTGTTGACGGCGGCGCGGAAACTGCCGATATGCCCCAAAGCGGCACGAGGGTGATACTTTGCGCAAAAAAAGGCAGAGAGGAGTATTTCACGAAGGAGACGATAAGGAAACTTTTGATATATTATGGCATGCTGCTGCCGTTCCCTGTGATTATACGGCAGAACGGCGAGGAGGAGCAGCTAAATCCCGTATATCTGCCATGGGAGGGGCGAAAGACGAACAAAGATGAGCTTATGCTGTTCGGGCAGGTCATGTTTGAGGAAGGTTTTTTTGACTGCGTGCCGTTTTCGTCAGAGCAGGGAGGCGTTTCGGGTGTGGCATACATACTGAACCATTCCGTGCTGCCGTCGGCAAAGGGAAGCCACCGCATTTATCTCAAAAATATGCTCTTGACGGAAAGCGGGGAGGGAATACTGCCTGACTGGGCTGTATTTACAAGGTGTATTATAAACAGCACTCTGCTGCGCCCGACAGCGTCACGGGAGGGCTTTTATGCCGATAAGGAGCTTGAACAGGCGCGCGACGCCATTGAGGAAAGTCTTATCTCTTACATAGAAGGGCTGGCGCAGGATTCGCCGCAAATGCTTGAGAAATTTTTTAAGTTGCATTATCTGACGCTGACATCGCTTGCGCTTGAGTCGCCAAAGCTGTTTAAGATATTTATAGATTATTATGAATTTGAAACGACGCGCGGACGGCGGACAGGCTATGAACTGCGCATGGGTAAAGAGCCGCTTGTATATGCGACGACGGCGGGGAAATATAAACAGCTTTCACAGCTTTTCTTTGCACAGGACAAGCTGCTGATAAATGTCACATATGTCCATTCGCTTGATTTGCTTGAAACGCTGGGTGAGACATACGGCTTGGAGGTAAGCGCTGTGGAGGACTGGAGCGTCGAGGAGCTTATGGAGGAGCTTTCGCCTGATGAGCAGGATGAGGTGTTTGATTTTGTGAAGGCAGCAGACCGCATTTTGATGGCATACGACTGTCGGGCGGAGGTCAAGCATTTTTCGCCATATCAGCAGCCGACATTTTATCTGGTAGATGAAAACGCGGTTTTTCTGCGGCAGGTAAATGAGTCGCGCGCTCAGGCAAGCTCTATGTTCTTCAATATGCTTGACGCGTTTAAGGAGGAAACGGCGGCAAAGACCGCGGCGGCTTTGTATTTCAATTACAGCAGCCCTTTAGTCAGGAGACTGGCTTCATGCGGCGACGAGAGCCAGTGGCGGATTTTTGTCGAAATTTTATATGTGCAGGCTTTGCAGATAGCGGGCTTTACTCTGCACAACAATGAGCTGGGAATGTTAAACAGGAATATCCTGTTATTGATGGAGAGGGGGCTTTCAGATGTATGATTCTGACGAATGTATAAGAAGATACAATGAGCTGGAGCATGGAAAGGCGAGGATAGAGGGCATATATGATGCGATAAAACAGGCGGACGAAAATAACGATGTGCCGTTTCAACTGTATTTCAGGCTTATGCTGTGCTACGAGTCATGCTTTTATTGGGACAAGCTTGATATGTTTGTGATTTTTCCGCAGGTATTGGTGCTTATAGATAAATATCCTGATGCGCCGTGTACTAAATATTATAAGGGAGAGAAAATGCTGCCCCATGTTATGTGGGATTACAAATGGCTGCTGAATGACTGCGCTGATTTTTATCAAATCCCTATGGCGGACTGCATGAAATTTTATGAGGACTTTAAACGGCGGAGCATAGAGTGCGGCTACAGCCTGCGTTCATATTACCGTCAGATGTATTATTTTTACGAGGATTTTGATAAGGAAAAGGCGGAAAAGGCTTTTTATGCATTTGAGAAAGAACCGAGAGATGAAAACAGCGACTGTAGGGCGTGTGAGCGAAACACGCAGATACGGTTTTATTTGAAAAATGGCGATTTTGACCGTGCAGAGGAGCTTGCCAAGGATATTGAAAGTTTTAATCTGCGTTGTGGCGGCGGTGACCGTTATTGGGCTTGGGGCAATATGAAATTAGATTATTTGCAATACTATATTAACAACGGAAATTTGGAAAAAGCTTTGGAATATTGCAGAATCCTTGAAAGGAGAAAAGACTTGTGCAATAAGCTGGAGGTTTGGGACGATTTGATATGTTGTTACGCGTATGCCGATTTGGGCAAGGCGCTTAGGTATTACAAGCAATGCTGGAAAAGGTTTCAGGAGGACAGAAATCCGAGAGCCATATTCAGGGAAAGCCGCAAAATGAGCATTTTCTTCAAGAGGCTTGCAGAGGGGAGAAAGAAGACTACAGTAAAGCTTGACTTAGACTCATCGTTTCCGCTGTACCGCGAAGACGGCGAGTATCGGATTGATGAGCTGCAGGATTATTATTATCGGCGCGCCTATGATATGGCGGTCAAGCTTGATGAGCGCAATGGGTGCGGGTATTATGTGGAAATGATGGGGAAGGGGCCTGAATTTGACAAAATAATTTGAAAATCTGTTGATTTTGAATACGTTATTGTATATAATAAGATTAACCAGAGAAGCTTATGATTTTTCGGATTCATAAGTAGAGGTTTTTCCGTAAGTTTCGGTTCACTTACACCGAATAGGCACAAGCCGAAGAAAAGAGAACCGCTTTTTAGAATTTTAGAGAGCTCTTGGCTTATGTCAAGAGCTTTTCGTGTATATGGAGGACTGAGATTGAATCAACTGCTAGATAAATTAATTTAATGAGTACAAGTCAATAGTTAATTACAGCATGGAGTACATATTTGAAAACAATACAGTTATAAAGATACACGAGTGCGTGATAGAGGAATGTGAATTTAGATAAGTTTGATTTATAGGAAAAAGCCGATGCAGAGATGTATCGGCTTTTTAAAATGCTGTTCACATCATAAAAAGGGCGTTTCACAACATTTATATTTATTTTCAAATATTTTTTACGATAGAATATATAGAAAGAATACTTTCATAGTTTTTTGAAAACGGAGTTCATATTTTAATCGAATAGGAGGTCAGGATTATGTCAATGGAAATTAACAGTGTTTACAGCAGCGGATATGAGAGTACATATACGGCAAAAAAATCAGAAACGGAAAAACAGCAGACAGTCTCAAAGAACAGCGCCGACAGAACGAAACAGGCGGGCAGCGTAAAAAACGCTTATGAGACAAAAACTTCTGCCAGTCAGACTACGGATGAATATTTGAGAGCGCTGCGTCAGAAATATCCTAATGTAAATATTACGGTGGCGGATTTTTCTAATTTGAAACAGCGTAAGGCATATATGTTCAGTTGCAGTGGATATAACAATGTTGCAATTTCATCAAAAATTGTGGAGAAAATGGCATCAGACCCGACAGTGGCGGCAAAGTACGAAAAGGTGATTGCCGATACCCCTGAGCAGGGAGAAAAGTTTGCAAAAGAATGTGAAGCGAGAAATAGCGTCGTATATGCGCAAGGAACTGTAATTGACAAAGACGGAAAAATTACCTATTGGGCGATTAGCGGAGATAAAGAGGCACGCGAAAATCCAGGAACCGTTTACAAAGAAAAAGTACAGAAACAGCTAGAGGAAAAACGCGCGAAGAAGAAAGAGGAAGAAAAAAATCAGGAACAGAAAGTCGAAAAAATAATCATAAAAGAAAAGCAGCAGGAGGCACAAATTGCAATAGCAGAAACAAGGGAAGAACTGTTAAACAAATTAAAAACAAATGAAACAGATGAAATTCCCGTTGATATTAAAGAAGAAATCCTTGCCAAAGAAAATACAGGCGGCAATGTAGATTATCTAGCCTGAAACACAACAATTTCTCAAAAAAATAGGCGTTTGTGAAACTTTATTTGACAACATATAATTTAGTCAAAATATATAAAATAAGCGACAATTTATATATATTTTGACTAAATTCGGACGGTTTAGAACATGTTTCGCAATTACCTATCAAAGTATAAATCAATAAGGAGGCAAAAGCTTATGTCAGGAATAAATTTCAACGACTATAACGACTATTTAAACCAGTATAACACCAATTTCAATTATTCGGCGCTGTTTGGCGGTACGCTTTCCACAGGAAACGATACAGGCGCAATTAACCTGTCCGACTACGCAATGATTAAAAACGGCAGCTACGGAAAACTGATGAAGGCATACTATGCAAATCAGGACGCGGATATGAAGTCACGCTTCGGGGATTCGTCAAAAAGGCTTACAATGATGCGTTCAAGCGCGGATTCCCTGAAAAAATCCGCAGATGCGTTAGGCAATTCCGCACTCTATGAAAAGAAGAAATTCAAGAAAACAGACGAGGAAACAGGAGAGGAAATCGAAGTCGAGGATTACGACTGGGACGCTATCACAAAGGCAGTCAAAGCCTTTGTTGACGATTACAATACCGTAGTGGAGCAGGCAGGAAATTCCGAGACAAAAAATATACTGCGCAATGCGGTATGGCTGACAGGCATAACAAAGAAAACAGGCAACCTGCTCTCAAAAGTGGGAATCAACATAGGCACAGGTAATAAACTGGAGTTTAACGAGGATGTCCTCAAGGAAAAAACAACCTTGGGCGATGGCAAAATTGAGCTTGACAACATATCCACCCTCAAAACGCTGTTTACAGGCTACGGCTCTTATGCAAACCAGATATCGCAAAAAGCGTACGCAATATCCAACGCGGCGGCAAGGACAAAAGGCGTAGATGTGACCTACAATAAAAATGGCGTATATTCGGATACGATTTCAAAGCTTCTTGACAGCACAATAGATGAAAAAGTAGGCGATAAAACCAAGGATAAGGATAAAGACAAGACAGAAGAAAAAGATAAGGATAAAGCCAAGGACACGGATAAATATAAAGATAAAATTTCCGATAAAACAACCGACAAGACCGACAAAACTGAAACGGATACAAAGGACGACGAGGACAAATAGCCGCTGGTATGTTCCCTAATTTATGTAATTTCCTATGCGGCTGCCACACTAATTTCAGTGTGGCAGCCGCCATTTATTTGTTTGCTGCGAAAAATGTTTCCATATAAAATAAATAAGCATTACAGTTTATAAAAATTTTACAGTTCGTTTTTTTACATTTGAGTTTACATATTTTTTTGCATATGTTATTCTAATGCAGTATTTATGTAATATTAAGTGCGAATGACATATTTTATAAAATTTTCTAACATATGTTATCCTGATGCAGTACTTATGTAATATTGAGTGTGAATTACATATTTTATAGAATTTTCTAACAAATCATATTCATCTTGAATTTCAAAAGCATAAAATTAAAGCCAAATGGTTAATCTTATAATCTTG
>CANQHZ010000128.1 GCA_947623805.1 uncultured Lachnospiraceae bacterium | reverse complement strand
CACATATATGATGCTGACTTGGGTGGAAGGCAGCGATTTGGAGGAGATATTGCCTGGTCTGCCAGAGCGTGAGCAATATAGGCTTGGCAGAGAAGCGGGCGAAATTTTAAAGAAGATACATTCCATAAGGCTTGATGAAAAAGATATTCCAACGGAAACAAAGAAAGCAAAGAAATTAATGCAGCTATCTCGCTATGAGCAATCACAGGTACGCGTCAAGGGTGACGAAACAGCGATTAATTATGTAAAGAAAAACATTGACATGATATGGCGGCAAAAACCAGTATATATGCATGGCGACTTTCATCCAGGTAATCTGATTTATATGAAAGACGGTGCAATTGGTGTGATTGATTTTAACCGTTGGGAGGTAGGCGATCCCTACGAGGAATTTTACAAGCTTGAAAGCTTTGGGATTGAACACAGTATTCCATATTGCATTGGGCAGATTGACGCATATTTCAATGACATTATTCCAGATGAGTTTTGGAGAGCGCTTGCTGTTTATGTGGCGCATGCTTCCTTGTATTCTATTAAGTGGGCGGAGAAATTCGGACAGAAAGATGTTGACGCAATGAAGGCAAGATGCTGGCAGGCATTTGATGATTATGATAATTTTCAAATATATATACCAAAGTGGTATGCAGATAGATATCAAAAATGGCAGATGCGTATTTTATAAATATTCAGCCGAAGAAATCGGCGAAGTCAAACGACTTTATATCAAATTATATCAAAAAGGATTATAGAAACAAGAAATCCTGTCTGTATTAGTGTAATCAATCACGGATATAGGCAGGATTTATTACTGTATTTTATTATCTTAAGATGAAAATTCCCATAATTATATAAAAATTAAATTTTTGAAAAACCATAACTTATAGAATGATTACAAACGAAAATAAATATCTAATTTTTATTTCAATGTAATATTTTCTCCCCTTAATGTGTCTAATAAATGAAAGGAGGGGAGCAAAACAAAAATGTCGGAAGAACAATTTTTAGAAAGGCTAATGCATGAGTATGGCAATGAACTTCTGCGTACTTGCTATTTGTACTTGAAAGACTATCAGCTTGCGGAGGATGCTGTTCAGGAAACTTTTATAAAAGCGATGAAATCCTATGAGTTATTTGAGCACAAATCAAGTGAAAAGACATGGTTAATGCGTATTGCTATCAATTGCTGTAAAAATGTAATGAGGACTAAATGGTTCCGCACGCGCCAAAATAATCTGGAAAATCACATGAATGGAATTAATAATGATCCAATAAATGATTTTTTAGAGAAAGATAGTGTGTCATCGGCTATCATGGCTTTGAATGCAGATGACAGGCAGATTATTGTACTGTACTATTATCAAGAACTGTCTGTTAAGGAAATTGCCATAATCATCGGAAAATCAGAAAATACTACTATGCAACGCTTAAACAGGGCAAGAGGTAAAATGAAAAAAATTTTAACGGAGGCAGGATATGATCAAAAATAACATAAAAAGTATTATTGATTCGGAACTTAGGCAGATAGAACTGACAGATGAAATTAAAAACAATATCAAAAGCAAAGCTGTTTATCACAAATCAAACCGAGCATGGGGAAATCTTTGGAGAAGTCTTGTAGCTTCTATGGTAATTGTTGTTTTAGGAGGTGCCACTGTCTATGCCGGATACTACATGCTGAACAAAGTTCATGTAAATGAGGAAACATTGGCTGAACTGGATTCCATGCAGATTGTACAGATGAATGAATTGGATGCTATACCTAATGAATATGGAATTGTTTATAAGGATTACAGCGATTATAACGCAGTAAAAGATGATTTAGGAGTAAAGCTGTTAGATACCAATCTATCCCTTGATAACCCCTATATGTTGTGTCGGGTTATGACAGACATAAAAGATTTTGCAGTTATTACTGTGAACAATTTTATTCTGGGTGATACAGGCAATTACCAATTCATTGAAGCAGAAAATCGATATTCGTATAGTCATGGAACAGAGTTTTTTTCACCAGTTTCACTAACTGTTGACTTAATCCTGAGTGAAGACCAAATGAGTAATGGCTGGGATACGGATTATCTTGGATTATACGAATTTGTAGAAAGTTATACGTCAGCTCAGGGTTATAGGGTGAATATTATACAGGACGCAGTTGATGAGGAAAACGTGGAAGATTATGTTTCGGAGAAAGTGGCAGTTTTTGTAGCGGATGGTGTTCGTTATTCCTTAAAAGGAAGGGTTTCCATAGATACCTTGAAGAATATTGTCAATACAATGAGATAGCATATTGTATATCCGTTTCCAAAGGCAAACCCATTTATCGGGAAATCGGCATTTTCAAGGGATTGCGGACTTTTGGAATATAAAATATAATGATAATTAAATAATCAGGATTTGGAGTTGAACCGTAATGGATATTATCGACACATATTCTTCGGCACTGACATCTTATGATAATTCGGGATTTTCTTTCGAACAGTGGAAAAAATATATCGATTTTACGCTTCCGGGACTGTTTCCGATACTAGTTGCGGATGTAAAAAACGTATTGTGTACCGGAGAATTTTCCAAGGAAGATTATTTATCTGTGTTGAATTATGTCGCATACAATCAGCAACAGCTTGAAGTTGCGCATAATTCATTCTTGCAAGTGACAAAGAATTTGGAGCGCATCATATATGAGCGCTTCGGAAAAGGCGTTGATGTTATTATTGTTTTTTATCTCGGTCTTTGCAACGGTGCAGGGTGGGTGACAGAATATCGTGGGAAGACAGCCATATTGCTCGGTATGGAAAAAATATTGGAATTGAACTGGTGCCATATCAATGATATGTATGGGCTAATCTATCATGAACTTGGTCACGTTTATCAAAAACAGTACGGGATTTTGGAACGTGATTTTGACAAAGATGAAGATTTTTTCATTTGGAAGCTCTTTACAGAGGGCGTGGCAATGTGTTTTGAGCAAATTATTGTTGACGATGTCGAATATTATCATCAGGATAAAAATGGTTGGAAAGCGTGGTGCGATGACCATTATGAGCAGATCAAGCTGGATTTTGCGAAAGATTTGAAAACGATGTCGTTTGCCAACCAACGCTATTTTGGCGATTGGGTAAACTATAACGGTTACGGCGATGTGGGTTATTATCTTGGCTGCCGCTTTGTGCGTTACATTCTGTCAAGCTACGATTTTGATGAAATTATTTCCTTTGATATCGACAAAGTGAAAGAGATGTTTGGTGTTCACCTGCATTTGCATTAGCTTGGTTCTTGTGTCTTTGTCGAATTTTCATCCTAACAGTGAGAAATCGTATTGCTTTTGTGCGTACAAATTGGTATAATGTAATTGGTAATAGGAAATACTACGATTTTGGAAGGAGCGTTATGCTATGGCAGCGAAAACAGCTAATTTGTACGCAAGAATAGAGCCTGATGTGAAAGAACAGGCAGAGAGCATTTTGTCAACACTTGGTATTACGGCTTCAAATGCAATCAATATGTTTTATAAACAGATTATATTAAACCGAGGACTTCCATTTGATGTGAAGATACCGACAGCAAGACCTGTAGATGTGGCAGAGCTTACCGAAGCTGAATTAAATGCAGAACTTGAGAAAGGATATGCGGATATGGTTGCAGGAAAAACTAAGCCTGCAAGACAGGCATTTGCCAGTATTCGCCAAGACTACGGTTTATAATGATTTATGAAGTAACAATAACCGAACAGGCTGAGTCTGATTTAAGAGGTATTTATGAATATATTGCATTTGAACTGCTTTCGCCGAAGAATGCAGAGGGACAGCTTGACAGGTTAGAGGAGCATATCTTAGGACTTGAAACATTTCCAGAGAAGTACAGAGCCTATGAAAAAGAACCTTGGAAAAACAGAGGACTTCGTGTAATGCCTGTTGACAATTATCGGGTGTTTTATATACCGAATAAGGAAACAGAAATAGTAACGGTTATCCGTGTAATGTACGATGGCAGGGATGTTGATAATCAGCTTATGAGCCACACAAAAATGTAGTAACATAATATAAGTAACAGCGTAAAGGCGTATGAGATATAAAAGTTTCATACGCTTTTTATTTTGCAAAAAATGGAGGATTTGTAAATGAGTGAAGCAGTAGAAAATGTAACACACAAAATGCAACTACCTCACATTTTCATTAGCTTGGTTCTTGTGTCTTGGTCGAATTTTTCAAGCGCATAACGATATGCAACACGCGGCATTTTTCTGCAGTTTTTTACCAGATATTCTTTCACGCAATCGGGATTTACCTGAGATAAGGATTTCAACATCCAGCCATATCCCTTTAAAACTAAATCATGCGGATCAGACATTAAACGGTCTGATATCGTAAATGGTTCTATTTCTTCATAATCATTTTTCAATATGGCAGGGATCAGAATAACCGCAGAAGCCCGTCTTACCCAAAAATCATTATCATCTGTCCACGCGATTATTTTCACAAATAATGATTTTTGCTGCCTTAGCAGTTCGCCAAATGCATGTGTACAAAAATCGTCACAATCTCCCCAGCCTCTTACATAATCTTTCAGCCAGTGATAAAAAATATCATATGTCGCCCCATTATAGTGATTTTTCATTCGATATGCAAAGTCAAATGCAATTACTCCCAGTGCCCATGAGCGCTCATTCAATAATTCTTCGCATATGATGAAAACATTTTCAATGCTTTTGTCCTCAATTTGCCTGAATAATTTAGATGATAATTTTCGCACATCTCCTGTAATAATATGTTTTCCAGAGGGAGTGTTTTTTTCCAGTTCTTTAATTTCTTTAATTGCTTCACCGACAACTTTATTCATTTCATGCTCCTGTCATATACCATTTTTCCATTCTCAACCTGAACAGCAATCTGCCAGTCATCTTCATCAATGATGCTTCCCACAAAATTTGTATAAACCACATCATAAGGCGTATGATGTTTAATTTTTCATCTCTTATCAGATTCTAGCAAAGGCTGAATACTCCTTTAGGATACTTTGTAACATATGAGTTCTCCCTGCCCTGTATCCTTACATACTTATATTCCATTTTTGGTCCCCTTATCGTAATTCCGTGCAAAGTATATCATAGACTGGTTATACTGTCCAGCATTTAAAAGATTAAAAAAATTCCTATGATTTATCTGATGAGGATTACATCTACGCAGTTGAAAGACGAGGGTGTTTTTGATATACTCAAAGAAAAATCAAAATATGAGTGAGCAGTAAAAAAGTGGACAATTGGTTTGAAGTAGAAAAAATAGATACTGATACTTATGCAATCAGTGAGTATAAACATTGGGAGGAAACTCATAGTTACTTGTTATGTGGGACAAATAACGCCGTTCTTATCGATACTGGATTGGGTGTTGCAAATATCAAAAAGGTTATAGACAGTTTAACGGCACTTCCCGTAATGGTTATAACTACCCATGTACACTGGGATCACATTGGCGGTCATAAGCATTTTGATAATATTGCAGTTCATGAAGCGGAAAAAGAATGGTTGTCTACCCAATTCCCTATACCTTTACAGGTTGTAAAAAACAATCTTACTTGTAAACCCTGTAATTTCCCGACAGATTTTACCCCTGATGAATACCGAATATATCAAGGTGTCCCACAAAGAATATTTCGTGATTGTGACTGTTTAGACTTAGGGAATAGACTATTAACGGTTATCCATACTCCTGGGCATTCACCTGGACATTGTTGTTTCTATGAGCAAGAAAGAAAATATTTATATTCGGGTGATTTAATATATCGCGGTTGTCTTGATGTCTTTTATCCGACAACAGATCCAAAACTTTTTAGACAGTCGGTAAAAAAAGTACAGCAATTAGACATAAACCGTATCCTGCCCGCACATCATCAATTAACCATTCCGGTTGATATAGTCAATCGAATTGCAACAGCGTTTGACAGCTTAGAGGATAGTAAGCAGTTGAGACAGGGGAGCGGTATTTTTGATTTTGGAGATTTTCAAATCCATATTTAAAGTCAAATCTTAGTTATTGATAGGAACAATCAATCTTTTAAAGTGCGCACAATCATAGCACAGGACCATCACAGCATAGACAAAACCGTCTCTCCATGTTACTATGTTAATAAGCAAAATCGAGCTTTTAGGAGGTGCGTGCCAGATGGATGCGGAGAGAATGTGGAAACAATTTGGTGTTGATGGAGAATATGAAACATGGAGTTTTGGGACGGATGCTGACAGACTGGCAGAACTTGTATTAGCCGAAAGAAAGACGGCTACTTCGTCCGCGTATCCTGTTTACGATTTTGAAAATGAACCGCTCCCAAAGATCGGAGAATACAGTATCGTATTAGACTCTCATGATAATGCGGTATGTATTGTAAAAACAACGAAAGTCTATGTGATTCCGTTTGATGAAGTATCATCGGACCACGCATATCGTGAGGGCGAAGGAGATCTGTCCCTTGAATACTGGAAAGCAGTTCATCGGGCGTTTTTTATAAAGGAGATGAACGCTATCGGCGAGAAGTTTGATGAGAAAATGAAAGTAGTCTGCGAAGAATTTGAAAAGGTTTTTCCTTAGCTTGGTTAGGAGTAGTGAAATGAACCAGAAATTAATCCCCTTGTCTCTTTCATATCATCCCTTGATGTCTTTGGCTGTATCTGCGGATATTCATTTCCCCAAAAACAGCGGACATACGGCTTTAGAGCATCGCTTGGCGACAGCTCGCAATAGTCGTTGTTTTTCAAAAACGGCGTAGATGTCAAGACGCCTTATAATTCCCGACACTTGCATGGACATAATCATCAAAGTTAATCATTCCAATCACACGATTGATGCCAGCTTTTGCGCAATGGACGAGCATACATATCAATCCTGCGAGGCGACAGACGCAGCCGCCTCATCATCAATTTTCGGCATTCGTTTCTTTTTTTGGACAGCGATGCTGTTCAGTCCTGAAAGCTTTCGGCATACGAAAAGCCAAGCATATCATCCAGACGAATTTTTTCAAGGCATCACAGCCGAGCTGACGGAAATTGCCTTACGTTTTAACACACTGACCGAAAGAGCGTGCGCAGCAGAGGAGGTTCTTCTTCGCAGACTTAATTCAGACCGCCTTAACTGTGATTTTATGAACGCAGTAAACGATATGATAAAGTACCACGGACGCAGAAAAATATCCGAAATTGCACGCAGCAATGCTATGTCGGAGAGGAAAATGGAGCGCATTTTTGCAGACAGCGTCGGCGTCAGCCCAAAAATCCTCTCAAATCTTATACGCTATCAGCTTGTATGGCAGGAGCTTGCCCGCGGCGGTACGGATATTTTGAATATGGTAGAAAAATACGGCTACACAGACCAGCCGCATCTTTTGAATGATTTTCGTTCCCGTCATGGCATGACGCCGACACATGCGCTTAAAATCGCACATGTCGGATTTTTACAAGACAATCCGCAGAGTGTTCTGTAAAATTAAAGAGTAACAAGCTTAAAACACGATTGAAAGGAGAATTTACAATGAACACCTACGAATTGAACACCTACGAAAAAGCACGCACATTTATTTTGAGAAACGCCCGTCCGATAGACTTGGCAATTTTCAAGCATCACTTTGAAAACGGTTCTGCCGAAGACGTGATATCCGCCCTGTCAGCTTATCAAAATCCCGACGGCGGTTTTGGCTGGGGAATAGAGGCGGATAATTTTAATCCTGCCTCCACGCCGATGGGCGTGTGGAAGGCAACTGTATATATTAATAAAATCGGCGGGACAGAGCGCGCGCATCCGATTGTCAAAGGCATCTTAAACTATCTTGAAAGCGGCTCAGATTTTGACTCCGCGCATAACCAATGGATGAATACAGTCCCGTCAAACAACGACTGTCCCTGCGCAGTCTGGTGGAAATATTCTGAGCAGGGCAGCCTGTTTGAGTATAATCCATCTGCGGCGCTTGCAGGTTTTATCATCAAATACGCCGACAGTGGGAGCGCTTTGCGCGAAAAAGGCATCCAAATCGCAAAAGAAGCGGCAGAATGGTTTATAAGCAGCGCGCCGGTTGAGCGGCATATCGCGGGCTGTTTTATCTCACTGTATGATTATTGCAAGGAAGCAGGCTGTATGCCGTTTGACGGTAAAACGTTTCTTACAAAGCTTGATGAAATCGTAGATAAATCCATCTGCCGCGACACTTCGCGCTGGGGCGAATACATTCCAAGACCGTCGGCATTTCTGACATCGCGCCAAAGCAGATTTTACGGCAAAGACTTGGAAGAACTCTGCCGAGCAGAGTGTGAATATATCAAAAACACTCAGCTTCCTGACGGTTCATTTAATGTTCCATGGACGTGGTACAACGACTACAAGGAATGGTATGTCGCCAAAAACTGGTGTAAATCAATAATCACGATAGATAACCTGCTGTTTCTGCGGGAATTTGACGCTACCTTCCCTTTATTTCCTGACGCCTGTAAATAACCCCTCCGATAAGCGCAAAGCATATGCCGAGCACAATGTACATAACAGGAACGGCATAATACGGCATAAGCAGGATATCGCCGATTTTTATGAGCCTTGTGTCAATCGCGTATTGTCCCATCAGAAAACGGCTTGGGAAAATGTAATCTATAATCTGCGAAAGCACTCTGCAATGGTTGGGAATATTGACGAACATTGTAAGCAGAAATATCATTGTTATTGTGGCAAGCGTCGCTATATTGCTGCGGACAAGCTGTGACAGCAGCATTGTAAAAAGCACCGCGCAAACAACTGATATAACTGACATAAGTGTCATTATTATAACTGTGCTGCCTATGTTCAGATTGTATGAACTTTCTAAAATGAGCTGTATTGCCGTATCAAAGCCGTCAATGCCATAAATAGAAAAGTTTATTATCGCGCTGATTGCAAGAACCGTAATCACGCCAAGCGCGGAAAGGCTTATTCCTGCCGCTATTTTTACATAGTAAAGACGTGCCCTCCCGTTTTTGCTGCATAGTATGAGCTGGTCTGTCCGCCTTGCTGTTTCGTCGGTGAATATGCCCGCAAGGCAGACAGCCGCCGCTATTATTGAATAAGCGCCCATGCCGATTACAATATTCCAGGCAAATATTGCATATCCGTCGCAGTAGTTAAGCACAAACGGTTTTTGGATTTTTTCCTCCCTATTCAGTCAAGTCTTTTTTCCTTTTTTTCAAGGAATTTTTCAATTCATATCTCAGATAAATGAGCCA
>CANQHZ010000127.1 GCA_947623805.1 uncultured Lachnospiraceae bacterium | reverse complement strand
AGAGGCGACGTCCGTGTCGCCGCTCGGCTAAAATTGGCATCCGTGCCAATTTTCCCCTTGGGTATTTTAGCCCCACATAAGAAAATACAGCTTCCGCGACCTAGGCGCTTAGACAGTATATTAGCTGCTTTCTGGGTGTTGGAAGAATGCTCTTATTGTATTAAAGAGATATTATTTATACGCTTTTACAGGGAAGATATATTGGCGGCAGCGCATGAGCGCTTGCTGTAGCAGTAAGCCGAGTATGCCGCATGATATGAGTTCCCCTGCGCCGACGGTCAGCATAAAGTATGGAATGGAGCCGTCGAGATGGTAAACATATGCCAGCACGAACGGAACGATTATAGTATTAGCCGCGATTGGTGGGATGGGCGTTAGCCATTGCAGACAGCGGCGTGCGCTTTCTGATGCCTTGGCAGCCTGATATGCGCGTCCGATAAGGTACGTGCCAACGGCGCCTATTAAAGTCGCAATGCTCCCAAACAATATGTCAAGGGGCAGGCAGCCTGTCAGCATATTTGCCAGAATGCATCCTGCAAACAGTCCGGGAATTGCCGCGGGGGTAAAAAACGGAAGAATGGTAAGCGCTTCCGAGAAACGGACTTGGACGGCGTAGCTTGCAAGTCCGAGAGCGGCCGCCAGCTGCGTCAGCACGACATAAAGAGCAGCGATAGCCGCTGCGTGAACGAGATACAATACTTTTTGATTCATTTTTTTATTCTCCTTTAGTTTTGTTTTAGGTGAGGAAGGTCTCGAACTCACCGCATAATGCCGCCGAATAGCCAAGTGGATTCAGCGAATACAAATATAACATATATGGATTAAAAATGCAAGCGGATAATGTAAGTCGGCAAATATGAAAAAATCTATGGAAAAAGCATATGGAAAAAAGCGTTTTAATTGGCGGTAGATTTATTCGTGTCGGAGTGGTATAATAGTAACTGCAAATTAAATATCAGGATATTATGACAATTAATGGCAACTATGATGAATGCAAACTTAGCAGAGCGGCAAATCTGATTATTTTAATCATAGGTAATTGTAATTAGGTAATTGTAATAAGAATATTAATCAAACCAAAGGAGAGAAAGACCAATGAACAATTATTCAATTGGAACAGAATGTGTGCAGGGAGGGTATACTCCGGGAAACGGAGAGCCAAGGCAGATACCGATAGTGCAGTCTACTACATTTCGTTATTCGACCAGCGAAGATATGGGAAAATTATTTGACCTGGAGGCATCGGGATATTTTTACACCAGACTGCAGAACCCGACGAATGACATGGTGGCTGCCAAGATAGCGGCACTGGAGGGTGGCAGCGCGGCAATGCTTACGTCTTCGGGACAGGCGGCTAATTTTATGGCGCTTTTTAACATATGCGAGGCGGGAAGTCATATCGTGGCTTCATCATCCATATACGGGGGAACGTTTAATCTGATTTCCGTTACTATGGCAAAGATGGGAATACAGGCAACATTTGTTTCTCCCGACTGCACTGACGAGGAGCTTGATGCCGCTTTCAGGGAGAATACAAGGGCGGTATTTGGGGAGACAATCGCCAATCCCGCGCTTACCGTGCTTGATATAGAAAAATTCGCTCATGCGGCTCATAAGCATGGCGTGCCGCTTATTGTGGACAATACTTTTCCGACGCCGGTAAACTGCAGACCGATTGAATGGGGAGCCGACATTGTGACACATTCTACGACTAAGTATATGGATGGGCATGGAGTGGCTGTAGGCGGGGCGATTGTTGATTCGGGCAAATTTGACTGGATGGCGCATGCCGATAAATTTCCGGGACTTTGCACGCCTGACGAATCCTACCATGGCATAACGTATGCGGAGAAATTCGGAAAAGAGGGCGCATTTATCACAAAAGCGACATCGCAGTTGATGCGTGATTTAGGCTGCATACAGTCGCCGCAGCATGCGTTTTACTTAAACATGGGTTTGGAATCTTTGCATGTGAGGATGCCTAAGCACGTGGAAAATGGTCAGGCAGTCGCTGAGTTTTTGGCAGCGCATCCCAAGGTAGAGAGCGTGAATTATTCCGGATTGAAGACGGATAAATATTATGAGCGCGCACAGAAATATCTGCCTAAAGGCGGCTGCGGTGTAGTGTCCTTTGAATTAAAGGGCGGCAAGGCGGCCGCGGAGAGTTTTATGAAAGCATTGAAGTTGGCAGCTATTGAAACTCATGTGGCCGATGCGAGGACATGCTGCCTAAATCCTGCGACTTCGACGCATAGACAGATGAATGAAGAACAGTTGAAAGAGGCGGGCGTACCTGCCGGGCTTATTCGTATTTCATGCGGCTTGGAGGACAAAGAGGATTTGATTGCGGATTTGGCACAAGCTTTAGATGCGATTTAGTGAGATGTTCAATTCGTTGCCATCGGCGGTTCTATTATTTAGGAGGTAAAAATGTTTACGGACTATTTTACGGAATGGACATGGCAAAATATACTGATAAGGATAATCGTGGCGCTTATAGTCGGCGCTGTTATTGGCATAGACAGAGGTGTAAAGCGGCGCGGCGGAGGTGCGCGCACTACAATCACTGTATGCCTTGGCTCGGCAATGGTCATGCTGATAGAGCAATACCTTGAGCGCATATACGGCAGCCAGGTAAATGTGACGAGAATAGCTGCCCAGGTAGTGAGTGGCGTGGGCTTCCTCGGTGCGGGCTCGATACTTGTGTCAGGACACCAAATCAAAGGACTTACCTCCGCTGCCAGTATATGGACATGCGCATGCGTAGGACTTGCGATAGGCATAGGGTTTATCGACGGCGCGGCAATTTTGACTTTGTTCTGGCTTTTGGGTGTGCATATTGTGCCGTTTATTGAGGATAAGCTTTATAAACATTCAAAATATATGACGCTCTATATCGAGCTTGAAGACGGCAAGGCGATTACCGCCGTGTCAAGGCGGTTAAAAGATGACGAGTGCGTGATAGACACTTTTGACGTGGACAAGCCAAAGGCAAAGGGGCAGAAATTTCAGGTGGTGACGACTTTCAAAATGTCAAGGCACATCAATAAGGAGGAATATCTTAGGTTGATACAGGATATTAAAGGAGTGTTGTCAGTTACTGAGGTATAAATGGGGAGAAGATTGATTATTTTTCAGCAGGCATTGTAAAAATATTAATAACATTATAAAATAAAAACAGTATAGTTGTGCAGATTAAGCATGCAGAACCGCATTTGGCGGCTTTAAACAGAAAGGCATATTGATTGCAAGCGGTAAGGGGGTTTTTATAATGTGCATTGTATCAATAAATATACCAGAGGAAATATTATTGGATCTCCATGAGGATAAGAATGGTTTTGCAGATTATATGAAAAAAATGCTGGCAGTAGACTTGTATAAGAATAAAAAAGTGTCACTGGGATATTGTGCCAGTGTTGCAGATATGACAAAAGAAGAATTTATACAGTATCTGGGCGCCAATGGCATTTCTATATTTTCATTTGAATCTGAGGAAGAATTTCTGGAGGAATTGGGGAATGCATAGAGTAGTGGCAAATACGACCCCTTTCATAGCATTATGTCATGTAAACCAGCTGGAGATTTTGAAAAAATTATATGGTCAGGTTATTATTCCGACCGCTGTATATAAGGAGATATCTGCAAAATCAGATTCCATCTGTAAAAAGATGGTTGATGAAGCTTTAGATTGGATACAAGTAGAAACTATTCAAGATCAGCTGGCTAAGGCTATGTATAAGACGCAATTACATGACGGAGAGGTGGAAGTTATGATTTTGTCTAAAGAAATGGGGGCTGATGTTGTAATTATAGATGACGCCAATGCCAAAAAGTATGCAAAATATCTGGGTCTGCCTGTAACAGGTACACTGGGGGTTTTGATTAAGGCTAAACAAAAAGGACTGATAAAAGAATTAAAGCCGATATTGTTTCAGTTAAAGGAAAAGGGTATTTATATTTCACAAAATCTGGTTGAGCTATGCTTAAAACAGGCAGGGGAAAGTTGATTAGTGTACGATTAGAAAGAAGAATTATATATTGACTATAAAAAATCATTTACAGAAATAGTATGAAAGATTAAGTGAGATTTTATATGAATGAGAACTAAATGAAAACTAAATGCCGAAAATCGGTTGCAAAATTTTCCTAATAATTATAAAATAAAAATATCGAAGCGGTAAGACAATTAGCTTTACCGCTTTTTATTAATAAGGTGGTAGGTATTGCTAAATGTTTTCTAAGCCGTCCGAATTTAGCCAAAATATATAAAAACGCGGCTAGGTGCAGCAAGCTGCAAGACGCCGCTTATTTTATATATTTTGTCTAAATTCTATGTTGTCGAATAGGGTTTTGAAAATGCCGATTAATAGAAAATGCGAGGGTAAATTATGGGCGAATACGTATTAAGCTGCTGCTCTACGGCAGATTTATCAAAAGAATATTTAACAAAAAGAGATATAAAATACTTATGCTTTCATTTTGCGCTGAACCAGCAGGAGTACATTGACGACTTTGGTGCGTCAGTGTCGCCGCACGAGCTTTACAGCCGCATGACTGCGGGCGAGGAGGCGAAGACGTCGCAGGTGAGCGCAGGCGAGTATTCTGATTTTTTTGAGAAAGCTTTAAAAGAGGGGAAAGATATTCTGCATGTCACGCTTTCCACGGGCATATCAGGCACATACAATTCAGCATGCGTGGCAAGGGACATGCTTGCGGAAAACTATTCCGATAGAAAGATATACGTAGTGGATTCGCTTGGCGCTTCCAGCGGCTACGGGCTCTTTATGGACGCGCTTGCGGATATGCGCGACTCGGGCGCGGGGATAGACGAGCTGTATGAGTGGGCTCTTGCCCACAGGCGTAATGTCCATCACTGGTTCTTCTCATCAGACCTGACCTTTTACATCAGGGGAGGGCGTGTTTCAAAGACAGCGGGCTTTATCGGCTCAGTCATGGGCATCTGCCCGCTTCTCAATGTAGATTATGAAGGAAAGCTCATACCGCGTGAAAAGGTGCGCACGAAAAGCAAGACCATCAAACGCATAGTGGAAAAAATGGAGCAGAACGCCCAAGACGGCTTGGACTATTCGGGCAAATGCTTCATCAGCCATTCAGAATGTCTTGAAGACGCAAAAGAAGTCGCAAGGCTTGTCGAGGAAAAATTCAAAAACCTTGACGGCAAAGTGGAGATTTTCCCAATCGGCGCAGTGATAGGAAGCCATACAGGTCCAGGCACTGTCGCGCTGTTCTTTTGGGGCAGCGAGAGGGATAACTAAAATCCTACTCCCCATAAAAAAGATATTCCAGATACCTGACAGCCATATCCTTGCGCTGTGAGTTGGCGATAATCCCAAAATAGACAGGCTCATCAAATCCCGCCTGTCTGATGAGCTTTGCCTGCGACAAATCCATGCCCATAGGATATTCCTCCGTCACAGCGCTGTACGTAATGGAGGAATTATCCTTTATGAAAATGTTATTTTCAATAAAAGGCGCTATGTCACTGTAAAAATCAGGGTATTCTGCCGAAAGCAGTTCATCAATGCGACACAGATACCCGTTCTGCGAAAATGCGTCAAACGCCTCCTTGTCAAGCAGGACAGCGTCAAGCATTTCACCGTCAATGGCAGCCAGAATTTTTACCCGAGACGCATAGGTATATTCAAAGTAGGGGCTGTCAGCATCATCTGTTAAGTAAAGCCCTGAGTAAAGCTGCAGCTTATTTGAGGAGGCATCTATGTCAGCGGCATCTAAAAATCCATTCTCGAGCTGCTCTGTCAGGCTTTCACCAGCGTTTACATTAACCAGAGCGACATAGAGCGAAGTGTCTTTATAAGTCAAGTGCCTGTATGCTACATATATGACGGCATACAGCAAAACCCCCGTTATAAACAGCGGCAGCTTGTAATAATCCCATATGTACTGTAATTTTTTAACTCCATGCAGGCTGCGCAGAGTTTCAAGCGATTTTGTCTTTTCATTATCCTGTCTCATCTTTTTCTCCGTTTCCGCGCCGCGCTTCAATCCTCAACCTTTCCCTCGCACATCAGCAGCACGTTTGAGAGCAGATAGGAGCATATCAGCGCGCAGAGCCCTTCGCCGAAAATAATGGCGGGCGTAAAAATCCTTATTATAATGACAGCCATAAAAAAGTACACAGCCGCCATCAGGACGGTACACAGCAGAAAGCGCATTCCAATCATAATGGAATTTTTGAACATCGCCATCGTGGTATTCTGAAACCTCGACAGCAGCGGGAAAATATACATTAGAATAATGGCATACGCGGCGGCGGCAATTACGAATACAGCAGTGATAATAGTCCAGAATATATTAGTAAACCTCAGATGGTAAAGCGCATATCCGTCAACTCCCAGCACGATGCCCACAGCCAGCAGAATAAGCCATATTTTCGTTCCCTGCTTAAAATTCTCTTTAAATGAGTGGAAAAAAGCCCTCGTGATATTTCCTTCCTCATTCTTCACCATTTTAAGCGTGACATAAAACAGCGCCGTAGTCGAAGCGCCAGCCGTAAAAATGGGAATACAGCATATAAACCACAAAATATTCAGGTACGCGCTGTATGTTATCTTGGTGATAAACTGTATTACAGGTCCTTCAGGATTAAACAGATTATTCATAAAATTCCCCTTTCGCGCTGTGCGCTAGTCCTCGGTAGACTCCCTATATACCAGATTGGTTTCCGTATAGACTGTCCGATAATTCAGTGACGGCTCCTTTATACGTGAGAGCAGAAGCTGCGTCGCGCACACTCCCATAATCTGGCTGTGTATGTGGATTGATGTGAGCGAAGGCGTAGTGACCTTTGACTCGGGCGAGTCGTCAAATCCGCAGAGCCATACGTCTTTAGGCACCGAAATCCCCAGTCTTTTAAATGCCTGCAGGGCGTCTATCGCCACAAAATCATTTGCGCATATAAAGACGTCGGGCAGCTCGTCAAGCTTTTGGAAGCTTTCATACAGATATTCGCGGTAAATATCATATCCTGGCGTTTTTGCCCCTTCCTTGTTGCCTGTGATACAGTATTCTTCGATAATTGGAAGCTTCATCAGGTACATAGCGTCCCTAAAGCCCATATACCGCTCGAAAAATGAGCGGCAGTGCAGGTATTCGCCGATAAAGCCGATCCGCTTTTTGCCCCTGCGCAGCATTTCTCCGACAAAGCTGTATATGCCATCGCGGTTGTTCATAAGGAGCAGGTCCGATTTTAAAGGCTCGTCTTCGGACACGGGAGTATCGACAAACAGTGTGGGAGTTCCCAGCTCGCATAGCATCTTATCATAATTGTAATCAAACATTTCAATACCTAAAACAGCCGCCGTTCTTTCTTTATTAAATGAAATGGGAAGTCTTAGATTTTCAATTTCCTCAGACGTAACATGATGCATGGTGAGACTGTAGCCTAGCTGCGCTATTTCCTTGTGCAGCTTATCCAGCATAGTGGAGGCAAAATGCGAACCGCCGAGAAAAGTGGTAGTAAAAAGGGCGATTTCGCACGCCGCGCTGCCGTCCTGCTGCAGGTGCGCTGACTTGTTCAGGTTCATGCTTGGGACATCAATATATGAAAATTGCTTATATCCCATTTCCACAGCCTTCTGCAGAACTTTTTCCTTGGTTGACTCGGCAAGGATTCCCGTGTTGTTGATTGCCTTGGACACAGTATTTCTGGAGACGCCAAGCGCGTCGGCTATGTCCTGAATGGTAACTCTATCCGCCATAAATAGTTCCTCCGTATAATTAATTACAGCCGCATGCAGCAGAAAGGAAAGCCCCGTATGCGGAATACGGCTTTTTAAATATGTATTCGGCATAAATATCAGCAGATAAAACGTAAAATATACAAATGTAATACCGATTATTTACATTATATTACATAAGTAAAAAGTAGTCAAATGTAAAAATGTAAATTATTTATGAATAACCTTCAGAAATGTAATAAACATATGTGTAATTTGAACACTAATTGTCGTATAATAAAAATAAATTTGTTCAAATGTAAAAGAATTTTAACAAAAAGTGTAAAAATAGTATTGACAATGTGTATATCTGCTGATATTATATAACTACAACAAAAATATTTTATTTTACAAATGCAAAAGAAATAATATATGCATATGTAAAATAAAGGAGGAAAGGAGAAAAGAGAATGAAAACAAGTACCAAAACAAAAGACACAAGACTTCACAATACTTTTGTGTATGTGGTACAGCATTGGCAGCTGTACGCGCTCTTTCTGCTGCCGGCATTCGCCCTGACGATTATTTTCAAGTACATACCGATGGGCGGCATACTGATTGCCTTTGAGAGGTACAACCCGATCAAGGGAATCCTTGGGAGCGACTGGGTAGGCTTAAAGCACTTTAAACGCTTCCTGTCGTCGCCCGACTTTTTAAGCTATCTGGCAAACACTCTGAAGCTGAGCGTTTTCGGTATGCTGTGGGGCTTTCCTGTTCCCATACTTCTTGCGTTTCTGTTAAACAGGATTGAGAGAACAGGGGTAAAGAAGAAGATACAGCTTGCGCTTTATATGCCGAACTTTATCTCAGTAATCGTGCTTTGCGGTATCGTAAGGATTTTCCTGTCGGTTACGGGACCTGTAAACTTTCTGTTTGGCAGCCAGATCAATTTTATGACTATGCCGCAGGCATTTAGGACAATCTATATCGCGAGCGGCATCTGGCAGGGCGCAGGCTGGGGCTCCATCATCTACACGGCAGCGCTGTCAAACGCCAGCAAGGAGCTGAAGGAAGCGGCGGTTATCGACGGGGCGAATATTTTCCAGCAGATCAAAGCCGTTGAGTGGCCTGCGATCAAGAGCACTGTAATTATCCAGTTTATTATGCAGGCGGGCAATATTATGAGTATCGGATTTGAAAAGGCGTATGCACTGCAGACTGACTTAAACCTTGCTTCATCAGAAATAATTTCGACCTACGTTTACAAGAAAGGTCTTATCGACGGGGACTACAGCTTTTCAACGGCGGTAGGTCTGTTCAACACGATAATCAATGTTATCCTGCTTGTTTCTGTGAATAAGATTGTTTCGCAGATGAATGAAGGTCAGGGCTTATAAAATCGTGCTGCCAGACATACCTATTTGAGCCGCTAAAGCGGCAGAATGGAGACTAATATGAAAAAGAAAAGCAAATTTGCAAGATATTCATTACAGGATAAGGCGCTGCTTATGGTGGGGTACATACTGCTGGGACTGTTTGTGGTGGCAATCATAGTTCCTATGATTTATATAATCGTGGCATCGTTCATCGATCCCATCACGTTGCAGAACAAGGGCATTACGTTTGATTTCAGCAAATGGACGCTTACCGCATACCAGCGCGTGCTTTCCAACAAGCAGATATGGGTAGGCTTTAAGAATGCGGTTATCTATTCGGTTGTGTTTACGGTCGTTTCGGTTTTGATTACTATGCTTGCCGCTTATCCTATGTCAAGGGCGGATTTCAGGGGAAGAAAATTCTTCAACGTGATTTTCGTGATTACTATGTTTTTCGGCGGCGG
>CANQHZ010000126.1 GCA_947623805.1 uncultured Lachnospiraceae bacterium | reverse complement strand
CAGTTGGCTAGAGCATGCGGTTCATACCCGCAGTGTCGAGGGTTCAAATCCCCCTCTCGCTACTTAAAAAGTAGGCGGAAACATGTATTTTATTGTTTTCGTCTTTTTGCTTTAAGAGAATTTCTGTGATGGTAGTCAAATATCGGTTATTTGAAATTCTCTGTTTTGCTAATTTTGTTTTAGATAAAAATTTTGGTAAAAAATTAGTGAAATGTAATACTTATTATTGACTTATATAAGTATATGTAGTAAAATGTTTTTAGTATTCAATTAGAACTATGTGCTGACTTGTTCCGCAATCATTCCATTTGAATTGCGGAATAGGTCAGTTTTTTAGGTATATAGGAATACACTAAAATTATAATGGAGGTCAAAACATGAATAACGGAACTGTAAAGTGGTTCAATGCACAAAAGGGCTATGGCTTCATTACAAATGAAAGCACAGGAGAGGATGTATTCGTACATTTTTCAGCTATTTTATCAGATGGCTACAAGACTCTTGAAGAGGGCCAGAAGGTTACATTTGATATTGAGCAGGACCCTAAGAACAGCTCTAAGCTTAGAGCTGCCAACGTATCTCTTGCATAGTCAAGAATATAAAAGCCCTGGCAATTTTGAAATTGCCGGGGCTTTCTTATACTATAGTTTTATTTGCCAGCAATTATTCGCAGGTTGATTATTAAAATAATTTGTCTATTCTGTTCATTGCCTCGATAGTGTTTTCACGATTTCCAAATGAGGTTAGGCGGAAGAACTTCTGTCCGTTTTTGCCGAAACCTGCGCCTGGAGTGCCGACTACCTGGGCGTTGTTTAGCAGGTAATCAAAGAAATCCCACGAATCCATGTTATTAGGACATTCAAACCAGATGTAAGGTGAATTTATGCCGCCAAAATAGCGAATGCCCTTTTTGGCGAATACATCTGCGATTATGCGGGCGTTTTCCTGATAATATTTTATGTTTTCTTTGCATTGAGCCATTCCCTCTACTGAAAAAACGGCAGCGGCGCCTCTTTGTACTATGTATGAAACGCCGTTGAATTTTGTAGTCTGGCGGCGGTTCCACATGGCGTTGAGCGACATCTCGGCACCATTTGAGGCTGTGAATTTCAATGCTTTGGGCACTATGGTATAGCCGCATCTTGTGCCTGTAAAGCCTGCTGTTTTGGAGAGCGAGCAAAATTCTATGGCGCATTTTTTAGAACCCTCAATTGCAAAAATGCTTCTCGGAAGCGTTTCGTCAGTGATGAAACACTCATATGCGGAGTCGTAGAGGATTATCGCATCATTTTCAAGGGCATAGTCTACCCATTCTTTTAGCTGTTCTTTGTTGTAGGCGGCGCCTGTAGGATTGTTGGGCGAGCAAATGTAAATGATGTCTGCGTGTTTGCTTCGGTCCGGCATGGGCAGGAAATTGTTATCGACATTTGCATCAATGTAGGTTATGTTTCTGCCGTTCATAATGTTTGTGTCCACATATACGGGGTATACGGGGTCGGGTATCATTATTATATTGTCCTTGGCAAAAAGGTCCGTGATATTTCCTGTGTCGCTCTTTGCACCGTCGGAAACAAATACTTCGTCTGCCTCAATGGAAACACCGTTCCTATTGTAATAATCTACTATTGCATTGCGGAGAAAATCATAGCCTTGCTCGGGACCATAGCCCTTAAAGGTCTCTGCCTTTGAAAGCGCGTCAACGCCCTCGTGGAGCTGCGCTATAACCTCGGGACCGATAGGAAGTGTCACGTCGCCGATACCAAGGCGAATTACTTTTTTGTCCGGGTTTGCTTTGGTATAATCATTTACTCTGTGTGCTATTTCTGAAAACAGATAGCTTTCTTTAAGATTTAGATAATTTTCGTTTAATTTTGGCATAAAAAACTCCTTTCTGAAATTACAATGTGCCGTTATAGTGGTTCTTATTAGGAACACTAATGAAATAATAACATTATTGCAATTTTTTGTCAATCGCGGTATAGTTAAAACATTAAGAAACACTAAGGCGGCAAAAGACGCCGCCTAAGTGTTTCTAAATGTTTAGGAAAAACGCAAGGGCAGCGTTTTCAGTAAATTAATTTTTGTGTGGAGTATTAGATGAAAGAGGAAAGAGAAAGACTTCCCGATATTCTTAGAGGATTTGCGATTATTTTAGTGGTGCTGGGGCATTGTATTCAGGAGGGGAGCGGGGAGAGATTTAGTGCGGAGACGCTTTATTTCTATGATAGGCTTTATCAGTTTATTTATAGTTTTCATATGCCGCTTTTTATGATGATAAGCGGGTATTTGAGCTGGGGGAGTATGAGGCGGGCCGATACTGATGAAAAACGGATAGGGCTTTTGAAAAAGAGAGTGGCAACCCTGCTTTTTCCGATATTTTTGTGGACTGCGATTGATTATGTAAGAGTGTTGATTACTAATTATATTAGGGGAGATGAACAGCCGCAGGCGATTGTGTTTGTATATTTTTATAATGCATTCAATAATTTATGGTTTTTATGGGCAGTATTTTGGAGCTTTATAATTGTGTATGTAATGTATTATTTTTTCAAAAATTCGGTTTTTATGTATGTGGTTGTATTTGTCCTGCTTTTTTTTGTACCTGATGGCTTGGGACTTGGGGCATATAAGTATATGCTGCCATATTTTGTTGTGTCTTTTTATGGACATAAATATATTGAAGAACATAGAAAGCAGGCTGATAAATTTGTGAAACCTTGGGCTGTAGTGGTGGCGGGGGTTATTTTTGGAGTAATGTTTTTGTTTTTTGATGAAAATGCGCTTATTTATCTTACTGGATATAAGCTTGTGGGAAAGGATGCGCCAAGGCAGCTTTTGATAGATTTTTACAGAATGATTATAGGATTTGTGGGGAGTGGATTTTTTATATTGCTTTGGGGGTGTATATCAAAATATTTTAAGTGCGATTGGAAAGTGTTGCGGGCTTTGGGGACAGAAAGCATGGGTATATATATACTGTCCGGTTATTTGCTGGTGTTTGTGGTTCAGAGGCTGGTGATAACGGATAATCCGTCATATCTTTTGAATATAGCTGAGACAGTGGCTGTGCTTGTCGTTTCTTGGGGAATTTCAAGGCTTTTGAAAAAAATAAGGTGGCTTAGGCTTTTGGTGGGAAAGGTGCAGATGTGATAGGCAGGAGAAAGTAGCCGAGAAAAGGGAGGATTATATGTTTGAAAAAGAAATTTTGGATGCAAAAAGAGTGGTGAGGGAATTTTTGGAGGAAACGGGACTTGCCGAGGGGAAGCTTGTGGTGATTGGGTGTTCTACGAGTGAAATTGCATCGCAAAAGATTGGGACGTCGTCGAGCGCGGAGCTTGGGGAGGCTGTGTTTAGGGCAATTTATGGAGAGTTTCAGGCGGCGCATATTTTGGTGGCGGCGCAGTGCTGTGAGCATTTGAACAGGGCTCTTATTATGGAGGCGAGTACGGCGGAGAAATTTGGGTATGAGATTGTGAATGTTGTGCCTATGCCGAAAGCGGGAGGTTCTTTTTCTACGGCGGCATGGAAATATATGGAAAATCCTGTGGCAGTCGAAAATATACGTGCGGATGCGGGTATTGACATAGGAAGTACGCTTATAGGAATGCATCTCAAGGCGGTTGCTGTACCTGTGAGGATAGAGCATCCAAATATTGGCGGCGCGTATGTTGTATGCGCCCGGACAAGACCAAGATTTATAGGCGGTGAGCGTGCACATTACGATGAAAATTTAATATAAATTAGGAAAAATTAATTAACATTAGAAAAATATCTTTTCTAATGTAGTGATTGTGTGGTATAATTTGTGTGTCTATAAAAAATGCGAATTGGGAATGAAGGTATATGTCAGAGGAGCAAAGGGAAGCTGTAGAGCTTGGTGAGGATAAACCTGACAAGGAAATTGACGATACGGAGATTGATTTGGATTTTGCGGAGGTTAAGCGGACACCAAGGGATTTTTTGAATGTGCTTGTTTCGGCGCTTGCCATTTTGACAATTTGCATATGTATTGTGGTGCTTGTGGTGACGATTAATCTTCAAAAGGACGTGGCCGCGATAAAGGAAGAGCTTGGCTACCTGGCGCAGACGAGCAACGTATATTCGCCGATATCATCTGAGGAGGGCGATGAGGGTGTCTTGTCAGACGTGGAAAATATACATGGAGGTAAGGTAGACGCGTCGGAGGCAGCTGATATTGTAGAGGGCGAGGAACTTGAAAACGTCATATGGGACAAGGATACTGACGGCAGTTTGGGGATAAGGAGAGTATATCTGACATTTGATGATGGTCCAAGCTCCAATACTGATAAGATATTGGATATTTTAGATGAGTATGGTGTAAAGGCGACGTTTTTTGTGGTGGGTAAGGACGGTTATTATTCGGAGCAGTACAAGCGCATTGCAGAAGATGGTCATACTCTTGCCATGCATTCGTATAGTCACGTGTATAGAGATATTTATCGGTCTGTGGACGCTTATGCGCAGGATTTATCAAAGCTGCATGATTATCTTTATGAGCTTACCGGAGTTGACTGTAATATAGTGCGTTTTCCGGGAGGAAGCAGCAATACTATCAGTGATATAGATATGAGGGAGTTTGCGGCGTATCTTGATGAGCAGGGTATGGTTTACTTTGATTGGAATGTGTCGAGCGGTGACGCGGCGCGAGGCTATGTGAGCGCGCAGCAGATAGAAAATAATGTCCTTGATAATGTGAATAAATACAATAACGCTGTGGTTTTGTTTCATGACGCGGGTAATAAGGACACGACTGTGGAGGCGCTGCCTCATATTATTGAAACGATATTAGAGTCCGAGAATACTGTGATTCTTCCGATTTCGGCAGATACGGTGCCTGTTCAGCATTTGCATTGAGCGGCGCTTGGACTTTAAAACAATAGAAAGCATATTTTGTGAGTTTTCTATTGTCATGAATAAAAAGATGAGATAAATGGAGGATTAAGATGGGATTTTTTCAAGATTTAAAACAGGACTTATCGCAGGCAGTGAATGACTCGGAGACCGACGAGGCCGTAAATGGCATAAATCTTGACGGTGAGCCTGATTTGAATGATGTTGCGTCGTCTTCGGAGGACTTGTTTGGGTCGGCTGACAGTGATTTCGCGGATTTGGAGGCTATGCTTGAAAAAGAGGTTGAGGCGCTGGGCAGCGAGCCTGTGCTTGGGACGGAGCCGGTGGCAGACGAGGAGCCTGAGCCGATAGTAATGCCTGAAATGACAGCGGAGGAGCCGATAGCAGAGCCAGAACCTGTGGCAGCGCCTGAGCCGGTAGCAATGCCTGGGATGATGGCAGAGGCGGAGCCTGAGCCGATGGTAATGCCTGAGATGACAGATGAGCTTGAAACGGAGGAAGTACAGGAGCAGGCTGTGTCTGATGAAAAAGATGTAATGATTGAAGAAGAAAATAATAATATAAAAAGTGAGGCAAATAATATGGAAATGGAACAGCTTTTAAATGAAGTAGAACAGAATGTGGAGGCGCCGACATTGATGGATGCGCCGGCTGCGGAGGAAGCGGCAATGGATACAAGTGTTGCGGCATCTACGGATACGGCAATCATCACTGAGGGAATGACTATTACGGGTGATGTGAGCAGCAGCGGCAATATGGATTTATTGGGCAGTATCACGGGTAATATTGATATTCTCGGTAAACTTAATGTTACCGGAAGCATCAATGGAAATTCGGCAGCGGCAGAGATTTATGCCGAGTCTGCGCAGATTAACGGTGAGATTAAGAGCAAGGGCAGTGTTAAGATAGGGCAGAGTTCTGTGGTTATCGGTAATATTTTTGCGACAAGCGCTGTCATTGCGGGAGCTGTAAAAGGTGATATTGATGTGCATGGCCCTGTAATTCTTGACACATCGGCTATTGTAATGGGAAATATTAAGTCTAAGTCAGTACAGATTAACAACGGCGCTGTCATCGAGGGTATGTGCTCGCAGTGCTATGCTGATGTAAGCCCGACTTCATTCTTTAATGATTTCAAAAAGAATAAAAAATAATCAGTAAGGAGTGGAGCTGTGAAAAGAATATTGTTAAAGCTTAGCGGCGAGGCGCTTGCGGGAGATAAAAAATTTGGCTTTGACGAGCCTACTGTGACGGCTGTGGCAAGGCAGGTTAAGCAGATTGTTGATAAAAATGTGCAGGTGGCTATTGTTATCGGCGGCGGCAATTTCTGGCGCGGAAGGACCAGCGAGACTATCGACAGGACTAAGGCTGACCAGATAGGTATGCTTGCCACGGTTATGAACTGCATTTATGTATCTGAGATTTTCAGGTTTGTTGGCATGGGGACAGAGATTTTTACTCCGTTTCAGTGTGCGGCGTTCACGGAACTTTTTTCAAAGGACAGGGCGCTTGCGGCTTTAAATGCGGGCAAGGTGGTGTTTTTTGCAGGCGGCATAGGGCATCCGTATTTTTCGACGGATATGGGCACTGTGCTTAGAGCCGTGGAGATAGAGGCGGATATGATACTGTCGGCGCGCGCGGTTGACGGTGTTTATGATTCTGACCCGAAGCTCAATAAAGACGCTAAAAAGTATGATACCATTCCTATTAAAGAGGTGGTTGATAAGCAGCTTGGCGTTATGGACTTGGCGGCGGCTGTTTTGTGCATGGAAAACAGGATGCCGATGACGATATTCGGGCTTAACGAGGAGAACAGTATTGTCAATACTGTGGAGGGAAAAACAAGCGGTACTGTGATTACCGTGTAGTTTTTCAGATAGTTGAGATATGCTGCGCGCCAAAGGAGGCGTGCAGATACAGGAGAAAGCGGCAAGTTTTTTCAGTCAGCGGTTTACGCCTGTGCTGCCGGCGTAAACTGCGTGCGTATAAAGAGCAGCGCAGATGGAGGATACTATGGATTCAAGAGTAAAGGTATATAATGAGAAAATGCAGAAAGCGTTTGATTTTCTTTTATCGGATTATCAGACTATACGTGCGGGGCGGGCAAATCCGCATGTGCTTGATAAGATTAAGGTAAATTACTATGGTACGCCGACGCCCATTCAGCAGGTGGGAAACATAACTGTGCCTGAGGCGAGAATGCTGCAGATTGCACCTTGGGAGAAAAGTCTTATCAAGGAGATTGAGAAAGCTATTATGAGTTCAGATGTCGGGATTACGCCGAGTAATGACGGCAGCGTAGTGCGTCTTGTATTTCCTGAGCTTACTGAGGAGCGCAGGAAAGACCTTGTAAAAGAAGTCAAGAAAAAGGGTGAGGAGAGTAAGGTGGCTATCCGCAATATCAGACGCGAGGCGAATGATTCTTTCAAAAAGCTTGCAAAAACTGAGGTTTCAGAAGATGAGATTAAGGACTTGGAGGAGGCTGTGCAGAAGCTTACGGACAAGTATATAAAGGACGTTGATAAAGCTATTGATGATAAGTCAAAGGAGATAATGACTGTGTAAACGCAAGCTTAAACGCTTGCGTTTTTTCAAAGGTAGAAGGTAGATTGAAGGAAAAGGAGAATGTGTATGAGCGTGCCAAATCATGTGGCGATAATTTTGGACGGTAACGGTCGCTGGGCTAAGGCGAAGGGACTGCCGCGCACGGCGGGACACGTACAGGGCGCTAAGACTGTGGAGGATATGTGCGAGATTGCCTACAATATGGGCATCAATTACCTTACTGTGTATGCTTTTTCCACGGAAAACTGGAACAGACCGCAGGAGGAGGTTGACGCGCTTATGAACCTGTTGCGCAATTATATGAAGAACTGCTTAAAGCGGGCGCAGAAAAACAATATGTGCGTGAGGGTTTTGGGCGATAAGACGAGGCTTGACGATGATATACGCGAGAAAATAGAAAAGCTGGAGGAGGCTACGGCTCACAATACAGGGCTTCATTTTCAGATAGCTATAAATTATGGCAGCCGCGATGAAATAACGCGTGCTGTGAGAAAGCTTGCCCAAAAAGTGAAAGACGGAGTGCTTTCGCCTGATGACATTGATGAAAAGGCTATTGAGGCGGAACTTGACACTGTGGGGCTTCCTGACCCTGATTTGATGATTAGAACTTCGGGTGAGCAAAGGATATCGAATTATCTGCTTTGGCAGCTTGCATATGCGGAGTTTTATTATACTTCTGTGCCTTGGCCTGATTTCAATAAGGAGGAGTTGGAGAAGGCTGTTAAGGCTTATGAAAACAGGGATAGAAGATATGGTCTGGTGAAGGAGGACTAAGGGAATGGCTTCCGGAATTTTTAAGAAAATAAGCAAGGAGAGAGTTATCAGTGCGGTTTTTCTGGTGATTATTGCGCTTGTGACTATACTGTCGGGCGGGATTGTGCTTGCAGTGACGCTTTACCTTGTTTCAATCGTGGGATTTTTGGAGCTTACTAAGGCGTGCGGGATAAGGGAGAAGGGTTCGGCAAAGCTGAATATACTTGAGATAACGGGATTGATTGGCGTGACTTTGTACTATATTGCGGTTTACTTTATCAGAACGTCGGACTGCTTTATGATAACCGTGATACTGTTTATGATGGCGCTTATGTCCGTGTATGTGTTCAGTTTTCCGAAATTTACGGCCAATCAGGTGATGGCGGCGTATTTTTCGCTGATTTATGCGCCTGTGATGCTGTCGTTTGTGTTTTTGACAAGGGAGCTGGAGCACGGGATTTATTTTGTGTGGGCGATTTTTATAAGCTCATGGATTTCTGACACCTGCGCGTATCTTGTCGGGGTGCTTGTCGGAAAGCATAAGCTTGCGCCCGTGCTTAGCCCTAAAAAGTCAATAGAGGGTTCTGTCGGCGGGATTGCGGGCTCTGCTCTGGTTGGTTTTTTGTTTGGGGTTTATATCGGTAAGGTGTTTGGGATAGAGGGATTTGCTGTAACGCTGGCTATTGTCAGTGCGGTCGGCTCAGTGATTTCCCAGGTGGGGGATTTGGCGGCATCGGCGATAAAGCGTAACCACGATATAAAGGATTATGGGAAGCTTATCCCAGGGCATGGTGGCATAATGGACCGCTTTGACAGCGTGATTTTTACGGCGCCGATAACGTATTTTTTGATAATATTACTCACAAGGGTATAGTATATTTTAATAAAAGCATAAAAGAAATTTTACTACCCTGATTTGAAGGTCTGCTGCGGCAGGCAGAGAGGAGTTAATGTGAAAACGATAGCGATTCTTGGTTCAACGGGTTCGATTGGCACGCAGACGCTTGAAATTGTGAGGGAAAATCCTGATTTGCAGGTGGCGGGGCTGGCTGCGGGCTCAAACGTCGCGCTTATGGAAAAGCAGGCGAGGGAGTTTAAGCCGCGCCTTGTGTCGATGCAGAGCGAGTCGGCGGCAAAAGACCTTGCGCAGAGGCTTGCGGATACGGATATTGAGGTTATGCATGGAATGGAGGGGCTTTTGCGGATAGCGCAGATGCCTGAAATGGAAATGCTTGTGACGGCTATTGTGGGCATGATAGGCATACGTCCGACGATAGCGGCTATCAAGGCGCACAAGGATATCGCGCTTGCAAATAAGGAAACGCTTGTGACGGCGGGGCATATTATCATGCCGCTTGCCGCAAGGGAGGGCGTCGCGATTTTGCCTGTGGACAGTGAGCATAGCGCAATTTTTCAGTCGCTGCAGGGGGTGCCGGACGGCGCCCTTTCCCGCATTTTGCTGACCGCCTCGGGCGGCCCGTTTT
>CANQHZ010000125.1 GCA_947623805.1 uncultured Lachnospiraceae bacterium | reverse complement strand
TACCAAGATATCAGTAGTTATGGACATAAAATTGTTATGGCAATAGAAAAAAGAAAAAGAACTGAGATTTCAGTTGTGGGTGATCCAGATCAGTCAATATACAGATTTAGATATGGACAATCTCAAATAGGGGAGCGTGCACCAAAAGCGGAAAAAAGACCAATAATAGAATTAAAGTATGTGGCAGAGAAACAATGTTGTATTGAAAAACTGTTAGTAAATCATAGGTCAACGGAAGAAATTGTGCAATTTCTTCATAAATATAGTACTTTAGATGATCAGATAGCTGAAAAGGGAAAGTTATGCAAGATACAATTTATTAATTCGTGTGATGCTTTAGAAATTCAGGAAAAATTTGAAATATTAAGACGTAAATATGATTGCAAAAATGGAATGATTTTGGCAGAAAAAAATTCTATATTAAAAGAATTTAGTAAAAACAAGTCACAAGAATTTATATTTAAGCAAAATCAGATTACTTTAAAGAAGATAACGGATTTTGTTATTTCATCTACAGGATTATCATATGAAAAGTTTATAGAAACATATGAGTTTACACCATATATGTTGCGCAGAATTTGTGTTCCAGTTAGGAATAAAATGCTTAATGGAAATTTAAGTGAAAAAGAAATTAAAGAGATGATAAAAAGAATATGCAAGGAACTTTATGGAAAAAATATTAGATATGAAGATTCTTTAGTGCAATTAGAAGACAAAAAACAATATTATAATTTTTTTACTGATTTTCAAGTAGAAAGCACAGAAAGAATCGATGGGATTAAATGCATGACAATACATAAGGCGAAAGGGCTTGAGGCAGATGCTGTTTTGGTAATAGCACAAAGTGCCAATCAATTATTTAAGTGGCTTAATATGACCAAGTCTGATATGGAAAAAGAAAATGATGAAGAATATAGACTTGGCTATGTTGCATTTAGTAGGGCAAAAAAAGTTTTATCGATTGCAGCAATGAAAGAGGTAAATGTGGAAAATTTTGACAAGGAAATATGGGATATACTATAAAATTTAATTTCGTGTATAGAGCGATATTTTAACAATTAGTTTAAAAAATGAAATTTTAAAGATAGTTAAAATGATTTGAGCAAAGCACAAGAAGGAGAAACTGCAATGAAATTCGATTTTGTAATAGGTAATCCGCCATATCAAGATGAAACAATCGGCGACAATAAAGGATATGCTCCACCAGTATATCATAAATTCCTTGAAAATGCCTATAAGATTGGTGACGTTGTAGAAATGATACATCCTGCCAGATTTTTGTTTAATGCAGGAAGTACGCCAAAACAATGGAATGAGCAGATGCTGAAAGATCCGCATCTTAAAGTATTATATTTTGAACAGGACAGCAGTAAAGTATTTAGCAATACGGATATTAAAGGCGGCGTAGTTATTACACATCATGATAACACAAAGGATTATGGTGCGATTGGAACATTTGCGGCATATAATGAGTTAAATACCATACAGAAAAAAGTAAAAAATTATAAGACATTTACTAGTTTTAGCAAGATAATAGTTACGGCTTATGCATATCGTTTGACGGATAAAATGCATGAGGATTATCCAGAAGCAATTAAACAATTAAGTGATGGTCATGCTTATGATATGAAGTCTAACATATTTGAAAGATTACCGCAGATATTTTTTGATGAAAAGCCACAGGACGGGGCAGAGTATATACGGATTTTGGGGCGTGAAAATAATGAAAGAGTATATAAGTATGTAAAGCGTGATTATATTAATACGGTTATTAATTTGGACAAATATAAAATATTTTTGCCAAAGGCGAATGGAATTGGCGTAGTAGGGGAAGTATTGTCGGCTCCCATATTATGTGAACCAATGATAGGTGCAACAGAAACATTTTTAAGTATTGGGGCATTTGAACAAAAGAGTGAGGCAGAGGCGGCACTGAAATATATTAAGACAAAATTTGCCCGTGCATTGCTGGGAGTTCTAAAGACCACGCAGGATATTACGCCAGAAAAATGGAAATGTGTTCCTTTGCAGGATTTCACCAGTTCCTCAGACATCAACTGGTCGGCTGCCATAGCAGATATAGACAGGCAGCTTTACAAAAAATACAACCTATCAGAAGAAGAAATTAATTTCATTGAAACAAAAGTAAAGGAGATGGCGTGATGGCGGATATAAAAATTAAGACAGCCAAGCGGGTTGTTCCCATGATTTACGCATATACCACGCCTGAAATTGCAAGGCACGACGGATGGACAAAAATCGGATATACTGAACAGACAGTTGAAAAACGTCTGAAACAGCAGGCGCACACAATTGATGTTGTTTACCATGAGGAGTGGAAAGGCAATGCAGTTTATGATGATGGATCGGGTGAGATTTTCAGCGACAAAGATTTTCATGCATATTTAAGGAAATTAGGCATTGAAAATAACAGGGAAAATGAATGGTTTCATATAGACGGAGCAGAGTCACAGAAAAGATTTTTTGAATTTCGCTCCAATAGGGGTATTGTAAACAGCAAAGACACAATTACTCCCTATGTTTTAAGAAATGAGCAGACAAGGGCAGTTTCAGAGACAGAAGAATATTTTAGGACAGGAAAAGGAAAAGAATACCTTTGGAATGCGAAACCGAGATTTGGAAAAACATTATCTGTTTATGAATTGTGTAAAAAATTAAAAGCAGAAAATATATTGATCGTAACAAACCGCCCTGCAATCGCAAATTCCTGGTATTCCGACTATGCAAGATTTCTTGGAACACAGTCAGGGTATCAGTTCGTCAGCAATACAGATTCACTAAAGGGGAAACCGCTGGTTATTTCACGTGAGGATTATGTAAAAACCAACTCAAGGTTAGATAATCCTTATTTTTGTATTGAATTTGTCAGTTTGCAGGATTTGAAAGGCTCCATATATTTTGGCGGCAACTATGATAAATTAAAGGAAGTCGCGGATATGGATTGGGATATACTGGTTATTGACGAGGCGCATGAAGGCGTAGATACTTACAAAACAGATGTGGCGTTTGAACATATTAAAAGAAAGTATACACTTCACTTGTCGGGAACGCCGTTTAAAGCACTTGCGAACGACAAATTTCCAGATGCCGCAATTTTTAATTGGACATATGCGGATGAACAGTCAGCAAAACGTGATTGGAATGATTCAGAGGGCGCTGAAAATCCGTATGCGACATTGCCCCAGCTTAATATGTTCACTTATCAGATGTCGGAGGTTATCAGGGATGAGTTAGAGCAGGGGATTGAAATTCAGGGAGAAACAGAGGAGTATGCGTTTGATCTGAATCTTTTCTTTGAAACAAAAAATGGACAGTTCGTGCATGAGAGTTCTGTGGATAAATTTCTGAACGCTATGACAACGCTGCCAAAATTTCCTTTTTCTACGGAAGAACTTCGCAATGAACTGAAACATACCTTCTGGCTTTTGAATCGCGTGGACAGCGCAAGGGCATTAGCGAACAAACTGGAAAAACATCCGATATTTGGAAAATATAAAATTATACTTGCCGCAGGAGATGGTGTGAGAGACGATGGCGAAGCAGAAGATTTTGAGGAAGAAAACAGAAAATCTTTTGATAAAGTGGCTGCAGCCGTTAAAAATTATGAAAAGACGATTACTTTATCGGTTGGGCAGTTGACAACGGGTGTTACAATTCCAGAGTGGACAGCGGTTCTTATGCTGAGCAATGTGAAAAGTCCGTCTCTCTATATGCAGGCGGCGTTTAGGGCGCAGAATCCCTGCTTGTTTTCATATAATGGCGAGTTTTATCGTAAGAAGAACGCTTATGTATTTGATTTTGATCCAGCCCGTACCCTTATGATCTATGAGGAATTTGCCAATGACTTATCTTCAAAGACTTCCTGCGGACGAGGCGATGCGCGAATCCGTAAGGAAAATATAAAAGAACTTTTGAATTTCTTTCCAGTGATAGGCGAAGATGAAAACGGAGAAATGGTGAAGCTGGACGCAGAAAAGGTGCTGTCTATTCCTAGAAAAATCCGTTCTCAGGAGGTTGTGCGCCGAGGATTTATGAGTGATTTTCTGTTTCAAAATATTTCTCATGTGTTCCATGCGCCGCAGGAAGTAATCGACATTATTATATCATTTACGCCAGTGCAGGAACCGAGCAGGAAAGCAGAAATTACACCTGGCACATCAAGTGAGCTTTCGTTAAATGACAGCGGAGAGGTATCTTTGGAAGAAGGATATGTGATTGGAAAATCAGCGGAATTATTTGGGAAAAAGATATATGGGAGTATTCCAAACAAATTGAATGATGTGATAGCGGACATGGATATGGCGCGGGAAACAACGGAAGATTCTGCCGAACAGTTGAAACAGACCTTGCATACAGAAGCGGTAAAAACAATAATTGATACAGTAAAAGATGAATACGCTTCGGAAATGAAAAGCTCTGCCCGAAATCAAATAGAGCGTAAGCTGAAAACGGAAGCGGATTCACTTGTCAATAGGGCGTTTGGCAATTATAAAATTGAAACCAATACCATTGAAAAAGAAAGACAAGACGCTTTAGATAACCGCATTGCGGCGCATAAGAGCGAAGAAGAAGTCAATCAGGAATTTAATAGGAGACAGCAAGAAGCCGCATCAAAATTACAGGAAACCTTAAATGCTTCTATCAGCGATTTTGTAAAGTCTGCCAGTGAGGAAGTCGTCAGAACAATGGAGACAAATAAAAGGGAGCGTGAGAAGAAGGGCATTGAAGATGCTGTGAAAGACCATTTGAGAGGATTTTCCAGAACAATTCCCTCGTTTCTTATGGCATACGGAACTGAGGAGACAACGCTTGAAAACTTTGATTCAATTATTCCAGATGAAGTCTTTGAAGAAGTTACAAGCATATCCCTTGCGCAGTTTCGGTTTTTGCGTGATGGCGGTCCGTACATAAACGAACAGACGGGCAAGGAAGAAATGTTTGAAGGCAGGCTCTTTGATTCTGTTGTGTTCAATGATTCGGTAAGAGAGTTTTTAGATTTGAGGAAAAAGCTTGCAGATTATTTTGATGAAAACAGCGCAGAGGATATTTTTGACTATATTCCGCCCCAGAAAACGAACCAGATTTTTACGCCTAAGTGGGTTGTTAGGGAGATGGTGGATAAGCTGGAGGAGGAAAATCCAGGCTGTTTTGATATGCCTGATAAGACTTTTATTGACCTTTATATGAAATCAGGGCTTTATATTACGGAGATTGTGAAAAGACTGTATCAGAGCAGCGTTCTGAAAGAAAAGTTTCCGAAAAAAGAGGAACGACTTCGGCATATTTTTGAGAAACAGGTGTACGGTCTCGCGCCTACGGAGATTATTTATAAAATTGCAACGAATTATATTCTTGGGTTTGATGATGAGGTTGCGATTGCCAAGCACAATTTTCGGCAGGCGGATGCGTTGGAATATGCGAAGAACGGAACATTAGAGCAGAAATTATCAGAGATTTATGGAGGGTGATATAATGGCAAGGGCAAAAAAAGATAATGTGCCATTTAGCGCAAGATTGGAAAAAAAATACCTACGAAAAACTATGTAGATTTTGTGAGGATTCTGGACAGTCAAAGACAGTGGCAGTGGAAAGAGTGCTGGAGAAATATGTGGGAGAGTATTATACACATAAGGAAAATTCTTTGTATGATGTCAAATAGGACTTGTGATAAAGAAGATATATGTGAATAGTTATAAACACTGTGTGCCATACTTATAAAGGAGAAAAATGATGAAATTATTTAATGGAGAAGAGTTAAATATTGGTAAAGACAAGGTGGAAACCGATTTGAAAATATCATTTGAAGAAATATCAAAAAAATATCGACAAGGTCAGGTGAGAATTGTAACAGAGCAGGCACGATATCCACTTAATACAATTGTGGGAATGATTAATGAGGGAAATTATAAATTGAATCCAACATTTCAAAGAAGACATCGTTGGGGAGATGAAAGAAAATCAAAATTAATTGAATCGTTTATAATAAATGTTCCAATTCCGCCAGTATTTTTGTATGAAATATCATATTCAAAATATGAAGTTATGGATGGTTTACAAAGAATAACAGCAATATATGAATTTTACAATGATAAATTTAAATTAACAGGGTTGCAACAATGGCCAGAATTGAATGGATATAGTTATAGTGAACTGCCAGAGGTTATAAGATTTGGAATTGATAGAAGATATTTATCTTCTATAATTTTATTGCAAGAAACTGCCAAGAATGAATTAGAAGCACGCAATATGAAACAGTTGGTGTTTGAGAGGTTGAATAGTGGCGGGGTTGATTTATCTGATCAAGAGATAAGAAATGCTTTATATGATGGGAAGTTAAATCAGATGTGCATTAAATTATCTTCCAATGTAAGCTTTCGTAAATTATTCAATATTCCGCTCAATATTGAGACAAAAAATGGTATAACCAATAATATTTTATATGACAAAATGGAAGATGTAGAGTTGGTGCTAAGATTTTTTGCTTTTAGACAAATTGAAAAATGGACGGGTGGATATATAAAAAAATTTTTAGATGAGTATCTAACATCAGGAAATGATTATACTGAAGAAGTTTTGAACCAATTAAAGGATAGCTTTAATGAAACGGTAGAAGTTATTTATGATATTATGGGAGCATCAGCGTTTAAATTGTGGAAAAATACTCGTAATACTAATGAGATGAAACAGTCGGGAACACCAACAAAAGTTTTGTATGATGCTTTTATGTTGGCATTTTGTCAATATATAGATAGGAAAAATAAATTGAAAGAAAAAAAACATGAAATTTTTCAAAACATTAAGTCGTTATTTGAAACAGATCCCAATTTATTTGTCAGTAGATTTAATAAAAATGATATTGTTAAACGAAGAAATGCAGTTATAGTAGCAATAGATAAAGCGATAGGTGAAATGAAATGATGCCCTCATATGATACTTTTAGTGATGAAGTAGAGCAAATAGAAAAGTATATGCGTAACATTAATATATATAATCAAATATTAGAAATGGATGTATCAAAACTAAAAGATGATTATAAAAATAAGATACATGAATTTCAAAGTGCCAATGACAAATTTAACAAAAGGAAATATGATTATACAGTAGTAATTATAAGCTTGTATGGTTGCTTTGAGCAATTAATAGAAAATTTTATAAAAGATTATCTGATGATAGTGGCAGATAACTGCAAATATTATTCTAAGTTGCCATCAATTATAAGAGATAAACATATTGATTTGTCAGTATCCTTAATGGGTAAGATAGAACAGCCAAAATATAGTGCATTTCTAACAAAAGAGCAAATTATACGTAATTTACATGATTGTATACAAAATAATATGTGTAGTTTAAATTACGAGGCTTTTTGTCAGCATACTGCAAATTTTAGAATTCAAACGATTGAAGAAGTCCTTAAAAATGTTGGATTAACTACTGTGATTTCAAGAATTAAGAAAAGCGATGAACTGAAAAAAATATACAAAGAAGAACAGGGGGATTGTAATTATGAACAACTAAAACATAGCCTCGTCTTTTCCTTTTTAGATGATTTGGCAGATAGAAGAAATTGTATAGCGCATGGTTCAGTTTCTGACATTTTATCTTATGAATTACAGAAACAAATGATAACTAAAGTAAAGATTTTTGCGCAGGAATTAGATAGAATTGGATTTGAAATTATACTGCCATACTTGGTTGAGAAGTCTTATAAAATAAATAGGATATATAATCCAAATGAAAAAAATAAATTACTTTGTTTTGAACTTGTAGAAGAACAAATTAATGTTGGAGACTTTATAATAAGAAAATTAAATGACCAATATACATATTCGACCATTAAAAGTATAGAAATCAATCACGTAAGATATCAGCGATATAATTCTGTAAAAAATACAGAAATTGGCATTATGCTGGATAAAAACAGAAAATTAAATGAAGAATATTGGCTATATCATCCTAATAGATAAATAGTATTTTGCGTTAGGGTAACTATGGGACAAATCAGGGAGGTAGCGTTTTTGTATGAAGCAGCCAAATTTTAAAAACATAGATGAACTAAAAGCCTGGATTATGAATGTACATGAAAAAGATGTGATTGAAATGAAAAAAGCGCAAGAACTTCCGAATGCCTTTTGGGAGTCCTATTCCGCATTTTGCAATACATCCGGCGGGTGGATTTTGCTGGGTGTTATTGAAGGTGATCCTGTCAATACAATTCAGGGGATTGGAAATATATCTAAAGCGCAGACGAGTTTGTGGGATATGTTATCAAATCCGAACAAGATAAACTATAGAAGTGTAACCAATGAGGATGTTCATATTATCGATATTGATGGTGCAGAGATAATGATAGTAAATGTAAAAGAAGCTCCTGATTCAATGAAGCCTGTTTACTTTAATGGAAAGCGAGAAAATACATTTATCAGAACAGGCGAGGGTGACCGAAAGGCTACAAAGCAAGAATTAGAGGCGTTTGAAAGAAACGCTATGCCATGTCATGACAGTTTGCCAGTGGAACGCTTCACGATTGATGACTTGGATATGGATTCGGTGATTACTTATAAGGAAAAGGTCAATAAACGTTTCCCTAAGAAGAAATATATTGAAATGTCAAACAAGGATTTCTTGACGGAAATAGGTGCTTGTTATGTGGATCGTGTTTCGGGAGAAGTAAAACTTAGACGAGGAGCGTTATTATTTTTAGGACGAGAACGAACAATAAAAGAAGTGTATCCACATTATCATTTAGACTATTTTAACCGTAGGGGACATAATCCTCGTTGGATTGACCGCATATCGGATGATGAACCAAGCGATTACGAAATGAATATATTTAATTTCTATACTATTGTATATGAAAAGATGAAAATATTGCTAAAAGAGTCTTTTGAATTAGATGAAGGACAGCTTCGTATACCGTTGTCAGATTTTGACGAGGTTTTAAGAGAAAGTTTGATTAATTGCCTTGCTCATGCAGACTATGTACAAGCATATCCAAGTATCAAGGTTGAAGTCTTTGATGGATGGTTTCACTTTTTGAATCCAGGAAAGATGCTGGTATCGTTGCAGCAATTTCGTACCGGAGGAGATTCCAGACCACGTAATGAGATTATTATGAAAATGTTTCGATGGTTAGGTGCTTCAGAACGACAAGGTTATGGCGGACCGTTAATATATACTACAACAGCATCCAGTGGTGTGCATATGCCGGAAGTATATACGGATATTGAGAAAACAGATTTAAGAATATGGAATATAGATTTTGTTGATTCGTATCCAGAGTTAGAAGATGAGGCAAAAGACATCCTGCGAATCATTTTAAAAAGTGATGCACCAATAGCTGTTTCTAAGATAAGAGAAGAAATTGCCCTATCCGATTATAAAATCCGAAAGTGGCTTGCAATGTTGGATGAAAAAAAGATACTGCAGCGGATGGGAAGCGGACCGGCGACAAGGTATGCAATCAGAGAAACATCTGATGAGAAAATTACGCAGCTTCAAATTGCATTAGATAATCTTAAAACAAAGGAATAAATTTCTATCTTTTGATTATCTTTTGATTATCTTTTGGAGATATTCAAAAAGCAAGAAAGAAGCGGAGAAAATACTGATTTTAGGCGGGTTCTATCTTTTGATTATCTTTTGAAAATTTTGAAGTAAAAAGAGAATATGAGATTTAGTGCGAAGAAACAAATTAAC
>CANQHZ010000124.1 GCA_947623805.1 uncultured Lachnospiraceae bacterium | reverse complement strand
TCCTGGCTCATTTATCTGAGATATGAATTGAAAAATTCCTTGAAAAAAAGGAAAAAAGACTTGACTGAATAGGGAGGGAAGCTTATTTTATAATGAAAGCAACAATACCATTATAAAATTTAATAATGCTGTCTACGCATATAATTGGCAACTGTATATAATCATATCAGCTTGCCTGCTGTTAAGTACATATTTCCTGGTTAAATTAATTATAAAGTATGCAAGAATTTACAAATCATTAAAAAACATTTCCGAAAAATGCGAAATGGCAGACACGGATTTAAATGCGCTCTGCCAAAGGATAAAAGCTCCTAAGAATGTAAAGGTATATTCATGTGGCAGATTGGGGACACCTCTCACGATAGGCATTATGCGGGGAAGGATTATTCTGCCCAATACTAATTGGGAGAATGGCAGGCTGGAAGATGCGCTTCACCATGAGCTTGTCCATATAAAGTCTAAGGACAACCTTATAAAGTTAATATTGCTTATAGCAGTAATTGTAAACTTATATAATCCGTTTGTATATTATTTGTGGCATAAATGGAATCTGATAGCGGAAATGTATTGCGACGATAAAGTAATAGAGCATAAAAGCGGGCAGGAAATCAAAAATTACGCAAAGCTTATTATAGATTTTGCAGAAGGCAATCAAAATGTTAAGCTGCCAGTCACGGGGCTTAGTATAGATGAAAAACAACTGAAAGAGAGGATAATGAACATGAAAAGAACACGAAAAAATTACGGGGTAATAAGCAAGGTCATAGGAACGGCAATAATTATTTTTGCAGTATTGGCATCATCATCGCTGTCGGTGCTTGCATATACGCCGAGGAGCATTGTATGCCTTGATGAAGATTATGAAGGCGGAGAGATAGAAACGCTGTTTCTGATAGAAAAGGATGTTTATTCGTCTGGATTAGATGTGCATTTAAAGAAATATGAAAAATATATTAATGAAGATATTGCTTTTTTTGTAGATAAGTATGGAAACGTATATTATGATGTACACACAACAACTGATTATCAGAGTTATGCAGCATGTAACCACACATATGTAGATGGAACTTTTGCAATACACACAAAAAACAGCAGCGGTGGCTGTACAGTAGATTATTATAATGGAAAAAGGTGCAGCAAATGCGGAAATGTAATTTATGGAAGTCATATAGCGGCGTATTCCTATGACATTTGCCCGCATTAAGATAATGGGCGCTTAGTGGGGGAAAAGGCTATGTCGGAAGAACAAATCAAGAGCTTTATCAAATCATATAAAACTCTAAAGGCTAAAAAAGAAATACTTGATAAAATAGCGGAAACTGCGTCCTCGAAAGACGACATTGACATAGAAGATTACAATAAAACAAAAATAAAAATACAGATTATAGAGTCTGCCTTAGAAATATTGGATAAATCCGAAAAAGAAGTTGTTTTACTGCATTTAATAGAAAATAATAAATGGAATGAAATAATTTCAAGATACGAGGCTCAGAAAGGCATGGAAGGCAGCTATTCTGATAGAACATTTAAACGTATACAGCAAAGTGCATTACAGAAAATAGAAGACTTCATTGTTCGAAATCAGTTTGAAAAATACATAGATATGTAATGCGTTTGATTGTCACGTTTTTGTTATTACCGCATTTTCGCTAGAAAAATCAAGACGGGGTAGATTTTGAACTGTGTGCAGATCTTGAAGTTAAGAAACGTTGCTGTGAGCGGGAGGAATTTGAGGACTATGCCGAGAGGCTTGCCCAATCGGAGGCTAGGCTTGCGGATGTACTGGTTCAGAGGGATGATGCAATAGCTTAGAAGGATGATATACTTGCTCAAAAAATGCTGTGATTGCTCAAATGGATGCAGCACCGTCAGAGAAGGAGAAGCGTTGGCAGAGACACCGCAAGACGGTAGTATTGACATAGATGAGTACAATTAAAATACAGATTATTAGGGAAAAAGAGACAGAAAATTACATAGCAAGATAAATCATTAAGGAAAAACCAGCAAAGATTTTTATGCAATGATATCCCATACAGGAGAAAAGCAAATGGAAGCAAGAAAAGCAGTAGTTGTTATAATAATAAGCCTGTTCATATTGTCCGCATGCGGAAGGGAAAGCCTTCCCAATGCATATGTGGAAGGCAGTGATTTCCAGTATATGCAGATGAATGACATAGGGGAATATATGGACATTCAGAAAGGGGAAGGCTGCTATTACCTGAGGCATGGGGATTTTATATATTATCTTGATGAAACAACGAATAAAATCCTGCCGCTTTGCAATAAGGTCGATTGTCTGCATGACAAGGAAACTCAGCAGATAAGAAAAGAAAAGTGTAATGCCTATGTGGCTGATAACAACGAATTCTGCAAAGGGATTTCATACTGTAATGGTTTTATATATTGTTTGGAGGCTACACTGTGGTTTGATGAGGGAAATACGCAGAAGCTTTATCGGATATCAGCCGATGGAGCTAAAAAAGAATTAGCATATCAGTTTTCGGATGACAGGTGGATACAGCGCTGGGGGATTCACAGGGACATTTTTTATTATGTCGAGAAAAAGTACATGGAAAAGGAAAAAGACGGACAGTCAGAACTGATTGATGCAGTAGCATTGAAAGCAATAGACTTAAAAGATATTGTTAAGCGTCCGATGACAATTTTTTCGATAACCAGCGATGAAGCCGAAGGTCCTGTAATCGCACACATTCAATGCTATGGCAATTATATTTATTACTTGCTGGACGCAGCGACAACATTGGAGTCCGACGGTGAAATGCATAGGTTTACGAAAACATATATTTATGATTTGAATAAAAGGGAGAATAAGGAGTTAACCATTTCTAAACGGCAGGAAGGCGTACAGGTAATAGGTTGTTGTTTATGGAATGGGAGGCTGTTGATTAAAGCTGTGAGCGGATATGAACAGGATTATTTTAAACCCGCCGTTATGTATGCTGCCGATTTGGATGGTTCAAACATTGAGGTATGTATGGAAAATATACAAATGGGGCATACCTTTTCTTGCGATGAGGAATATTTGTATAAGACGGATATTGCAATGGTGGAGCTTTCGCAGCTTGGTTTTTTTGAATATGATAAAGATGACGAAACCTATTGGGTATATGACAAAGAACTTAAGCTGGTAGACACATATATGCTTCCGTCTGATATTACGCTGCCCGTAGGCGCCCCAAGACCAGGAACTTCCGAATGTATGTACCTGATATATGATGATTCTGAAAATCCTGAAAACTGGGGTGTCCTTAAATGGGATAAAAGTGGTATAGGCAGCTATAACGGCAAACCGATTGAAATGGAAACCATTCCATATGAGGGATAAATAATGGAGGAGCTCATAAAATATGAGATAGTCAAACTGTGCAAAAGGAAAATATTTCTTATGGTTTCCATGCTGCTCATAATCTGCAATGTTTTTATGGCATATGCTTATGAGAAATCCACGGATAGGTTTTTTTACATATATAAGCAGAGGGAATGTTATAATGATTTTCTAAGCGGAAATAAAGCAGCTGATATTTCAGGTTATTATCAAAATGAGGCTGACGCGCAGGCAGCATATGCAAAAGACTATTTCCAACTTGTAAACGAAATGCAGCAGCGCTCTGAAAAAATGCAGGAAGTCTCATTTTTCCTTGACGAAAATAGTTATGTGTACCGAAATCTGATAAAAAGCAATGAGGATTTTTATCCCCTTTTAAATATTGTAATAAAGTCGGATAACTGCTATGGAATAGATGCTTTTGCACAATACAATGCTGGGATTGTATTTCTGCTGATTTTTCTTGCGGTATTAAGCTATTATGTTATGTTTTGGGAAAGGGACAAAAATCTTGTGCTTTTGTTGAAATGTAATGAAAGAGGACATGTTACCCTTGCAGCGGCAAAGCTTTTTACAATTCTTGCAGCGTCGGCTGTATTTACTGTTATGCTTGAAGGCAGTATTGCCTTGACTTTTGGAATTGTTTATGGATATGGCGATTTGGACAGAACCGTCCAGTCCTCAGATGCGTTTCGCAACTGTACATATATGCTGACAGTCAGGGAAGCTCTTATAGCTATGATGCTTATACGCATATGCATAGCTGCAGTATTTATATGCATATTTTTTGCAGTCGGAATGTTGTTGAAAAATGCCGTTATGGCAGCATGCGTTTCAGCGGCGGGTCTCTTGGCAGAATATGCCTTTAGCAAGGTGTTTTCACTTAGCGGCACATTCGGAATCATAAAAAGCGTAAATCCGTTTTATTGCTGGGATATGCAGCAGGTACTTGGTGAGTATTACAATTTAAACATTTTAGGTTATCCGATAGGAAAAAATAAGGCGGCTTTTTGGACCGCGCTTATGCTGATTGTCGTTTTCTCATCGGCTGGCATATATATATTTCATAAAACCTGTCAAATAAAAAGCGAAAGCCGTATTGAGACGCTGTTTCAATATATACGGGGAAAGATGAGTTTTTTGAGCAGACATCTGAGTCTGACATACTATGAATTGTACAAAGTAATGTTTCAACAGAAAAAAGCGTTGGCGCTGGTTTTGCTGCTATTCTGGTGGTTTTTGGAATTTGAGGATATTAATATGGTGCGCTACTATGGGTCGGCAGAAACTGCGGCATATCATGTATATTTGAGCAATTTGGAAGGAGCAATAACCGAAGACACATATGATTATATTGAAAATGAGGCAGCTTATATAGAAAGCCTGCGGGAAGCGGTTGATTCGGGCGATACAGACATTATTGACAGACAGGTATATGATGCTTATTTAAAAATGCATGAAGATGGATTTGCTAAGGTTCAGAAACAACTTGAAGAATTGGAAAAAAGAGGCGGGGACATACGGAAAAAATATATGGTTGATGAATTGGCATATATGGAATTATGGCAGGACAGCGCAGCTGATGTAAAGATTTGGTTTGCAGGTACAGCGCTGTTGATATTTTTTATAAGCGGCATTTATACTGTAGATGAAAAAAAAGATATGGCTCTGATTATACGCTCTACACTGAGGGGAAGAAAGGAATTAAAGCGCAGCAAGCATCGGTGTGTGGCGATATGCGCATGCATGATTTATGTTATTATGGAATCGCCGCTGCTTACAAAATACTATATGATCGACCATTTTTCCACGGCAAAGCATAAGCTGTGTGATTTTACAACACAGAATTTTTCTGCCACTATTTCCATAGGAGCTATGCTTGCGCTGGTATTTGTTTTAAGGGCATTGAGTTTTATGGCAGTATGCGGTTTTGGACAGGCTGTTTCCAGAATAATCAGGAATGAAACAGTAATTATATTTATAGGCATTGGAGTGGCTGGTATATGTGCCCTTATTGCATATCATTTTAATTGGAGCTTTAATATGATTTTTCTGATTCCATAGGAAATATGGGCGATATCTGAAAATTTTGAACATTGGCTCTTGAACCGCTAAAGCAGCATGGGGGATTGAGATGGTATTAAAACTTAATGGAATTAAAAAGAGTTATAATAACGGAAAAACATATGCGTTAAATGATTTTAGCGCTGATTTTACTTCGGGTGTGTATGGACTTCTGGGACCCAATGGGGCAGGTAAAAGTACTCTGATGAATATTATTACGGACAATTTGAAAGCTGATGCCGGCACAATTACGCTTGATGGTCTTAGCATATTCCATATGGGTTCAAGATACCGTGGCATGCTTGGATACATGCCGCAGCAGCAGGGAATTTATGATGACTTTACAGGTGAGCAGTTTTTATGGTATATGGCAGCGCTGAAGGGACTTAAAAGGAAAGAGGCAAAAGAAACAATAGATTGGACGCTTGAAATTGTAAACCTGAAGCAGAGTCGCTATAAGAAGCTAAAGTCATATTCGGGCGGAATGAAACAGCGCATTTTGATAGCGCAGGCATTATTGAATAGTCCCCCGATATTGATAATGGATGAGCCGACAGCAGGGCTTGATTCCAAAGAGCGAATACGCATAAGAAATTTTATCAGCGAAATATCAAAAGATAAAATTGTACTGATTGCAACGCACGTGGTATCCGATATAGAATATATATCAAAGGAAATACTGATTTTAAAGGATGGCTTATTGGTGCGTAAGAATGCTTCTGATATACTTTTGAAGGAGATTGAACATAAGGTATTTGAGGCAGTGGTTGGGCATGATGAGCAGAAATTTTATGAACATTCAGAATATAAAATTGCAAATATTATGTTGGTTGGGGATAAAACATGTATGCGGATAGTTTCAGACAAATGCCCTCAGGTCGGTGAAATTCGTGAGGTGCGCCCCAATTTGGAGGATGTATATTTATATTTTGCAGAATGATTATCTTTGCGTGGCGGGTTATATGTTGATTTAAATGATGGGTTATATAAAATAAGTATGGAATTTTTGAAATAGAAGAAAGCGAAATGATATGGGGATTTACGGTTATCTTTGATGAAACAGATGGTAATTGGAAATTATATAATTATGGGTAATAAGTCTTAGAAAAATTAATGGCTTTTTGTATAATAGGAAAGTTCTATTAATTTTTACATTTCACACGAATTTTTACATTTCGATTGGACAGATGTAATTAAATATGATATAGTGCGTATGTTGCGCGACATTTTCTTAATTAAGAAGGTGTATTTTAGGTTTTTGCAATGCACTTTCTGTCTAAAATAAACTCGAAAGGATATCATATTTAATGGCAAAAGAAAATTTACCTGCAGAAGAACAACCGCGTTTTACGCGGGCTTATCAAAGCGTTGCTGCACTTGTCAGAGGATGACATTAAAGAGGTCAGGATTACCAACCCGATTATTCTGGGGGAGTCAATCGACTCAAAGCAGATGTGGCTTGATGTAAATGTCATTCTTAATAATTACATAATCATCAATCTTGAAATGCAGATTGCCAATCTGCTCGACTGGCGAAACCGCTCCGTATCGTATATATGCCGTGCCTACGACAACCTGAACAGGGGCGGAAAGTATAAAGACGCCAAGCCTGTCATACATATCGGTTTTCTTGATTTTCCATTGGAGGGAGCGGTGCCTGAATTTTATGCTACATATAAGCTCGCAAATGTCAAAACAGGGCAGATTTATAGTGACAATGTTACCCTTTGTGTGGTAGACTTAAATAAAACAGAGCTTGCCACTGATGAGGACAAAAAATACGGCATCGACAAATGGGCGAAGCTTTTCAAAGCAAAGACATGGGAGGCGGTAAAAATGTTGGCGAAAGAAGATGTTTATATCAACGAGGCATCTAAGACAATCTATGAACTGTGTGCAGACTTTGAAGTTAAGAAACGCTGTTGGGAGCGGGAAGAATTTGAAGATTATGCCGAGAGGCTTGCCCAATCGGAGGCTAGACTTGCGGATGCACTGGCGCAGAGGGATGCTGCATTTGCGCAGAGAGATGCTGCATTTGCGCAGAGAGATGCTGCATTTGCTCAAAAAAATGCCATGTTAGCTCAAAGAAACGCTGAGAAGGACGCGGCACTTGAACAGGCGGAAAAATACCGTGAATGGGCAATAGCCCACGGCTATAAAGAAGATTAAAATAAATAGGGCATCTGAGCATATGGTTCAGGGAGAATGTGTAGCATTATGATGAGTACGAGACTAGCAGCGTATTTTTGTCTGGCATGCATCCAGATTGTGAAACACTTTTGCAAATGCTGAAAAATCAAGCTTTTCTGGAAATGAATGTATAAAGAACTTAATTTATGCTGTACTAATTGGAATATATAGCGATTGCAATCAGTGAATATATCAGGAGTAGCCGTAGATACGAATATGCGGTTAGTTTAATATCAAAGGGGGTTAGCAGCTGTGAATGTTAAAATTTGTAAAATGGCTTTATTTATAACTGCAGCAACGTTAAGCGTAAGTGGGTGTACATCTGCACACACTGATGCTCAACAGCTTGAACTGGTTTCGGTGGATATGGATTCATCAGAACATGATTATAATTTTGGGATTTCCGCTTCGTTTGAAAATTCTGACTCATTTGAAACCGAGGACATTGTAGTTTCCGAAAATGCCAATAAAGACATTCTGAATACCATACCAGTTGAGCACGGAGAAAGCGACGTTTTCCTCGATATGCTTGATGAGGATAATGGTTATCTCCTCTACTGCGGCGGTCCGGCGGCAGGATTGATGGAGAAGTATATCTATTTCACAAATGACAGGTGGGAAACATATGACAAAATTGACATAAGCAGTAAAATAGACGGATATCCCACAAGCTTTGCAGCATTATCCTCAGAGCGCCTTTACATTGGAACGCAGCTAAGAGGCGATGGTTATCTGTTTGAAACTACTGACAACGGCGCGAATTGGGAAAGTGTGTCTGTGGATAACGACATAGAACACTGCCGTTATGGGTATGTGCCTGCGCTTGATGCTTCAGCGGATGCTTTATATGCCCTTTTAGATTTGGAGCGTGATGGAAAAGAAGGCGCATATTGCTTATATAAATTGGATGACAGGCAGGATAAATGGGACAAAGCAGGAACATATGATGCAGGCTCCGATTTGCCGATAAAATCTTTTTATATGTATGATGGCGGGTTATATATTGATTTAAATGATGGGTTATATAAAATAAATATGGAATTTTTGAAATAGAAGAAAGCGGAACGGTATGGGGATTTACAGTTATCTTTGATGAAACAGATGGTAATTGGAAGTTATATGATTGGGGGTAATAAGTCTTAGAAAAATCAAGGGCTTTTTGTATTAATTTTTACATTTCACGCGAATTTTTACATTTCGATTAGACAGATGCAATTAAATATGATATAGTGCATATGTTGCGCGACTTTTTCTTAATTAAGAAGGTGCATTTTAGGTTTTTGCAATGCACTTTCTGTCTAAAATAAACTCGAAAGGATATCATATTTAATGGCAAAAGAAAATTTACCTTCAAAAGAAAGCGCCTCTGTCACCTATGAAACAGCAACAGGCGAAATCCCCTTCAATATGACAAACGATTATATGTTCCGTGCCGTATTGCAGAAGAACAACCGCGTTTTGCGCGGGCTTATCAAAGCGCTGCTGCATTTGTTGGAAGACGACATTAAAGAAGTCAGGATTACCAACCCGATCATTCTGGGAGAGTCGATTGATTCAAAGCAGATGTGGCTTGATGTAAATGTCATTCTCAATAATTTCATAATCATTAATCTGGAAATGCAGATTGCCAATCTGCTCGACTGGCGAAACCGCTCCGTATCGTATATATGCCGTGCCTACGACAACCTGAACAGGGGCGGAAAGTATAAAGACGCCAAGCCTGTCATACATATCGGTTTTCTTGATTTTCCATTGGAGGGAGCGGTGCCTGAATTTTATGCTACATATAAGCTCGCAAATGTCAAAACAGGGCAGATTTATAGTGACAATGTTACCCTTTGTGTGGTAGACTTAAATAAAACAGAGCTTGCCACTGATGAGGACAAAAAATACGGCATCGACAAATGGGCGAAGCTTTTCAAAGCAAAGACATGGGAGGCGGTAAAAATGTTGGCGAAAGAAGATGTTTATATCAACGAGGCATCTAAGACAATCTATGAACTGTGTGCGGACTTTGAAGTTAAGAAACGCTGCTGGGAGCGGGAAGAGTTTGAGGACTATGCCGAGAGGCTTGCCGAATCGGAAACCAAACTTGCCGAATCAGAGGCTAGGCTCGCAGATGCATTGACTCAGAAAGATGCGGCGCTTGAACAGCTTGAACAAGCAGAAAAATACCGCAAATGGGCGTTGGCACACGGTTATAAAGAAGATTAAAATAAAAGGGGCTGTCGCACTAAGTAATTAGTGCGCAGCCTCATTTTTGTAAAAAAACTAACTGCCAGACCTCGAAAAAG
>CANQHZ010000123.1 GCA_947623805.1 uncultured Lachnospiraceae bacterium | reverse complement strand
CAATGATTTTATTTTTTGTTTATATTTTGAACACATTTTGAACACAAATTTGTTTTATAGTAATTTTAGGATAGTTGAAGCACTCACTATCTCCCCCCTCATAAGAAAATATATGACAGAAACCCGAAGATGTTTGACTTCGGGTTTCTGGCGTTTATGGCATATGCAGGGATAACATATATCTTATTCCGCTTGATAAAACCAAGCATATATGATATTCTTAAAATTAAGGCTTATATCATATGACACAATATGTGAATTTATTCATAAATTACAATATAGCTTTAACAAAGCCGCCTGACGGCAGAATAGAAAGTGTGTCAGGAATAGGGGGAGATTACTATGAAGTGTGCTGACTTATTAAAAGGAATAGAATATAAATGCATCAAAGGCAGTACAGATACCGATGTGTCGGACGTGGCAAACGATTCCCGGCGCGTGACAAAGGGCTGTCTTTTTATATGTATTAAGGGTGCAAATTTTGACGGACATTCCGCGGCTGCGGGGGCTGTACACGACGGAGCAAGTGTGCTTGTCGTAAGCGACGACGTAGAGCTTGGTGAAAATACGGACGTCACTGTGATAAAAGTGGTCGACACTCGCTATGCCATGGCGTTCATTTCCGCAAATTTCTACGGCAATCCCGCAGACAGTATGAAAATCATAGGTGTGACAGGCACGAAGGGCAAGACAACCACGACATATCTGGTAAAATATATCTTGGAAAAGGCAGGTTATAAGGTAGGGCTTGTGGGCACGATAGAGACGATTATCGGCGAAAAAACAATCCCCGCATCGAATACCACGCCCGAATCGCTCACTTTGCAGAAATATTTCAGGGAGATGAAGGACGCGGGCTGTGACGTAGTCGTGATGGAGGCGTCGTCGCAGGGCTTTATGCTGCATAGGACGCAGGGTTTTATATTCGATTATGGTATTTTTACAAATATAGAACCTGACCATATAGGTCCAAACGAACATGCCTCTTTCGAGGAATATATAAGCTGTAAGGCGATGCTTTTTAAACAGTGCAGAGTAGGCATAGTAAACCGCGATGACAAGCACTGGGAGCAGATTACCAAGGGGCATACCTGCGAGCTTGAGACTTACGGCTTTGACGAAAAAGCAGACCTTAGGGCAAGCGATTTAAAGCTTGTCACGGGCGCGGGCTTTCTTGGTATAGATTTCAAGGTATCAGGGCTTTTAAATATGGAAATAGAGACGGACATTCCAGGCAAATTCAGCGCCTACAACGCGCTTACGGCAATCGCGATATGCCGCCATTTCGGCGTAAAGGAGGACGACATCAAAAACGCGCTTGCGGGCGCGAAGGTAAAGGGCAGGATTGAGATGGTAAAGGTGTCCGACGATTTTACTCTGATGATAGACTACGCGCACAACGCTATGGCGCTTGAAAGTCTGCTTACGACGCTCAGGGAATACAAACCAAACCGCCTTGTGTGCCTTTTCGGATGCGGGGGCAACCGCTCAAAGCTGAGGCGCTATGAAATGGGCAAGGTGAGCGGCAGGCTTGCCGACTTGACGATAATAACCTCAGACAACCCGAGATTTGAGGAGCCGCAGGACATTATTGAGGACATAAAGACAGGAATAAACAAGACCGACGGAAAATATGTCGAGATTTGCGACCGCAAGGAGGCAATCAGATACGCTATAGAGCACGGACAGAAAGGCGACATTATAGTGCTTGCGGGCAAGGGGCACGAGGACTATCAGGAGATAAAGGGAGTAAAATATCCTATGGACGAGCGCGTGCTTATCAGGGAGATTTTAGAGGAGAGATGACAGGCAGATTTGCGAATATTATAGTTGACATATCGCATGAAAACGTTGACAGACCGTTTCAATATATAATTCCAGAAGAAATGCGGGAAAGGCTCTGCGTCGGAAACGCTGTAATGATACCGTTTGGCAAGGGAAATAAGCTGATAAAAGGCTATGTGATAGAAATAACGGACACGGCGCAGTATGACGAGGGGAAGCTGAAAAAAATAGAGAGCATTGCGGAAGGCGCAATAAGCGCACGGTCAGACGCGATAAGGCTCGCGTATTGGATAAAGCAGAATTACGGCTCGACAATGATAGCCGCCCTGAAAACAGTCCTGCCAGTCAAGCAGAAATTAAAGCAGAGAGTGGAAAAGACTATCCGCCGCCTGACAGATGCAGACGAGGCGCAGCGGTTAAGCGACGAATTTGAAAAGAAGCATCAAAAGGCAAAGGCGCGGCTTATGCGGGAGCTTGCAGCCAACAAGGAGCTGCCGCAGTCCATAGTCACGGTAAAGCTCAATATCTCAGCGCAGACTATACGCTCATTGGAGCAGGCGGGGCATATAGAGGTAAAAAAAGAAAGCGTATACAGGACGCCTATTCCGCGGGGCGCAGAGGAGGGGCGTCAAAATGGTGGCATCAAAACTCTTTCTGACAGGCAGTCCGTGATTGTGGATGATATTATGTGTGATTTCAAAGCGGGAGTGCGGCGGACTTATCTGCTGCATGGCGTCACGGGCAGCGGCAAGACGGAAGTGTATATGGAGCTTATCGCGCGGGTGATAGCGGAGGGTAAACAAGCTATAGTGCTTATTCCGGAGATTGCGCTTACCTATCAGACTTTGATGAGATTTTATGCGAGATTTGGAGAAAGAGTATCGGTTATGAATTCACGTCTTTCGCAGGGTGAGCGTTCGGACCAGTTTGAACGCGCCGAAAAAGGCGAGACTGATATAATGATAGGTCCGCGTTCAGCACTTTTTACGCCGTTTGAAAGGCTTGGGCTTGTAATCATAGACGAGGAGCATGAGCCAAGCTACAAAAGCGACAGCATGCCAAAATACCACGCAAGGGACGTAGCAGAGGAGCTTTGCCGCATAAAGGGCGCGAGCCTGCTTTTGGGCTCAGCCACGCCGTCGCTTGAGGCGTACTACAGGGCGCAGAATGGCGACATCAAGCTTTATGAGCTTAATGAGAGACTTGCGGGTGGTGAGCTTGCAAAGGTATATGTGGAGGATTTGCGCAGGGAGTTAAGGGAGGGCAACCGCTCGATTTTCAGCAGGCGTCTGCATGCGCTTATTGAGGACAGGCTTAAAAAAGGCGAGCAAAGCATGATTTTCCTAAACAGGAGAGGATACGCGGGTTTTGTGTCATGCCGCGCTTGCGGGTATGTGGCAAAATGCCCTCATTGCGACGTGTCGCTGTCGGAGCATGTAAATAAATATAACGGTACAAGCATACTAAAATGCCACTATTGTGGCTATGAAACGCAGCAGATAAAGGCTTGCCCTAAATGCGGCTCGAAATATATTTCAGGCTTTAGGGCAGGGACGCAGCAGATAGAGGAACTTCTGCACAAGCTTTTTCCTACGGCAAGGGTGCTGCGCATGGACGCGGACACGACAAGGAGCAAGGACAGCTATGAGCAGATTTTATCGAAATTTGCCAATGAGGAGGCTGATATTCTTGTCGGCACGCAGATGATTGTGAAAGGGCATGATTTTGCGAAGGTTACGCTGGTAGGGATTCTGGCGGCGGATATGTCGCTGAACGCAGGCGATTACAGGGCGGGCGAGAGGACTTTCCAATTGCTTACTCAGGCAGCGGGCAGAGCGGGCAGGAGCGCGCTTGCGGGAGAAGTGGTAATACAGACATACCAGCCCGAGCATTACGCTGTAACACACGCGGCAAAGCAGGATTATAAGGGCTTTTATGATGAGGAGATGAGCTATCGGAGCCTGATGCATTATCCGCCCGCCGCGCATATGCTAGCAGTTTTGGTGACATCGGCGGACGAGCTTGAAGCAAAAGGGCGCGCCGCGGAACTCGCGGACGCCGCAAAGACACGTTTTCTCAGTCGGAAATTGAGTGTAATAGGTCCTGCGCAGGCGGCAGTCGGGCGTATAAACGATATATATAGAGTAGTATTTTATGTAAAGCACGGCGAATATGGCACGCTTGTGGAAATAAAGGATATGCTTGAGAATATAATAGCCTGTAAGGGCTGGGGAAAGGAGAGCGTACAGCTTGACTTTAATCCTATGAATACATATTAATTAAGATGGAATGTTGCAAAAGGACAGCAAAATCCGCAAAAATGTTTGAGGCGGGAATATTAAATAAAGAAAATGAAGATATACTTTACAAAAGCCAGTTGATAATATGAATGAAAGCAGTTATAATAAAGGAAAGTAAGGAAAACAAGGAATGCTTTGAACGGAGGTTATTTTATGGAGCTTGCAAAGGTTACATCAAAGGGACAGATTACGATACCGATAGAAATTAGAAAGAAGTTAGGAATCAAAGAGGGGAGCAAGGTTCTTTTTTTTGAGGAAGCAGGGCGTATATATTTGGCCAATTCTTCGATGGAGGCATTAAGGGAAGCTCAGGCGGCGTTTGCGGGAGAGGCAGAGCGGCTTGGGCTTGAAAGCGAAGATGATGTTGTAAATATGGTTAAGGAACTTCGAAAGGATAGAACGGTGAAATAATTGCGGATAATGGTTGACACAAATGTACTGATTTCATTATTGGTGTTTTCAAGCAAGAAAATGAATCGGATGATGGAGTGTATTTTTTCGGAGCATCAGTTGGTTATTTCTTCGTATATTGTGGAGGAGTTAAAGGACGTTGTAAGAAGAAAGTTTCCTGACAAGGCTGGAGTTGTAGATGCATTGTTTACTAAGATGAGTTATGAGTATGTATATACACTGGATATGTTGAATGAAACATTATTTGAAATCAGGGATGTAAAAGATTATCCTGTTCTATATACAGCGATATTAGAAGATGTGGATATTCTTGTAACAGGTGATAATGATTTTGGCGATGTGAAGGTTGAAAAGCCGGAGATTTTGACGCCGGCGGAATTTGTGGATAAATATATAGAAATAAAATGAAAGGCTTTAGACGGCAGCTTGTGCCGTCTAAAGCGATATGGAGGATTAAAATGGCAATCAGAACAATCAGGGAAATAGGAGATCCTGTTTTAAACAAAATATCAAAGGAGGTAAAGGAGATTACCCCGAGGGTGCAGGATTTGATAGATGATATGTTTGAGACAATGTATGAGGCAAACGGCGTAGGACTTGCCGCGCCGCAGGTTGGTATATTAAAGCGGATTGTGGTAATAGATACTACAGGGGAAGACCCATTGCTGCTGATAAATCCGGTACTTATAGAAGCAGACGGCGAACAGAAGGGCAACGAAGGGTGTCTCAGCGTGCCCGGGAAAGTAGGAATAGTCACGCGTCCGAACCATGTAAAAGTCCGCGCGCAGAATGAAAAGCTTGAAACCTTTGAAATAGAGGGCGAGGAACTGCTCGCAAGGGCAATCTGCCATGAACTGGAGCATCTGGAAGGGCATCTCTATGTGGAAAAGGTAGAGGGCGAGCTGATGGACGCGGAAGCGGTGGAGGAAGAAAACTAAGTATGAAGATTGTTTTTATGGGAACGCCTGATTTTGCCGTGGGCGCGCTTGAGGCTATTGTGGCGGCGGGACATACTGTGACGGCGGTAGTGACGCAGCCCGACAAGGCGAAGGGCAGGAGCGGACAGGCGCAGTTTCCGCCTGTAAAGGAATGTGCCGTAAAACACGGCATACTTGTTTTTCAGCCAGTTAAAATAAAAGCGCCTGAAGCAGTGGAGGAGCTTAAAAAATTTGAGGCTGATATCTTTGTCGTGGCAGCATTTGGACAGATTTTGTCAAAGGAAATATTGGATATGCCTAAGTTTGGGTGCGTAAATATCCACGCCTCGCTTTTGCCAAAATATAGGGGCGCGGCGCCTATCAACTGGTGCATTATAAACGGCGAGAAGGAAACGGGAGTGACAATCCAGCAGATGAATGAAGGGGTTGATACGGGAGATATACTTGCCGTAAAAAGCATGACCATTGCGCCTGATGAGACGGCAGAGAGCCTTTTTGACAAGCTTTCAAGGCTTGGCGCAGAGCTCATAGTGGAAACACTTCCAAAGCTTGAACGCGGCGAAATCACGCCTGTGCCGCAAGATGAAGCGCTTGCAAGCCATACAAAAATGATGAGCAAGTCGCTTGGCAGGATTGACTGGAATAATGATGCGGTTTCGATAGAAAGGCTTGTGAGAGGGTTAAATTCTTGGCCTAGTGCGTATACGTTTTGGAATAAAAAGAGCCTGAAGCTTTGGAGGTGCGAGGTAATAGACGTGGAAAGCGAAAATGCGGCTTTGGCGGGAAAAGTTATAGCAGTGTCAAGGGACAGCTTTGATGTGGCGTGCAAAAAGGGGGCGCTTAGAGTATGGGAGCTGCAGCTTGAGGGTAAAAAGCGTATGGATGCGAGGATGTTTTTGATGGGTAATCAGGTTAATGTTGGAGATTTGCTTGGTAAGGAGTTTTGAAAAAGGTTTTTCCAACCGGCCGAATTTAGTCAAAATATATAAAAACGCGGCTAGGCGCTCCGCGAGACGCCGCTTATTTTATATATTTTGACTAAATTCTATGTTATTGAAATGAGTTTTTAAAGTTTAAAAATAGGCGAGGAGTGTTGTATTATGCCGTATGGATATGGTTTTTATTATGACTGGACATATATTTTGGTGTTGATTGGCGCTGTGCTTTCTATGTGGGCGTCGTTTAGGGTAAATTCTACGTATAGTAAGTTTGCGAGGGTTAAGAGTTCGGCGGGAATGACGGGAGCGCAGACGGCGGAGCGTATTTTGAGAAATCAGGGAATAAATGATGTGCGAATTGAGCATATTAGAGGAAATCTTACTGACCATTATGATCCAACAAGAAAGGTGATACGGCTTTCGGACAGCGTGTACAACTCGACGTCTGTAGCGGCAATCGGCGTGGCGGCTCATGAGTGCGGACATGTGATACAGCATCATACTAATTATGCGCCTCTGAAAATCAGGACTTCGCTTGTGCCGGCGGCAAATATCGGCTCAAAGCTTGGTATACCTATTATTTTTCTTGGGCTTATTCTGGGCAGTAATGCTACCTTGATACAAATTGGCATCTGGGTGTTTGCGCTTGCTGTGCTTTTTCAGGTGGTGACACTTCCTGTGGAGTTTGACGCGTCGCGCAGGGCGCTTGTGTGCATTGAGCGCTACGGCATAGTAAATGTTGAGGAGCGCAAAAAGAGTGCGAAGGTACTGCGGGCGGCGGCGTTTACCTATGTGGCGGCGGCTATGACGGCTATTTTGCAGCTTTTAAGGCTTATCCTGCTCTTTGGTGGAAACAGGCGCAATGATTAAAATTTATGGCATATGATATGAAAGTTATTGGATTTGCGCGGCGTGTGGTGTTATACGTGCAATTTAGATTGGGGAAAATAAATGAATGAACGTATGATTGTATTGGAAATGCTCCTTGAAGTGACAAAGCAAGGGGCATATTCTCATATTGTGGCAAGAGATGTCTTGAATAAGTACAATTATCTCTCGCAGCAGGAAAAGGCGTTTATCAAGCGGTTGTTTGAGGGAACGCTTGAGCGTCAGATAGAGCTTGATTACTGCATTGACAGTTTTTCCAAGGTGAAGACGGACAAGCTTAAAGCCGTGATTTTGAATATTATGCGCATGGGCGTGTATCAGATTTTATACATGGACAGCGTGCCTGACGCGGCGGCGTGCAACGAGGCTGTAAAGCTTGCGCAGAAAAAAGGCTTTGCGACGTTAAAGGGTTTTGTAAACGGAGTGCTGAGAAATATTGCAAGAAATAAGGGCAATATAAAATATCCTAATTTTTCCGTAACATACTCAATGCCTGAATGGATCGTGGATATGTGGCTTGGGCAGCTGGGTGAGGAAAAGACAAGGCGTGTGCTGGCAGGGCTATTGGAGGAAAAGCCCGTGACGGTAAGGCTTAGAAACTGTGCGGGCATAGAGGGCATTGCAGAAAATGCGCAGGCGCACCCGTATCTTTCGTATGCCTATAAAATTTACAAAACAGATGATATAACAAGGCTTAACGGCTATGAAAATGGTGATTTTGTCGTGCAGGACATAAGCTCAATGCTCGCTGTGGAGGCGATTGGAATAGGCAATTGGGCAAGGGGGCGCGGGCTGCCTTTAAAGGTTATTGATATGTGCGCCGCGCCTGGCGGAAAGGCGATGCTTATAGCTGATATTCTGGAGCGTGAGAGAGTGGGCGATTATGAGATAAAAGCCTTTGACATTTCGGAGAGCAAGACGGCTGTTATGCGGGAAAATTTCGCCCGCTGTGGTCTTGACGGGCATATCAGCGCGGAGGTTCGTAATTCATTGGAATTTGACGAGAGTCTTGAGGGGACTGCGGATATAGTCGTGGCTGACTTGCCGTGCTCGGGACTTGGTGTTATAGGTAAAAAGAGGGATATCAAATATAAGCAGAGCCCTGAAAATATAAGAGAGTTAATCGGATTGCAGGAGGGGCTTTTGCGTATAGCGGTTAAATATCTGAGAAAGGGCGGAAGATTGCTGTTTAGCACATGCACCATTAACCACGACGAGAATGAGAGGCATTTTGAGTTTATCAGAGATGAGTTAAAAATGACACCTGTGTCACTAAATGAAAATCTTCCGGACGGTCTTCATTCTGATACTACGTCGAGTGGGTATCTGCAGCTTTTGCCCGGAATACATGATGCAGATGGATTTTTTATAAGTGTATTTGAGAAGTGATTTGATATATTTGGGAGAAAACAATGAATAAGGACATAAAATCGTTTTCGCTGCAGGAACTTACGGCAGAGATTGAGGCGCTGGGCGAGAAAACTTTTAGGGCAAAACAGCTTTATGAGTGGATGCATGTAAAGCTGGTGAGGAACTATGACGAGATGACAAACATTCCAAAAAGCCTGAAAGCAAAGCTTGAGGAGAATTTTACATATACGGCTTTAGAGGAAGTGACTGTGCAGACCTCAAAGCTTGACGGGACTAAAAAATTTCTTTTTAAATTAAATGACGGAAATATGGTTGAGAGTGTGCTTATGCGGTATCACCACGGCAATAGTGTGTGCATTTCTTCGCAGGTGGGCTGCCGTATGGGGTGTAAATTTTGTGCCTCGACGCTTGGTGGACTTGCAAGAAATCTTACAGCGTCAGAGATGCTCGACCAGATTTATGCAATTTCTCATTCAATAAATGAGAGGGTGTCTAATGTCGTGGTTATGAGAACTGGCGAGCCGCTTGACAATTATGACAGTCTTGTCAGGTTTATAAGGCTTTTGACTGATGAACACGGACTGAATATCAGCCAGCGCAATATCACTGTGTCCACTTGCGGGCTGGTGGAGAATATGCGTCGGCTTGCCGATGAGAAGCTGCAGATTACCTTGGCACTGTCGCTGCATGGCGCTACGCAGGAGAAGCGTAGGGCACTTATGCCGATTGCGGAGAGGTATCCGATTGATGAGGTTGTGGAGGCCTGCAGGTATTACTTTGAGCAGACGGGGCGGAGGATTACGTTTGAGTATAGTCTTGTCGGGGGAGTGAATGATTCGAGGGAGGATGCGGAGGAACTTTGTGAGCTTGTTGGAGGGTTGAATTGCCATGTGAATTTGATTCCTGTGAATCCGATTGCTGAGAGGGATTTTGTGCAATCTGGGAGGAAAGCGGTTTTGGCGTTTAAGGAAAGGATTGAGAGGAAAGGGATTGCTGTGACTGTGAGACGGGAGATGGGGAGAGATATTGATGGGGCTTGTGGGCAGTTGAGGCGGAGGTATGAAAAGGGGGGAGAGGGAATTAGTGGCTAGGGGGCGGCTGATATGCTGTTCGGCTTGCCGTAGTGGCTGCGGGGCTGGATTTTCTAATGTAATGCATTTGGGTTTTCTATTGAGGTCGGGGTGCGGCGTTAGTCGCCCTCCATGGCTCCGAACGCCTCGATTTGCGTCCGTGCAAATCGCCCCCTAGGTGTTTTTGCATTACATTAGAAAATCCAGCCCCGCAGCCAATAGGCGCGCCG
>CANQHZ010000122.1 GCA_947623805.1 uncultured Lachnospiraceae bacterium | reverse complement strand
GGGGGTATAAAAAGGCTTTGTTGAAAGCCGCAAATTATGGTGCTGAAGACACGGAACTGATATTTGAAGTGACGGCGGGGAAAGAAATAAATGCGGCGTTGGCTGAAGAATTAAGAAAAATAGATAAGGTAAAAAGCGTTAATTGGCTGCTGGAGATGGGAGAACATATCGGCTGATGAAGAACAAGTGTATTTGGTTATGTAATCTTATGCTAATCTTGGCAGCTGTTTATATTATGTTTAAAATTCATGAAGCGTCTAACATAGGCGGGATACAAATTGTATCTTCGGAAAAGCTGGCAGTGCTTACGGAAGGGAAGCAGTATATAGAAAATTCGTCAAATGCCTGTGATTTCTTGGAACTGCAAGGGCAAAGCGTAGCTTTTGACGCGGATAGCCTGACATATTATGTCACTCATAATACAGATAATGACGATTTTGAGGCGATTTTTTCGACTGCCAAGGGTTATAAAGTATATATAGAAGATGACGGCTATGATGGCGATGTAGACGATTCCGCATATGATGAGCATATTTTTCGCATGTGGGCTGTTTCCGGCGATGAGTATACGGTATGCAGCGTTATATTTACAGGCGCACCTGTTATGTCAGTCTATACAAACGAGTATATGTCATATGAATATGGGACTGGGAACATAGTATTGTTTAATCCCGCTGATGAAGAAGTAAACGGTTTGAGTGTAAGGACATCGGCGGCGTATGTCAAACATAATCCAAATTCAGACACATATTCTGTGAAGCTTATGAAAAAGTCTTTTGAGGAAGAAAAAAAGCTTTCGCTTCTTGGCTTAGGTAAAAATAATAACTGGAAGCTGTATAAGGTGTCGCAAAATGATGGAAGTTTGATGCGTGCGCTTTTGGCATATGACATATGGAATATAATGAATGAGGATTCGGGCGCGCAGAGGCAATGCAGATTTGTTGAGCTTGTGGTAAACCATACGTATAAAGGGCTTTATCTCTTGACGCCTAAACTGACACGTGGTTATCTCGGACTTGATGATAACTGGACAGTTGAGGATGCAGAGGATATTTCGGAAACGGACATTAGTAGTCTGGTGGATAAAATGAGTGCATCAGAGATAGGCAGATATGTGTTGTTTGTGCAGGCTGTATATGCGTACTCAAATGTTAAAGATGATTTTGCCATCGCATATAATTCTGTTGACAATGATTCATGCCAGTGGATGATTATGCCTAATAGGATAGAGTATGCTTTGGGGGGATTTGATAATAAGCTGAATTACCTTGTTTATGGCGATGCCAGCAGAATGATGCTTACTTTGGATGATATGGGAATCAGCAGGCAGTATTGGGATAATGAGCTGTCGGGACTGTGTGCTGAGGAGTGGACAAGGCTAAGGCAGGATAAACTGTCTACCGAAAATATTTTGCTTTTGATGGAGAAATATAAAGAGTATATTGTGAAAACTGGATTGGGGAAAAGGTGTGACGGTGATTGGTTTGGATATCACTATGATGTCCTGAAAAAATATATGATTTCCCGAATGGAATATTTGGATACTGTTTTAGGGGTTTAGGTGGATTATTGATGGACCGAGAAACTATAAAAAGATATGTTATAAATATTTGCTGCATATTTGCACTTGTCAGTATCGTTATATTCTGTATAATATACAGTAGGGTTAATTTTAGCAATGGCATAAAAAATAATCTTACTGAAACTGAATCAAATGAGGGGCAAGAGGATGCTGTAAACGATGTGAGTGAAGAAGGCTATGAAGATATTGAGTTGTGTCTGCCAGTATCCGACAGCATCTGCCAAAACGTAAAATTGTACAGGCAGGGAGAAAACTGTTGCTTTTTTCTGCCATCATACTGCGATTTGGATAGCCTTATTATAAATTTTGATGAAGAAATTTATGATGTGTCCGTAAATGACAAGGCTCTGCATAGTGGGGATAAAATAAACGGTTATTATGATGATTCCGCAAGGATTGAAATAAAAAAAGACAACGTGCAGCGGCAGTATAATTTATGCATCATGAAATCAAGTAATCTTCCCGCTATATTTATTTCCACGGCAAACGGAACAATGGATTTTATAAATCAAAAAAAGACAAATACCGAGCCGGGGGAGCTCATCTGTATAAATGAAGACGGAAGTATTGAAAATTCGGGTATTCTCGATGAAATCAAGCTGCATGGCAATACAAGCACCACCCCCCACAAAAAAACATATCAGATTAGCTTTAGTTCGGACCAGGGGCTGTTGTCAATGGCGCCTGCTGTCAAGTGGATATTGCAGGCGAACGCATATGATGGTTCTTTTATGAGAAACAAGCTTGTATATGATATAGCAAGGCAGATGGGATTGCGATATGCGATAGAGGCGGAATATGCGGATGTGTGGTTTAATGATGAGTATGCGGGAAATTATCTTATATGTGAAAAAGTTGAAACGGGTAAAAACCGCGTGGATATAACTGTACCAAATATTGAAAACAACGATGAATATAGTGAGCTGTGGCGTATGGCTGAGGTGATGGATGAAGAAGGCTGCAGATATTACAATTTCGCAGAGGAGCCGGACTATGAAACGGGGTATCTTATTGAGGCGAATAATATCATAGTAGGGTCGGATAACTTGCGAATCAATGATGAGGATTGTTATTTCACATCAGACTATGGCATATATGAGGTTAAAAGCCCTAAAAAGGTTTCCAAAAATCAATTGGATTATATACGCGGTTATATGATGGAAGTGGAGAGGCTGATAGAAGATTGCGATTCTGCTGAAAAATATGAATGCCTAAAGGAATATATTGACACTGATTCATTTGCGATAATGTATATATTAGATATACTGACAAATAATGTTGATGCAAATAATTATAGCACATTTTATTATATAGATTCTGACAAAGATGAAACAAAGCTGTATGCCGGACCCGTGTGGGATTATGACCTGGCATTTGGAAATGACACAAGAGGGAAGTTTATAAACCTTAACGGATTTGATAACGGGTTGTGCGAAGAACTGATAAAAAACGAGCAGTTTAAAAATGAAGTAGTAAATATGTTTAATATTAGAATGACTGCCATATCGGAAGATTATGTTGATGGTTTTTGGCAATATGAATATAATTATATTAAGGATTCGGTTAAGATGGACAAAGCCTGTTATAAGCGTACATGGATTGACTGGCCTAATCCGTCGTATACCACGTTTGATGAGGAAAGAGAATATTTAAAATACTATTACGATAATCGTTTTGCGTTAGTGAAAGAAATGCTTAATAACAATGAATTGTTTAGTGATGTTGTATTTATGAATGGAAATCGCGGCAGAACGTGTTATGTTAGAAATGGGGAAATACTTCCTTACGAAATCATGAACTATGTGGAAAGCCTGTATGGATGTAAGGGGTGGAGCATAGACGAGGGAGTTAGCTATGAATATGGACGTCCGGTATTTGGTGATATGATATTGCATGCCAAGCATTAATAATAAGAAATTGTGCTGCCTTGATTTTACCGTAAGGCAATATATAAAAACATATGGAGGAAATGAAAATGAGCTTATATGATGATATTGTAAGTAAAAAGGAAAAGCTTTCGCTGGTCGGGCTTGGATATGTAGGAATGCCGATAGCCGTAGCGTTTGCAAGAAAGATTGACGTTGTAGGTTTTGACCTTAATGCCGCAAAAATCGACTTGTATAAATCAGGTGTAGACCCTACAAACGAGGTGGGCGATGAAGTCATTAAAAATACGACCGTGGATTTTACTTCCAATCCGTCAAGACTGAAAGAGGCTAAATTCCATATAGTAGCTGTCCCAACGCCTGTAAATGACGACCACACTCCTGACCTGACACCTGTGGAGGGCGCAAGCCGTATTCTGGGGCAGAATCTCACAAAGGGTTCGATTGTGGTATTTGAGTCTACGGTATATCCGGGTGTCACGGAAGATATATGCGTGCCCATTCTTGAAAGGGAATCGGGATTAAAATGCGGGACTGATTTTAAAATCGGATATTCTCCTGAACGTATAAATCCCGGCGATAAGGTTCATCGACTTGAGACCATCACAAAGATTGTTTCGGGCATGGACGATGAAACGCTTGACGAGGTGGCAAAAGTATATGAGCTTGTAGTTGAGGCAGGCGTGTACCGCGCCGAGTCTATTAAGGTGGCGGAAGCCGCGAAGGTTATAGAGAACAGCCAGAGAGACATAAATATAGCATTTATGAATGAGCTGTCTATAATCTTTAACAAGATGGGTATAGACACAAAATCTGTCCTTGCGGCGGCGGGTACTAAGTGGAATTTCCTTAATTTTCAGCCGGGGCTTGTGGGCGGACACTGCATAGGCGTTGACCCGTATTATCTGACATACAAGGCGGAGGAACTAGGATACCACTCTCAAATCATACTTTCGGGGCGTCGTATAAATGATGACATGGGCAAGTATGTGGCTGAAAATCTTGTAAAAAATCTTATCAAGGCGGATATACCCGTAAAGAGTGCGAAAGTGGCAATCCTTGGTTTCACTTTTAAGGAAAACTGTCCTGATACGAGAAATACAAAGATTATTGATATTTATAATGAACTGAAAGAATATGGGATTACGGCTCAGGTTACGGACGACAATGCCGATTCCGATGAGGCAAAACGGCTTTATGGCATAGAGTTCACTCCTTTTGGGGATATAAAGGATTGCGATGCCGTGATACTTGCCGTAGCACACGAGGGATACAAGGCTCTCAAAATGTCAGACATAGATGCGCTTTACAGCAACAGACATAAAAAGGTACTGACGGATTTAAAGGGCATACTCGACAAGAAGGAATATATAAATGCGGGATATATTTATTGGCGTTTGTAAGAGGAATAAGGAAAACATTCTGATTGGCGTAATATTTACACTTTTCTTTGGCTTTTTGCTTATAACGGGAGAGCCGATTTATACAGGAGATACGCTGCAATACGAAGAACAGACTGTGATGCGGGAGCCTGTCTATGCGCTGCTTATTCAGGTACTGCGATTTATATCGCCAGAGGGATATTATCGGCTTATAATTATGGTGCAGAATATTCTTGCCGCTGTGGCGAATACGGCTTTTGTCATCATTCTGCGCAAAAAATTTAAGTTGAATATGCCTATTTCTCTGCTCTTTGTGCTGATACAGCTTATGCCGCATTTGATGACGCCTGTGTTTGCAAGAACACATCTGATGATTACCAACTCTCTTATGACAGAGGGGATTGCATATTCTGTGTATCCGCTGGCGTTTTTGTGCCTGCTTAATGCGGTCTGGCTTGCAAAGCCGCTGGGAAAGGACAGCATTGCGGCGCTGCTTTTTTTCCTTTTTATTTCTCTTATACGCGGACAGATGATGGTACTGCTGGTGGTATGGTTCGTCGTGACGACGGTTATGGTATTTGTAGAGTATCTGAGTATGCGCAGGGTGAATGAGAGAGGCAGCAGGTTAAAAGCTGCGGCAAAGCGATGGCTGCTGATTTTGTTTATGTTTATATTGGCGTTTGGCGTCAGGACAGTTTTGGTGCGTGTGTATAATTATTGTGAGAGCGGTCTTTTTGTGGATACCGCATCCGGAAAGGCAATGTCATTTGCGAATATCCTTTATGTGACAGACAGGGAGGACGCGGAGGCGATAGAGGATGAAAAGCTGAGGGAGCTCTTTTACGAAATGTATGACGCGGCCGATGAGGATGAAATGAATTATAAATATGCCGAGGGCGGTATAATAGAACGCGCGGAGCACCATGAACACTGTCATGACGAGTTAAATTTTATTTATTTTAACGAAATGTCGCGTGATTATATCGGCGAAACAAAAGGCATATATGCGGATACGTTTGATGAGTTTATAATAGCGCTTGACGATTTGGCGACTGAGCTTTCAAATTACCTGATGCCGCGAGTTGTTTTTAAATATGCCGCAAATTATATCAATATAATAGCGCTTGGTTTTGTGAGGAGCGTTTCATATGAGTATTGGCTGTTGGTGTGGTATGCGGCGGCTGTTTATGCGGCGGCTGTGGTTTTGACAATAATATTATGGCGCAAAAATCCGAGGAGTAGGGCGGCGGCGTTTATGGCTGTGACTTTGCTGACGATTGTTGGCAATGTATGCGCCACGGCATTGATGATACAGTGTATTTCGAGGTATATGATTTATAATACGACGCTGTTTTATATAGCGGGTGTTTTGGAAATCGTAGAGCTGGCAAGATATAGAACAGTGCAAAAAACAGTGCGGGAATAGTGGAAACGGAGGAAAAGATGGGATACAAAAACCTGAAATTTGATGAAAACAGTGTATTTCTGGTGACTGGCGGGGCGGGGTTTATCGGCTCCAATCTCTGTGAAGCGCTCACTGATATGGGTTACAGCGTAAGATGCCTTGACGATTTGTCTACAGGCAGGGAAGAAAACGTAAAGCTGCTGTCGGACAGGGCAAATTATACATTTATTAAGGGCGATATCAAGGACTTGGATACCTGCATGAAAGCTTGTGAGGGCGTTGATTTTGTGCTGAACCAGGCAGCATGGGGGTCAGTGCCGAGAAGTATAGAGATGCCGTTGTTTTATGAGCAGAATAACATCATGGGTACACTCAATATGATGGAAGCCGCCAGGCAGAACGGTGTAAAAAAATTTGTCTATGCGTCGAGTTCATCAGTATATGGCGACCACCCCGTATTGCCTAAAAAGGAAGGGCAGGAGGGCAATCTGCTTTCGCCATATGCGCTCACAAAGCGGACAAACGAGGAATATGGCAAATTGTATAAAAAGCTTTACGGTCTCGACACATATGGCCTTAGATATTTTAACGTATTTGGGCGCAGACAGGACCCGAACGGCGCGTATGCCGCGGTAATTCCGAAGTTTATCAAACAGCTTCTCAACGGTGAAGTGCCGACGATAAACGGCGACGGCAGGCAGTCGAGAGATTTCACGTATATCGACAATGTTATCGAGGCAAATCTCAAGGCATGTCTTGCACCGAGTGAGGCGGCAGGCGAGGCGTTTAATATTGCTTATGGTGGCAGGGAATACCTGATAGACATATATTATGACCTATGCAAGGCGCTGGGCAAGGATGTGGAGCCGAATTTCGGCCCTGACCGTGCGGGCGACATAAAACATTCAAATGCGGACATATCAAAGGCGCGCAAGCTTTTGGGCTATGACCCGGAGTATGACTTTGAGAAAGGTATCGCTCTCGCGATAGACTGGTATAAGGCGAATTTATGAAAATCAGCATAAGAATGGATGACATAACACCTGATATGGATTGGGGAAATTTCCGGTTCTTTCAGGAGCTGTTTGAAAAAAACAAGGTTATGCCGTTAATCGGAATTGTGCCTGAAAATATGGACGATAATTTAAAAAAAGATGTGCCGCGCGAGGATTTCTTTGAGGAAATAAGGAAGCTTGAAAAAAAAGGCTGCTGTATTGCCATGCATGGCTGCAATCATCTTTACTGTACCGATAAGGGTGGTATGTTTCCTCTCAACAAATTTTCCGAGTTTGCCGGACTTCCTTATGATGAACAGTATAGAAAGCTTGAATATGGCAAAAGAATACTTGAAAAGAACGGCATTGTTACAGACATATTTATGGCGCCGGCGCACTCGTATGACAGGAATACGCTGAAAGCATTGAAAGAGCTTGGATTTACTAAAATTACCGATGGCTTTGGAAGTAAACCGTATATATACAACGGCATGACTTTTTATCCCATTTCATTTAAGCTGAGTCGCAGCCTGAAAAAAAGCAAAGGCTATACGACAATGGTAATTCACGCAAATACGATAAACGACGCGGACAAGGCTTTTTATGAGCGGCTGTTTGAAGAACATGGGAAAGATATGATTTCGTATGGGGATTATTTAAGGGTAGCGCCTGTATCAAGAGGATTTTTTGGCAGTAAGGTTGAATATATGCTGGCTGTGTCAAAGCGGATTTTGGTTGGTATGAGAGGATAGCGGTATGGCGGAGCAGATTAGGGTGCTGCACATAGTCGGTGCAATGTATCCGGGTGGAATGGAAAATTTTATCATGAATCTGTATGAGAACATAGACAGAAGTCGCATACAGTTTGATTTTGCCGTTCATATGATAAAGGAAAACGATTATACGGAAAAAATAAAGGAAATGGGCGGCATCGTATATGAGCTTCCCAGGCTTACGCGAAATCCGTTAAAAAATATAAGGAGTTTATACCGGATAATTAAGGAAAAAAACTATAAAATCGTGATAAGGCACACGGCAAACGCATTGGTGGTACCGCAGTTATGGGTGGCAAAAAGGGCAAAAGCCATGGTGATATGCCATTCACATACCGAAACGGATTCAATGCTGCTGATTCACAAAATAGGCAGACTGTTTATAAATAAATGTGTTGACGAGCGCTTTGCCTGTTCTGATAATGCGGGCAAATGGATGTTTAAGAATGGAAGCTACAGGATAGTCCACAATGCTGTAAATATAGAAAAATTTACGTATAGTGCCCAGACTGGCGAGGAGATAAGCCGGGAATTTGGTATGCAGGGAAGAAATATATATTGCCATATAGGAAATTTTTCCGCGACTAAAAATCATAAATTCCTTTTGAAAATATATGCTGAGATTGCGAAACTTGACAATAATGCGGCATTTTTCTGTGTCGGAGAGGGAGATTTAAGACCTGAAATTGAAAGGCAGGCGGCTGAACTGGGCATACAGGATAAGGTGATATTTACCGGTGCACGAAAGGATGTTCATAAGCTTATGTCATTTTTTGATGTACTTATTTTTCCCTCTGTTTATGAGGGACTTCCTCTGACACTCATAGAAGCCCAAGCATCAGGGCTCTCGTGTATTATATCGGACACAATCACTTCTGATGTTATAGTGACCGAAAATCTTGTTGAGATGGAAAGTATTGAAAATTCTCCTGAAGTTTGGGCGAAAAAAGCTGTAGAAATGGCAAAACCCCATGACCGCACATGCCAGTATGAAAACATTGCACGAAAAGGATATGATATAAAGAGCCTGTCTAAGTGGTATGAGAATTTTTTTGAAAAGGCGGCAGAAAGGAGATAACGGTGTCTCAGGCAGTCAGGGTTTTGCAAGTAGTAGGGAGATTGAACATAGGTGGGGCGGAGAGCCGCATAATGGATTTATACAGAAACATTGACAGAGATAAGATACAGTTTGATTTTGTGCAGCATATGGCGGAAAGAGGCGCGTATCAGGATGAGGCGGAGAGCCTTGGAGCACATGTATATTGTATGCCGCGTTTTAGACTGTACAATTATTTCAGTTATAAAAAGAGCTGGAAACGCTTTTTTAAGGCGCACCCGGAGATACGTATAGTCCATGGGCATATGACAAGCACGGCAGCCATTTATCTTCCACTTGCGAAAAAATATTGTAGCGCGTATACCATAGCACACGCCAGAAGTGCGGGAGTAGATAAAGGAATAAAAGGTTATATCACTAGACTTTTGAGAAGCAGGCTGGCTTATAAGTGTGACAGTTGTTTTTCATGCTCAGATTTGGCGTCGGAGGCGGTTTTCGGGAGAAAAAATATAGGGAAAGTAGAGTTTATCCCAAATGCGATAGATACGGAGAAGTTTAGCTATGACGCAGATATGCGCCGCAGGATAAGAGCGAAATGGGGCATATCTGAAAATGACTTTGTTATAGGTCATGTGGGACGTTTCGATTTGGTAAAAAATCATGCATATATGCTTGAAATATTAAGTGAATGCGTAAAGAAAAACAAACATGTAAAGCTTTTCCTTGTAGGTGACGGACCTCTCAGGGATGAGATAAAGCTAAAGGCGGATAAGCTGGGAATTGGTGATTGCGTGATATTTGCGGGCAGGCAGAGGGATATATATAATTATTATCAGGCATTTGATTTTTTTCTTCTCCCGTCATTTTACGAGGGGCTTCCGGGGACTGCTATAGAGGCTCAGGCAAGCGGTCTGCACTGTGTTTTATCCGACAGGATAACACGGCAGGCGGCAGTCACGGATTTAATCAAATTTAAGAGTATAGACATCCCTGCTTCTGAATGGGCGGACGAGATACTCGATACAGACATATCGGACAGGCGGTCAAGAAGCGATGATGTAAGAGCTGCTGGCTTTGACATAAAAGAACAGGCAAGGAAAATGAGTGAGTTTTATTATGAAAATTCTGTTTCACATAAATAGCATGG
>CANQHZ010000121.1 GCA_947623805.1 uncultured Lachnospiraceae bacterium | reverse complement strand
CCTTTGCATACTCGTTTGCAAAGGCAATTAGTTTTTCGCTAATTCTATGTCCACGATAATCTTCCGATACAAAAACATCTGATACCCATGGATATATTTCAGGTAACGGATAATAGTCTTTCTTCCTGATGTATGTTGTTCCTACAATCTGATCATTTACGATTGCCACAAACGGGGTTTCCCAATCCGTAAATGTCCATGCCCGAAGTTCACCTAACATATGGTCTTTTACATCTTCCCATGAGAAATTTTCAACAAAACATATTAGCATATCTGCTAAGGCTGTACCTTTGTCTACTTTCTTTATTTTCAATATATCCATAAATTGCCTCCAACTCCCGATTGTCAAGCGGTCGCCCACTCGGCATTTAACATTATACCATAATTCCCCTAGCAATAACTATACACAGGCAATGTATACATCCATGGTATCACCGTCCGTCTCAAAGCACGGGATCACCTCTTTGTCCGTACGCTCCAAACCGTTGATACGCATATATTCCATTAATGTCTTATATGCGTTAGGAATAATCACAAAAGGATTTTTGAAAGGTTCGGGGATGTGGATCGCGGCATATTTGTGAGCCTTCTGCTCCTTGATTTCCGCTCCTTCCGGCGTTACGCCTTCAGGCAGAATCCATGCAGCCTCATAGCCGTGCATATGGTAAACATTTATCTGCTCCAAAGAAACATACGGAAAGTCCCACCCGATCACCCGGGGATGTTCCACGCCGTTGTCGCGGCAATGTTGAACACCCAGTTGATGGCGTCCCCTTCGGGATCGTCGCTTATCACTGCATGCTTTACATACCGAAATCCCTGAACAGTTTCCACGTGAAGGTTCGTGTATGCGTCGTCATAGCCGCCCATCTCTTCACGAAACAGATTGTCCAGAGAACAGTTGAACAGCCCACAAAGTTCAATGGCTTTATCCATTTCGGGCGTTGATTGGTCAAGTTCCCATTTTGAAACGGTCTGTCGGCTGACTTTAAGCTTTTCCGCCAAAGCCTCCTGCGTAATTTCTCCGCACATACGCCTCAGGTGTTGCAAATTTTTGCCAAAACTCATAAAACTTCCTCCTTATCATTTTGCACAGCCATGCATTGATAATAATATATCTCTATTCAGCCGAAAGTTCTACCACCCGGAAGGTGCTTTTTTCTTTGTTCCCGCAATTACAGGTTGCACTCCTACCATAAAACTGATACCTCAAGCGAAAACTTATTCCGCCAAAGGTCACATTTTAATTCACCCTTGAAAATCTTTATGAAAAATAATTACCTCCCCTTTGTAACATTTCCCTGTCCAAATCCGTCTAAATAGTGTAAAGCTTTACAAGATCTGCTCATTTAAACCATATCAAATTTCATTGCTTGCGCAACAGTCCTGATTGCGGTAAGCTTAAAACTGCCAAACCGCATATCAGCGCACTGCAGCGCCAAAAAGGAGGTGTATCGCCAAATATGAAAAAATCGGCAAAAAACACAGCTATGTCGGGCGAGGAATTTGCCAAAAAAGTCCTTGAAACCGAGCCAAGCCTTTACCGCGTCGCGCGCTCCATACTCAAAAACGACGCTGACTGCGCAGACGCCATGCAGGACGCAATCCTGTCCGCATATGAAAGACTGGACACGCTCAAGGAGGAACGATATTTCAAGACATGGATTACAAGGATTTTAATAAACGAGTGTTATGACCTGCTGCGCAGCCTTGACAGGCACGCTGCCGTTTCCTATGACGATTACGCCGAAAACCTGATGTCCGCTGGCACACGCACGGAACAGGCAGATTTTTCAGAGCTATATTACGAGCTTGAACGGCTTGACGACGAATACAGGCTGCCGCTTATGCTTCACTATATCGGTGGCTACTCAACAAAGGAAATCGCTCAAATCGCAGGAGTGTCCGACGGCAGCATACGGGTGCGGCTCCACCGTGGCAGAAAGCTTTTGAAGGAAAAATTAATCTGAGGAGGTATTTATTATTATGAAGGCATACAGAAAACAAAAACAAATTGACGTTCCAGAGGAAGTGCATGCAAAAGTTATTGAAGCATTGGAACAGATAAAAGAAAGGGAAAACAGCGCTGCGCAAAATACTATTTCAAAAGAAAGGCACAAGCTGCCAAAGCTTTCGAAAGCCGCGGCGCTTGCGGCTGCATTTACGCTTGTCATAGGCGCGACAGCGTTTGCCGCCGAACATTTTCAGTGGAATGAGCGGCTGCTTAGGATATTCGGCTCGCCCTCGGCTGAGCTTCAGGAAAAAATGGAGGATTCAGGCATAGTCAGCGTCCTGTCAGCACCCGCCACGGCTGGCGACATCACGATTACGCCTATGCATGCCGTGCATGATGCAGATTATATATACCTGCTGTTTGAAGCCTCCTCTGACAAAACTGTTTTTGACGGCTTCAGCTCTTTTAGCGGTATAGAGATTTCAAACGCCGATACATCGCTGTTTTCAACACAAAACCCGTCATCGGCTGATGTACGGCTGTCCGAGAAAAGTCCCATAAACGGTGTCAGCCACGCATTTTTTTCATCAGGCGAAGACCGCAGGAAAAGCAGCCAGTTCTATATTGATTTCAGCTTTGACAGTATCAATCACAGCTATGATTTCACGGACAACAGCCTGACTATAACATTAAGCAATCTTGTCTGCTGCAATGAAAATGGGGCTGGCTCCAAAACAGTCAAAGGACCGTGGACTTTCAGTATTCCAGTCACGGACATACAAGGACAGGCGCTCGCCTATGAGCCTGATGACGGGCTTTCCATCGCTGATGTGCCGTTGACTGTGAATAAGGTTGAAATCACGCCTTTGTCAGTTGTCATACATTACGATCTGCAGAGCTTCCAGCCCGCAATCGACAAGCTGTACACAATAAACGCCGGACTTAGGAATGAGATTGATTTGAACGGTGTCGCGATGAAAAGCGGCGAAATCATTGACCTGAATATCAGCCATATGGGCGAAACGCAGACTGACGGAGAAATAATTGATACCTTTAGGTTTAAGAATTTCCTCGACATTGACGAAGTCGCCTCGCTGCTGTTTGGCACTGGGCGCACCAAATTAGGGCTGCAATAATGATGGGATAAACAGGCGCAGCTTACCATGGCTTTTTTAAGGATATTATCCGATATGACGGCGCTGTTGTCGGAACAAAATATGAACAGGCTGCAAATGAAATAAAGGTATCTGTTATGGCTGATGCCGAAAAAATAACTGTCGTTGCAGAAGCAGTCAATCCCTCAGCATTTCCGTATGCGGCATTTGACAGCCTGAAACTGAATGACTATAAAATTGTTGATTCAAACGGAAAAACTGTCATTGACAGCCTGCCAACGGAAATGTTTGATTATGCTGATGGGAAAGCAGAAATGACCGTTCCTTATCAAAATCTTGATAATGGTGATTATAAGCTGATAATCAGGTCTTTCACAGCAGCGTCTAACGGCATTCAAAGCATTATAAAATGTCCGTTATGGCAACATAAACGCCCGACACCGAGAGTCCGACAAAAAGCTTTTCCGCGCCATCTCCCGTAAAAGCATCTCTTTTACAGAAGTTTTAATCAGTGGCATACCGCCATCCTCTCCGCTTTCGGCTGTAACCCTTTGAAAGCTGATTAATTAACCTTATTCTCAGCATTATCCCAGTGTGTCAAGTTTTTATAAAAACCAAGAGGATTTTAACCTCATATACCTGTTATAGCCTTGCTATTTATCCCTTTTTTTGAGGATGTTTCCTCAAAATGGGCGCGGTTATACCATGCACCCAACAAAATCCTTTATTCTGCCAACCCTACTGCACATTAATAGATTTGCACTGGCAAACAGCATATGGAATCGGTTCATGTTTTTGTCAATCCCTCGATATACAGCTTTTGAGTATCCCATCTGCTTCTTTACAATTAGAAACGGATGCTCGACTTTATAGCGGATCGCGAACTTTGCATGTTCCATTTTCCTGTCCCAGTTAAGACCTTTGAAATCTTCCGCCATTTTGAGGCTGGACGGACGTTTGTTTACACGGAAATCTGTCTTGGATTTTTTCTCATCTTCCCTGATGAGGTTTGCGGTCTCTGAAACATCATGCTCATTGGCAGGTGTACCAGTTATTGTATGAACGTATCCGCTGCCTGCATCTACACTGGCATGTACTTTCATTCCGAAGTACCATTCATTGCCCTTATTTGTCTGATGCATTTCAGGATCACGCCAGTCATCCCAGTTCTTAGTGGATTTTGATGTCGCCATAAGGCTTGCATCAACGATAGTGCCTCCGTTCATGATAAGGCCTGCCTTATCGAAACGGTTGCTGACATCGGCAAAAATTTTCCCGCCAATTTTATTTGTTTCAATCATATGCCTGAACTTAAGCAGGGTGGTCGCATCTGGTACCTGCTGTTCATTGAGATTTATGTGCATAAATGAACGCATGGCATAACCGTCGTAGATGGAATCCTCGCCCCCATCATCGGACAGATTAAACCAAACCTGCATAAGATACATGCGGAGCATGGTTTCAATACCAATAGGTTAGCGTCCGATCCTGTTAGCAAAATAAAATGGGCGGATCATTTCTACCCAGTATGACCAGGAGATGATTTCATCCATGGCATCAAGGAATTCTTCACGCCTAGTTTTCTTCCTGCGGTTGGAGTATTCCATATCAGAAAATGTTAATTGATTCATAAGTACATGACCTTTCAGTTGATATTTATATTATATCAAAAATCATGAGGAAATGCACGAATTAATCAGCGTTTTCTTAGAGAAACTGCACAAAAAATACATGAATTATCCGACACAAAACATGATTCTGAGAATATTCGCCGTGTGAGTGAGAATGACTTTCTCGATATGAATTATTTTTTACAAAGATGCTCTGTTTGACAACGCGACTGGTGTGGAAAGGTTTTATATCTTCTGACACTGTATCTTCTATTTGGAATACGCTGAATAGTCGTTTATCTAACGTATGTTCAACAAACGCCTGTTTTTTATATTCTTTCCGAACTTCGGAATTTCCTATAAAACCCAAAAATACTTTACACCACTCAAAATAATTAATTTTTGTAACCAAAGTCTTTTTAAATTATTTTGAAAAATTCCTCTATAAAATTAAAGATGTAATTTTTTCCATTAGAGCTTCAGCAAAGCGTTCTCTCTTGTCATTCAGTATTTTCTTCTGCTGCTCTCTGCCATACTCAACTGCCTTATATATTTCCTAATTATGTATGTTACTCATTTGATGCTCTTAAGTACTTTTCATTATTAGCATAAAAATAAATTTTTTTAACAATGCTTTCCATAATATCTTTTACAATATTTTCCCATTTCTTATACTCAGTTTCTGTCACACCGTCAGTTTTTCTACCATGTGCAATAGTATTTCGTCTATTAACTAAATTATCAATATCATTTTTGTATTCTTCAAACATATCTGTTGGCATTCCCAATTTGAACAAATTTTTTTGTAGAACAATATACCATAAATTAGACTCTGTATCAATTGCACTATCTTCTATAACCAATGGTTGGCTCAATAAATTTGAACTACTCTCCAGTAAATTTACTCTTCTATATAATCCGTGTATTGAAGAATCTGCTGGGACTTTTTTATTATTAAACAAAGGACTTTTGCTATTTTTATTGTCATATGCCTTAAATTCCGCATTCATGCTTGTTGCAATTAATGTATAATCAAATTCCTCACGTTTTTTTCGCAATTCCGTTAAATACTGGGCATAATTTCCTAAGACAGATTTTATAAATCCCTCCAAATGAGAATATAGAATTAAAACCATGCTTTTTCGATATTTTTTCTTTTCATCCTCTCCATTCAAATTCAACAATTGGCTTTTAAAAAAATTTATTTCCTCAAATCGCCATAATAACTCATCCTCCATAAGTTCTCTCAATTCATCCTTAGTCAATTACGCTTTCAACCCCTTCTTTAAATAATTCAATTCGTTTGTTTAAGCTGTTCAACGTACCTGTTTTATAAGATTGCAATTCCAAACCCACTTTAATATCATGTACCTTTTCTTCAATTTTCACATTTTTATTTTGCATATCTATTTTATCAATTAAATTTGCAATTGCAATGGAAATTCCATCAAACAAATATGTTACAAAATCATTTTTTATATTTTGTGTTTTAGAAATACTTGAAAAGGCAGAATCTCCCAAATTTAAATTAATGATTCGAAACGTATTATCAAATATTTTTCTCTCTTCAATATAATCAAAGAAAATTTCTTGCGTAGTTATTCTTTCTAAATAATTAGTCAAATATTCTGCAACTGGAAATTTATAATGCTCAATATCATTCTTTAAGGCAAAAAATCTTAATACTAATTCCTGATCAACTTTCTTATTAATTTTTTCTTCATCAATTTTCCTAATTACAGCTTTATAATCTTCATTATGGCTACAATCCTCAATAAATGTAAGAGCATCAGAATTCAGTAACCTAATTGTACAATTTCTAATTTCTTGATCTGACAATAACTCTCCACCTGTATTTAGCCGCTTAAACATATGGTATTTCAGACTTTTTTCGCTTTCTTTCTTTATTACCTCCATTCGTACAAAACTTCTCTTTATCTTTATCTGTAATGTTTTTGGGAGATTCTCATAAGATAAACCATTTAATTCTTCAACAATGTCACAACCATTCAAAATTAACGGTTCTCTCTTTTCGTCTCCCAATTTCTCTCCTCTAAAATGCAAATAACTGGATATTCTTTGTAAACCATCAATTAACTCATATACACCATTATCAGTTTCAATCACAAATATTGGTGGAACAGGCATCTCCAATATTAATGATTCAATAAATCTTGATTGTTTTTCTTCATTCCAGCGAAATAACCGTTGATAATCTGGCGCAATTGCTAACTCCCCATCCTTATACATATCATACAATTCATTAAACGAAACATCTAAGCTCTTAGTCCTAATTTGAATAATTTGATTATCAACATTTTGTACTAAATTTACTATACCCATAATCTTCTCCTTTACCAATTATAGCCTCTAAAAAAGTCTTCCACATATATCTCTGATTCTATGCTCGCTACAACAGCATCTACAGATTCGGGGAATAAATGATATGTGTATCTATTTCCTGTAAAATCTTGCTGAATGGTAAATCTATGATTCCTCAAATTTAAAACATAATCTGTCACACTTAGTCTTGCATCTCCTGATTGCTCAAATGCGGTTCTTAGCGGTCTTGGTAACGCATTAGTACCAACATGTGTTTCCAATTTCCCCTGACCTCCCCATGCCCCACTTCTACCATTGTCATGCGTATATATATCTACAGGTCTACTTCTCTTCGTTAAGAAACCTAATGTTTCATAGTATTCTTCTTTATTTTTAAAATGCAGCCCTATACCTTTACCCCAATCTAATTTTACCATTTTCATTACTCCTTCTATTAATAATATTTTTCAATCCGGTTTAATAATCCCTCAAAATCCATCTCTTGAACTTCAAAAAATTCATCCGTTTCCAAACCAGTATTTAATACTGTCTGATATAAATAAAAATCGTAAATAATAGGTTCTTGCTTCTTCCCAATCAAATTCTCTCTGATTGTTCCAGTCTTCGCTACTAAACATAAATATTGATATGCTCTATCAATGTACTGCGTATTATTATTTGGATGCGCATATGCGAAATGCTGTGTAGGAGTTAATGCTATCAAATTCTCCAAATAATCCGCAATTGACGGAAACTCATTCACAGGAAAAATATGATGCATTTGGGTTGCTGGATCTATGCTATGTTTTTCATCATATAGTTCTGTCTTTCCACCGCGATATTTAACATTAAAGCGCCGCAGATTGCGTTTAGCCCTATTAATACGATATGTTGTCATATAATCTTCATCCGGATGAGGCAATGTAATCTCATAATCAACTCTCGTCATATCTTTGGGCTTCTCAGATAAAATATCTCTCCAATTTCTCTGATTATACAAAATCATATCCTGTGTAATTATATCTCTTGATAGATGCCCTTTTTCTGTTCCACATTTCTTGTATTTACAAGCAAGAGGGTTCAATACTTTTGTGAAAATACGTCCACATTCCGTTACACCATTAATCGGAGTATTCTGTATTGTAAATGTTGTATAAGCATCTTTTAATTCTTTAAAACTATTCTTGTCCTGTATACGAAAAAAGTACTCAAACATTCTGTAAATCCCACTATCTTTAAGTACCTTTTCTATATACAAACACAGGAAATTGTAGCTATTCCTCTCCCGAAAACTAATATATTCAAGTATATCCTTATCCACAATAGAGTAAATGTACCCTCGTCCACTTTTTTCTCCATAAATTACCCCCGCAGCATCAAGTAATTTAATCGGCTGTCCAAAATATTTATCGTATTCATTAGATGCCTTTTCCGTGGGATCTGGCTTACTAAAAATCCGTTGAACATTTTCAACTGTATAATCATTATACCAAATATCCTTTACCGTAAACTTTTTATCCTGCTTTCCACTGGTATACTCTACAATACAGTCTGATACAAGACACACAACATCCATTGTGCATTTTTGATCAATCCACCGTCCATTATGTGTCTTCCGTATATCATAGTTATGTTTATCTAAAAATTCTTGTATTGTTACATCATCCATTACATCACTCCTTTAAAACCCCATAAAAAAACACACTTGTTGCGTCCACATTCAAAGAACGTGTCTGATAGTTTCTTGCTATCTTGTAAAAATTCCTATATTCATCCGATGAAAAGTACTCCATCTGCTCATCAGTCAATTCAATATCATCTTTTGGAATTAAAACCGCAACAGATCCATTAACTACGACATTGTCTGTATTACGCATTACTCTTGGTTTATATGTCATATTGGGAGTCAAATATACGTTCTTATTCCCCACATACTTATATGCGCTGAGTTCTTCCGCTTTATCTTTTTTTATATAAGTATCATATCCTGGAATATCTATAATTTTTTTTCCATCGTCACTAATATTTCTTGATTTTATAACCCTAATACAATCATTACCTTTTTGCTGCACTGTATTGGAATTAGTAATCTGTCTGTCCCTAAAAACCGTGAACTTATCAAAGTCCAATCGTTTTGAAATATCGTCAAAAAAATCATCTCTATAAATAATCCAGTACGGATAGCTTTTATCTGTAATATATTTCTGTTTTTGAGTCATGCTTTTCTTTAGCGTAATTGACTCAACAACCGTATCTTTAAGTTGCCCTAACGTATCTATAAATAAACATATTGTTTCTACCAATACTCCTTTGAATCCATTCTCTCCATAATCTTGGATGTATTCTATCTTTTTTTCTGAAAGTAACTCTCTTGTAGATATAAATTCTGGCGTATTCAACAAAGCCTTAGGAGTTATCATTACCACATAATCAGATATTCGCAACGCTTTTTCTAAAAAAAATTCAAAAGTATTTGTAGTATCTTGATTTATGTTGTTTTTCAAATACTTTGCAGCTTCTTTAGCTTTAAGTTTTGAAAACGGAGGATTTCCGATTACCAAATCATATCTCTTGTTAAATTTGTAGGAAAGAGTATCTGCCACTATAAAATTAATGCGTACATTGGTCGGTATTCTTTGTTCCCTCAGCAGCAATGTAAGAATCTGCATATTCTTTTCATCAATATCTACCACATCAATATTAACCTTTTTTATTTCTTCATATTTCTTAAAAATAAAAGGCAAAAAATTTCCTACTCCAACTGACGGTTCGAGAATATTAATCTCATCTTTTTCAAAAACTGGCAAATGTTTAAATATTTCATTAATTATATACTTATTTGTATAATATGCAGCATTATTTTCTCGTTTAGAATTTGTTAATTCTGCAATGCGAGCCAACGAAGCACTTCCCAAATTAAGCGGATTGTTTAAGATAAACTCCTTTAATCTATCCGCATTGACAAGATTATATTCATCTATAGTCTTATTAATCATTATATTTGTAAAGTGCTCCCGATTCATAAAATTTCTGATGTTAAGTGCAATCTGATAAAAAATCTCTGTTGGTACCGCCTCTCCTATACTTTGTCGTATTTTAATTTCTTCTTTCTTCAACAATATTTTTTTACTCTTATCACTCAAAGCATTAAGTTCTTCCAATGACTTATCTATCCATCTGAAATCATCTGGAATTGTCATCATCTTCATAAGCTCCCTGATAGAAAACACTCTGTCTTCTTCAGGATGCACTGTATTTTGACTAGCCAACTGATCATTTCTTGTATGAATACATGGAGCAACTTTATTCCAACACTGACGTGTATATTTATCTCCATTTTTTTGCTTATTGGGTATTACAACCCCCTTTACAATCTTATGTGGACGTTTCTTTTCATCCTTATTGTCAAATGCAGACTCTCCTTGTTTCAAGTCATGAATCCAACAACGCATTTCT
>CANQHZ010000120.1 GCA_947623805.1 uncultured Lachnospiraceae bacterium | reverse complement strand
CCTATGTCAAGGGCGGATTTCAGGGGAAGAAAATTCTTCAACGTGATTTTCGTGATTACTATGTTTTTCGGCGGCGGACTGATACCGACATACTTGCTGATCAGCAATATGGGACTGTTAAACAGCATGTGGGCGATTATCCTGCCTGGCGCGTTCAGCGTGTGGAATATGATAATCGCAAGGACATATTATCAGGGCATACCTGGTGAGCTTCGCGAGGCGGCTGACGTGGACGGCGCGAATGAGCTGACGTTTTTCTTCAAGATTTTGCTGCCCGTATGTACTCCGATTATCGCGACATTGGCTTTATGGCAGTTCGTAGGAATGTGGAACAGCTACTTTGACGCAATGATTTACCTTGACGACGCGGCAAAACAGCCTTTACAGCTTGTGCTCAGGGCTATTTTGATACAGAACCAGCCCGAGTCGGGAATGATTTCGGATATGCAGAGCACGGCGCAGCGCGCACAGCTTGCCGAGCTGCTGAAATACGCGACAATCATTATCTCGAGCCTTCCGCTTTTGGTAATGTATCCTTTCTTCCAGAAATATTTTGACAACGGAATTATGGCGGGCTCCGTAAAGGGCTAGGATTTATGCAATTGTGTAAATGTAAAATGTGTAAAAGAGAAAATCATAAAACAAAAAAGGAGATGCATTAGTATGAAAAACAGGAATTTCAGACGAATTATGGCTATGGTTTTGGCAGCGGGCATGATATTGTCGCTCACGGCGTGCGGCGGCTCTAAAAAGCCTGAGCTGAATACGGGCGAGCTGCAGGAGGTTGACCTGGCGGAGCTTCAGTTCCCGCTTGCGGAGAAGGCTACTTTGACAGGTATGATAAGCTATCCCGCAAATACGGAGTCAAATCCGAACAACCGTACAATCTTTAAGCGCCTGCAGGAAAAGACAAATGTAGAGATTGAGTGGACAGCTATTCAGGGCGACCAGTGGGGAGATAAGATTACTCTGGCAATGGCAAATCTTGACACGCTGACGGATTTTGTGTTTACGGCGGGCTTTGGCGACAACGACCTTTTGAGATACGCGGATCAGGGAGTAATCATTCCACTGGAGGAGTACATAGACGCTTATATGCCAAACCTCAAAACAGTGTTTGACAAATATCCCGAATACAGGTCTATGAGCACAGCTCCCGACGGACATATATGGGCGCTGCCGTGGATTGAGCAGCTTGGCTCTGAAAAGACGGCAATCCAGACGGTAGGCGATATGAGCTTTATAAATAAGAAATGGCTTGATTTCTTAGGGCTTGATATTCCGCAGACTGTAGACGAGTTTGAGCAGACCTTGATAGCGTTCCGCGACCACGCATCAGAGCTGCAGGCGGAATTTGGAATTGAGGGAAGCATTATCCCGATGTCGTGCATTGTAAATGACGGCAACCAGGATCCCGCGATCCTCATCAACGGATTTGGAGAGGGCTACGGCGACTGCGACCAGGGCAGGCATATCGCGGTTACGGACGATTTAAAGGTAATTTGCACTGCTACGCAGCAGGGCTTTAAGGACGGCATTGCATGGCTTCATTCATTGTATGAGCAGGGACTGATCGATCCTGAGGCATTCACGCAGGAATGGGCGACATATGTTGCAAAGGGCAAATCAGGGCGCTACGGCGTATGCTTTAGCTGGGACGTTGCAAATATTGACAACATCACTGACTGGGTTCCGCTCCCTGCGCTGACGGCAGACACCAGAAACATCACTCCCGAAAACGGCTCATTCACAAGCGGATATGACCGCGGCAGATGCGTAGTAACCGCTGTAGCAAAAAATCCCGCGCTTGTATGCGCATGGCTTGACCAGATGTATGATCCGTTCCAGTCGCCGCAGAACAACTGGGGTACATACGGCGAGGATGACGAGTTTGACATCTTTGTGCTTGGCAAAAACGACAAGGGCGAGGATATGCTCCAGCATGCGCCTCTGGGCGACGCTTCTCCTGTAGAAGTAAGAGAGGCTGAGAGCGTAAACGGACCTCTGGCTGTTTTGGATGAGTATTACGGCGTGTATGTGACATGCCCTGACGACGCTCAGTACCGTCTTGACTGGATTAAGGATTATTATACGCCTGACATGAATACAAAATATGTTTATCCCAACGTATTTATGAGCCAGGAGGACACAGAGGAGCTGTCAAACCTCCAGACGGACATCACAAAGACAATCAACGCGGCAAGGTCTGAATAGATTATGAACGGCTTTACAGACGCCGACTGGGACGAATATTTAAAGAGCCTGGACGCATACGGACTTAATGATATGCTTGAGATTTTCCAGAAGTATCTTGACGCATATTATCAGCAGTAATTAAAATATGAAGAAACATCAAATACCCCGCAGCTCAATGTGGGGTATTTGAGCAAATTGGCGCCCGCCCTGCCTTTGGATATTGGCGCGCGGCGGGCGCAGGGCAAAGACATGGAGGTTGCTATGATAAGTCAAACATTACGCGAAGCGCGAAAATATGAGGAGGTTTCCGAAAAATTAATAGACAGCAAGGATCGCCCTGCCTTTCATCTGTCCACGCGCACAGGCTGGATGAACGATCCAAACGGTTTTTCGTATTATAATGGCAAATATCACCTGTTTTACCAGTATCACCCGTATGACCTGCAGTGGGGGCCTATGCACTGGGGGCATGCCGTAAGCGATGACCTTCTGCGCTGGGAGTATCTTCCTGCGGCGCTTGCGCCTGACGAGGTGTATGACAGGGACGGCTGCTTTTCGGGGAGCGCCATTGAGTTGTCTGACGGCAGGCAGCTTTTGATGTACACGGGAGTGCTGAGGGAGCGGCAGAGCAACGGCGGGTACCGCGAGATACAGACGCAGTGCCTTGCCACGGGCGACGGCGTGGACTATGAAAAATATGAGTTTAATCCCGTGCTTGACACGAAGGATTTGCCCGAGGGGTGCAGCAGAAATGATTTCAGAGATCCGAAAATGTGGCGCAGTGAAGACGGTACATATTACTGCGTGGCTGGAAACCGCCCTGCCGACGGCAGCGGGCAGATATTGCTTTTTACAAGCAGGGACGGCTTTGAGTGGAAGTACAAAAATGTGCTTATAGCCAACAAAAACCGCTTTGGGAAGATGTGGGAGTGCCCTGATTTCTTTAAATTAGACGGGAAATGGGTGCTGATTACAAGCCCGCAGGATATGCTCCCGTATGAGTTTGAATACCACAACGGAAACGGCACGCTCTGCCTTATAGGTGATTTTGACGAGGAAAAGGGAGTTTTTACCGAGCAGCACGACCAGTCGGTTGATTACGGCATTGACTTTTATGCGCCGCAGACGATGCTCACGCCTGACGGACGCAGGGTGATGATCGGCTGGATGCAGAACTGGGATACCTGCAATTTCAGGGAGCAGGATATATTGTGGTTTGGGCAGATGAGCCTGCCGCGCGAGCTTTCGATAAAAAACGGCAGACTGTTCCAAAAGCCTGTCCGTGAGCTTGAAAACCTGCGCAGTGAAAAGAAGGAGTACCGCGATATTGTCTTTTCAGATGAGATAAGGCTTGACGGCGTAAGCGGGCGTATGATTGACATGGAAATAGAGCTTAGGCAGGAGGAAGGGCAGGACGTTTATCAGAAGTTTGCCATTCACTTTGCGGAGAATGAAAAATACTATACGTCTTTGAGCTTTCACCCGAGCGACTCTATACTCAAAATCGACAGGAAATTTTCAGGCTCAAGAAGGGCAATCATACACCAGAGGCGCAGCCGCGTAAACAGCAGCGGTGGGAAATTAAAGCTTAGGATAATCCTTGACAGGTTCAGCGTGGAGATATTCGTAAACGACGGCGAGCAGGCGCTTAGCGCCATTCTCTATACCGAGCAGGAGGCGGAGGGCATTTCCTTCTATGCTGACGGCACAGTGCATATGGATTTGGTTAAGTATAAAATACAGAATTAACGTGAGTGTTGGCGTAAGTGTTAGTGTAAAAAGATGGAGGGATTTATACATGAAGGTTTTTGAAGTTGTGGCGCTGGGAGAGCTTTTGATTGACTTTACCGAAAACGGAACAAGCGCGCAGGGCAATCCGCTGTTTGAGGCAAATCCAGGCGGCGCTCCGTGCAATGTGCTGGCAATGCTTTCAAAGCTTGGGCACAGCACGGCGTTTGTCGGAAAAGTCGGGGAGGATTTTTTCGGCACACAGTTAAAGTCCGCGATAGAGGAGGTCGGCATCTGCGCGGACTACCTGCGCATGGACAAGGACGTGCATACCACGCTTGCGCTGGTGCATACCTTTCCTGACGGCGACAGGGATTTTTCGTTTTACCGCAATCCAGGGGCGGACATGATGCTTGCTGAGAGCGAAATCCCCGAGGATTTGATTGCAGGCGCGAAGATTTTCCACTTTGGAACGCTGTCAATGACGCATGAGGGCGTGCGTGCGGCGACAAAAAAGGCGCTTGACATTGCAAAGGCGAACAATGTGGTTATTTCCTTTGATCCCAATCTGCGCCCGCCTTTGTGGGGTTCCCTTGATGATGCGAAAGAGCAGGTGATGTGCGGTCTGCAGTATTGCGATATTTTGAAGATATCGGACAATGAGATTACGTGGCTTACAGGCGAGGAGGATTACACAAAGGGCGCTGAGTGGATAAAGGCGCGCTACCCGCAGATAAAGCTTATTCTTGTGTCGATGGGAAAAGACGGGAGCCGTGCTTATTACAACGGCGCAATGATTGAAACGCCCGCAAAGCTCAACGAAAAAACGATTGAAACCACTGGCGCGGGAGATACCTTCTGCGGCTGCGTGCTGCACTATGTATTGGAGCACGGGATTGAAGGGCTGACAGAGGAGGGCTTAAAGGAAATGCTGCGGTTTGCAAATAGCGCGGCATCGCTTATCACCACAAAAAAAGGCGCGCTGCGCGTAATGCCTGAGCGTGAGGAGATTGTCCAAAATATGTAGGGCGGATAAAAACAGTATAGGTAATCTTGCAAAATAATCCAGCATTTCAAAGAGACTGCTGGATTATTTTTTACATGGACTTCAGGGCTTGAGGTAAAAATTGTTATTTAAGGTATTGCAAACGAAAACGCTTATAGGTATAATACCATAGTAAACATATAGGAATATATAATTTCGCATATCATTGATATAGTACATTATGATATTAATATACGCCGAGACAGAGGTGACAAACAAAGGAAGGTGGCAGGCAATGAAAAAGCGAAGCGGATTTGTTGTGATGGCAAGGATTATCGGGCTTGTAAAGCCGTTAATCGGATTTATGGCGCTTGCCGTCTGCATGGGGCTTATCGGAAATTTATGCGCCTCATTTATTACAATTTTTGGCGGCTATGCGCTTTTGGCGCTTTTGGACTTTGACATACCTTTCAGCCTGAAATTCATATTTGCGGCTGTGTGCATCTTTGCGCTTGTGCGGGGGATTCTTCGCTATGCGGAACAGGCGTGCAATCATTTTATCGCTTTTAAGCTGCTTGCGATTATCCGCGACAAGGTTTTTGCGGCGCTTAGGAAGCTGTGTCCTGCCAAGTTTGAAGGCAAGGATAAAGGCAATCTGATTTCAATCATTACCTCAGATATTGAGCTTTTGGAGGTATTTTACGCGCACACAATTTCTCCTATCGCGATTGCGTTTTTCTTCACTGTCATACTCTGCGTTTTTATCGGAAGCTATCATTGGGTGCTTGGAGTTATTGCGCTCTGCGCGTATGTTACTGTGGGTATAATCATTCCGCTTGTCGTATCGAAGGCAAGCGGTGATATCGGGATGAGTTTCCGCTCTAAATCGGGCGATTTGAGCAGCTTTGTCCTGGACGGTCTGCGCGGGCTTTCGGAAACCTTGCAGTACGGACAGGGAGAAAAGCGTATTGAGGAGATGAATGTCCGCACTGATGAGCTTTCCCGTTATGAAGCGCGTATGAAAAGCACGGCGGGACGCAATCAGGCAGTCACAAATACGGTTATTTTGATATTTGATTTGATAATGCTTTTTGTTTCGTCTGCGATGTATCAGGCAGGCGCTGTTGGGTTTGACGGGGTATTGATTCCGACGATTGCGCTGTTTTCATCTTTTGCGCCCAGCGTCGCGCTGGCGGCTCTTGGCAGCACCCTGCAGAATACTTTCGCGGCGGGAAACCGTGTTTTGGATATCCTTGATGAGACGCCTGTTGTGGAAGAAATTACAGGGGAAAGGGAGATTACATTTACAGGCGCGTCTGTGGAAAATGTTTCATTTGACTATGACTGTGAGACGGTTTTGTCTGATGTCTCCCTGAGTATTCCTTATGGAAAGGTCGTGGGCATTACCGGAAAAAGCGGCAGTGGAAAATCTACGCTGCTAAAGCTTTTGATGAGGTTTTGGAATACGCAGAAGGGAAGCGTAAAGATTTCAGACGTTGATGTCTCAAAAATTAATACTGCCAACCTTCGTGAGATGGAAAGCTTCGTGACGCAGGAAACGCATCTTTTTAATGACAGCATTAAAAATAATCTGCTTATTGCTAAGCTTGATGCTTCTGACAGGGAAATTGAAGAAGCCTGCAAAAAAGCTTCTGTACACGATTTTATAATGACTCTGCCTCAGAAATATGACACGAGTGTCGGAGAATTGGGAGATGCGCTTTTGGGAGGCGAAAGGCAGCGGCTTGGGCTTGCGAGGGCATTTCTCCATAATGCGCCGCTCATGCTGCTTGATGAGCCGACAAGCAATTTGGACAGTCTTAATGAGGCTGTGATTTTGAAAGCCCTCAATGAGGAACGCGCAAACAAGACGGTTGTGCTGGTTTCCCATAGAAAGTCAACCATGCGCATTGCAGATATGTTTTACTCTGTGGAGAACGGCAGGCTAAGCTGATTAGAATACTTGACAAATTGCGATAAAAGGAATAGCTTATTATATGGAAAAGATATATGCAGGCTGATTAAAAAGCTCTTTAGGGGATGGATGCGAAATGACGGTCGATGAGGCTCTTCAGACAATTTTGAAGTCTTACAGGCAATATTACAATATTAATACAGAGAATGATGCCAAGCCGTTTGCTGCGGAGGCGGTTTTCCACTCTCATAATGAGCAGTTTTTCCTTGTGAAGGCGGCGACGCTTTCGGAAGCGGAATCCCACGAGTATGTATTTTTTGCGACAACAGATAAGCTTGGTCTGGATGAAGCTAAATATTTTGACGAGGCTGCATGGGCGGAGGGGATGTCGAGGGTAGTCCCACATTCCAATCACCGCAGTACTGATATTGTGCTAATTATATTGGCGGGACATATTGACGATGAGGCGGCGGAATATATTAAGAAGCTTAAGCGTTACAAGAGTTACCGATTCACCCTGCAGGGGTGGAGCCATTATTCTGCGGTTGCAATAGAGCCTTCCGGTGGAGATTTTTTCTGTAACAGACGGGGGAAAAGTCTCAGGAAGCTCTTTCGCAATATAAAGTAAAGAAAAAAGAGAGAGGTGTTAAACTATGTCTGCGATTTTAATTATCGTAGCTGCAATTGTTTTGCTTTTGCTAGGCTATATTTTTTATGGCGCATGGCTTGCAAAGCAGTGGGGTATTGACCCCAGCAGAAAAAACGCCTGCTGTCGAAATGGAGGACGGTGTTGATTATGTAGCCGCAAAACCAGCGGTACTCATGGGACATCATTTTTCTTCAATTGCGGGCGCAGGTCCTATTAACGGACCGATTCAGGCATCCGTTTTTGGATGGATTCCTGTATTTTTATGGTGTATCATCGGAGGCATCTTCTTCGGTGGACTTCAGGATTTTGGTTCCCTGTTTGCGTCTATCCGCCACGGCGGTAAATCCGTAGGTGAGATTATCAAGGATTCCATGGGAGAGAGGGCGAAAAAGCTTTTCATTGTTTTTGCTCTTTTAGTTTTGATTTTAGTTATTGCGTCCTTTGTAAATGTAGTTGCAGGGACATTTGCTTCCACTAATCCGCTTGGTTTCACGAAAGGACCTACGGGAAACGAAACAACGGCTATTATTTCACTGATGTTTATTGCGCTGGCTATCGTTTATGGTTTGGTAACTAACCGTCTGGGTATCAAAACCCTGCCTGCCAGCATCGGCGGCGTTGTCTGCATCGTATTGATGATTGCGCTTGGCCTGAACTTTGGTTTTGCAATGGGACGCACGGCATGGATTGTTACCATTGGCGCTTATATTACGATTGCGTCGCTTGTTCCAGTATGGATTTTGCTGCAGCCGCGTGATTATCTGTCAAGCTTCCTGCTTTATGCGATGATGGGTGTTGCCTTGATTGGTATTTTCTTCTCCGCGTTTTCAGGAACGGCAACTTTTGAGATTCCGGCATTTACGGGCTGGAAAACAAGCATTGGCACATTGTTCCCAGCGCTGTTTATTACAGTTGCATGCGGCGCATGTTCAGGTTTTCACAGCCTGATTTCTACAGGTACGTCTTCAAAGCAGCTTGCCAATGAGAAAGATGCGAAGCCTATCGGTTACGGCTCTATGCTGATTGAGTCCGCGCTTGGTGTTATCGCGCTGATTGCGGTAGGTATGGTATATAATACATATACAAGCGGGGGCTTTGGTTCTCCTGCGGCAGCGTTTGCGGCGGGTATCGCGACTATGTTTGGTACAGAGGAGTCTGCCGTGTACAATACAATCTATGCGTTGCTTACTCTTGCGGTTTCAGTGTTTGCACTTACAAGCCTGGATACAGGTACACGTCTGAGTCGCTTTATGTTCTCTGAGCTGTTTTTAAAGAAGGGTGAGAAATCATACAAGGACGCTACGGGCATCCGCAAGGTACTTGCTTATCCTCTGACAGGCACGTTGCTTATGGTGGTAATCGGTTGTATCCTTGGTGGATTGAGCCTGAGCCAGATTTGGGGACTGTTCGGCGCTGCTAATCAGCTCCTTGCTGGTATCGCTTTGATGGCGGTTGCCGCATGGCTTGGAAACGCGGGCAAGAACAACAAAATGTTCTACATTCCTATGGTGTTTATGCTTGTCGCGACAATCACAAGCCTTGTTATGACTGTAATCGCTAAGATAAAGACTGTTGCCGGCGGCACGGCTGCATGGGGCGACTGGTTCCAGATGCTTTTTGCGGCGGCTATGGTTATCTTGGCTCTTTTCCTTGTTGTTGAGGGTATTCAGACCTTTAGCAAGCAGGCGGGGAAAAAGGCATAATTATCAAACAAATCTTTGGCGGATGTGAAAGCATCCGCTATTTTTTTGCGCTTTTTATGTCCTAACCGACAGCTGGCACGAGCAATTTTCAGGGAAGGAATACGATGTAGATGGATATGAAATTACTGAAATAATAAAAGATATGCTAAAAAACTATAAAATAAATGGTCAAAAACGCATAATTTTTTGAAAGTTTTAAATTGACATATGTGTTAAAATGTATAATAATATTAATATATAAATTGAAAAAGTGTACAAAATCACTTAATCAAGCAGTTAGGAGGGGATATTTTATGGGCAATTCTACATCTGCCGCCAAGACAAAGAAGGAGATGCGCCAGTATCAGCGCCAGCACAACTCCTGGAAAAAAGCGCTTCATCAGCACGGCTGGCTGTATGCAATGCTTGTTCCGGGTGTAGTATGGATGCTGATTTTCTGTTATCTGCCGATGGGCGGTCTTGTCATGGCTTTCGAGAATTTTAGCCCTTACGCGGGCAACGGCATCGTTGAATGTCTGGTTAAGAGCCCAAAAGTCGGATTTGACAACTTTAAGCTTTTGTTTACGGGAGCTGATTTCTTTAATCTGTTGCGGAATACGCTTGCTATTTCGTTTGCGAATCTTTTGATAGCGTTTCCAATGCCGATTATTCTGGCACTGATTTTAAATGAGCTGCGCTGCATGTGGTTTAAGCGTTTTTCGCAGACGCTTGTATACATACCGCACTTTATCTCGCTGGTAATCGTGGCCACTTTGACATTCCAGCTGTTCAACTCTACAGACGGTGTGGTTTACAACATGATTGCGCAGATGGTGGGTAGGGCAAACGCGCCTGACATACTTTCAAGCCCGAAGCTGTTTGTACCGCTGATTCTGGGACAGAATATCTGGAAAGAAACAGGCTACGGCACTATCATATATCTTGCGGCGCTTACAAGTGTGGATCCGGAGCTTCTTGAAGCGGCTAAGATCGACGGCGCTAACCGCTGGAATCTGCTGTGGCACATTACTCTGCCGACAATCCGTAGCACTATCGTGATAATGCTTATTATGAAAGTCGGAAGTTTGCTGAATACAGGATATGAGCAGATTTTCCTGATGCAGAACGCTATGAACCGCAGTGTTTCCGAAGTGTTCGATACTTATGTGTATAACCGCGGCGTATCGCAGGGGCAGTATTCGCTTGCCACTACCGCAGGTCTCTTTAAGTCTATCGTGAGCCTGATTATGGTGCTGGGAGCAAATAAGATTTCAAAGATGCTCGGCGAGACCGGATTATATTAAGCGGGGGGGGGG
>CANQHZ010000119.1 GCA_947623805.1 uncultured Lachnospiraceae bacterium | reverse complement strand
AATGTGGATATAACAAGCGACGAGGAATAGATGAAACCGATTAATCCAAGAATACAAAATTTTTACACGCAGACAGGAATAGAAAATGACATTAGTGTCATGTGGGAGTATGACGCGGGGACACACAGTCAGACCGCGTACCAGATTGATGTTTATGACGGTAAAGAATTGATATACACTACTGGCAGACAGGCATCTGACGAGCAGAACGGCATATGGATTTCACAGCGTTTAGACGAACAGAAACAATACGGATTTACGGTTTCCGTGTGGGATGAGCAGGGCGTGTGTGAGAAATCTGAAATGGCGTATTTCATAACGGGAGTAAAGCGTTGGCGTGGAAACTGGATTGGAAATGCGGGGAAAAAGCCGTTTATCGCAAGAAAACGCTTTTACTCGGACAGCGAGTGCCGAGCCGTGCTCTGCGTGTGTGTTACAGGTCAGTATGAGGTTATGGTGAACGGTGCAAGGATAAACGCATACACTTACAGCGGCAGCCAGACGGATTTTGACAAGCATATTCACTATCACACTTATGAAATTTCCGTGGTGGAGGGCGAGAACGAAATAACAATAGAAGCCGCCAACGGCTGGTATATAGGCGACGATGGCGGCGGAAAGCGGTATTTTTACACGATGGATAAGGGGTATCGCCCGTTTGGTGAGTGTCTTCTTGTCTTGGCGCAGATAAAAAAGGCAGACGGATATATCGTCACGGATAATATATGGGAGGTGAGCCGCAGCCAGACGGTTCTTGCCGATATTTACGGCAGTGAGGATATTGACAGAACTGTGGAATATAGCTGGGAGGCGGCGAGGGTTTTAGATGCCTGCGCGCCAAAGGGCAAAATCATTCCCTGCAATTATCCGTACATATGCAGGAAGTATGCCTATGACGCGGTATGCGTGGACAGGGAGAGAATGATATTTGACTTTTCACAGAATATGGCGTCGCAATTTTACCTTAAAATAAAAGGCGCGCGCGGGCAGCAGGTTAAGCTTATACCTGCGGAGAAGCTGTCAAAAGACGGCGATATTGAGCAGACAGTTGACACATATTCCCTGCTTACGTTAAGCGGCGGGGAGGATATATTTGAACGGCGTTTTTCACTTAACGGCGCAAGGTGGTACAAAATCGAGGGGGCGGAATTTGGGCAGATAAGGGAATTTAAGTCGTTTTTTGCCACATCTTCAGCGACGGACTGTGGTCGCTTTCATTGCTGCGATGAGCGCCTGAACAGTGTTTACAGGCTGATATTAAAAGCTGTGGAAAGCAATCTGAACCATTCGCACACGGACTGTCCGACGATTGAAAAGCTCGGCTGGCTTGAGCCAAATCACCTGATGGCGCGCGCGGTAATGTTCAACAAAGACGTGGACGCGTTATGGTCAAAAATCGCGATGGATATGCGCGACGCGCAGTATGAAGACGATGAGGAGGACACGGACAGTGGGGCGTTTGCGCATGAGTACAAAAGCGGGCTTATCCCGTCAATCGCGCCGCGGTACGCAAAATTTACGGTTGACTGGAAAGAGGGCAGCTTTTGGGACATAGTGCCGTGGGGCAGCTCAATAATACTGGCGGCATACGAGCAGTACCGTTTTTACGGAAATAAGCGCGTCTTGGAAGAAAATTATGACAGCGCGAAAAAGTACATTGAATATCTTGGCGCGCAATATGATGACTACAGCCGCCTGTACGGAAAAGAGGGCGGTGAGCGTTTTATCTGCGCTGGGCTTGGCGACTGGGGGTATGAGCAGAATAAGGGCAGGAGCCGTGAGAATATCGAAACGGCATTTTACTATCATGACCTTGTGGTTATGGCTGAAATATCCAGAATACTCAAAAAGGGCAGCGGGGATTTATTTTTAGAAAGGGCGCGGGCTGTAAAGGAGCGCTACAACAAGGCGCTGTTGACGGTAAATAGGGACAAGGCTTATTACTGCGCTTATGACGACGGTGGCATAACGCAGGCAAATCAGGCGATACCGCTATGCTTTGGCATGGTACCGCAAAAGTATGTCAAAAAGGTGCGGGCGGCGCTGGTAGAGCTGTGTGACAGGAAACACCTTCAATGCGGTGAGATTGGGCTGGTGTATATTTTGCGCGCATTGTCGGAGGCGGGAAGAAACGATATAATATATGAAATGATATTGAAAGACACGCACCCGTCATATCTGCGTTTTGTGGAGCAGGGCGAAACCACGCTGCCCGAATTTTGGCGAGACGACGCAAGGAGCCGCAATCACGATATGATGGGGCATATAATGGAGTGGTTTTTTACGCAGGTAGCGGGGATAAGCAGTTCAGACGGGTTTAGGAGCGTGGAGATAAAGCCTGCGTGTATGGATTTTATTGAGAGCTTTGAGTGTGAGTACAACAGTGTGCGCGGGAAAATTACTGTCAGATGCGATAAAGGCAGGCTTGATGTAAAAGTGCCGAATAATGTCAGGCTTATATCACGGTAAAGGCGGGTGAGGATACATGTTTAAAAATATTTTCAAAAAGCAGGCGCAGACGCAAAAACAGCAGTACGACAAGACAAAGCAAAAGCCGATAATAAGAGCCAGCATATGCACGGGTGAAAAAGTGGCGGGTTTTAAGGATTTGGCGACGGGACAGTTCAGCGAGATAATGCTGATAAGGAATGACAGTGATTTGTATGAGTATATGCAGAGTTATGGCGTTGAGAGAGATGATATAGTAAAAGAGTATTGACAGAGAAACTGACAGGTTCATTAAGAGGCTTTTGCATTTCAGGAGGGCTGCAAATGGCAGACAGGATAATGCTTATAGAAGACGATAAGACGATATGCGGCGAGCTTATGACACTGTTGTCAGCAAATAAATATGACGTTGGTGTCATTTATGACTTTGGCAGAATATATGAGGAGACGGCGGCGTTTGCCCCGCAGCTTGTGCTGCTTGACATTAATCTGCCTTATGAAGACGGCTTTAAGGTGTGCGCAAAGCTTAGGCGCAGTTTTGACTTTCCGATTATTTTTGTCACGAGCCGCAATACGGATATGGACGAACTCAACAGCATTATGACGGGCGGCGACGCGTTTATAACAAAGCCATACAATACCGCGATACTTCTGGCAAAAATAGCGTCGCTTTTAAAACGGGCATACGGCGGGCAGGAAAGCATGGTGATAGAACATAACGGTGTGATATTGCGACTTGAAAATGGCTGTGTGACAGGCTTGGCGTAGGGCTTAACGTAAGCTCTGGTGGCGCAGGAACAAAATTTTTAGGCTGGTGTTTAATGGGAATGAGCTTGTGATAAATGAGTGAAGTTTTAAATATGTATTTATATTGCTTTAGCATAAAGTATAGTGCACGAGGAAATCTCATTGTGTTTGCAGAATATGTGGTGTATAATTATAAAATAAGAAAGTTAAGCTGATTGTTCAACGAAAAAATAGAGCCATTAAGGTGTTAAATTATAAGGACATAAAAAGGAGCGGATATCCAGTGGTTATTCATGTTTATCAATCAGGGATAATAGACGAGCAGGATTTAGAGATAAATTCCAAAGTTACAATAATATACGGCTATAATAATAGTGGAAAGACAACATTGCTTAAGGCTATAAATGCAGAGCTTCAAAAACGTCTTCTTAAGGCATTTTTGAGTGAAAGGGAAATTCGAGAAATTCCGCTATATATACCGACCAACAGACTTGTAGTCAGTAAGACCAATACACAGTCAGTAAAAATAGGCGATTATGAAGACTTAATGCAATATCAAAAGGATGCACTGGATAATTTTGCACTTCATCTTAGAAATATTAGAAATGAATTGATATTGAGTAGTGCTGTACAGCAATTTATTAAAAAGGCTGTGGGGTACATATTTGATATAGAAATAAAGGACATTACACATCGCTATAGTGATGGTGTGGAGAATGTGATTAACATATATTTAGATATAATATGGACTATAATGCAGGGAAACATGCGAGAAAGACTTACATATAAGCAATTAGAGAATCTGATGAATACAGGCGCTCTTTGTGTTTTAATAGATGAAATTGAAATGTTTCTTCATGTAAATACGCAAACAAGGCTGATAAAATGTCTAACAGACGATTTCCCACAATGCTCATTTGTGATAACGACACATTCTCCGTTAATATTGGCGCGCTGCAAAGAAGCAGCTGTTTATAATATAGAAGCTGGAGCGCTGAGCCCAATTGTGGACGAGCTGTATTACAGAGATTTAGACAATATTTATGATGAATTATTTTTTGTAGAAGATCTTCCCCCGTATCTGAAGGAGGATATAGATTATCTTGGAAGAATCATTATGAAAGAAATAGAGCCTGATGATAAAAAAATAAAAGATATATCAGAAAAAATGAAAGCAGAATATTATAATTTATTTCAAAAATACAATAGGATTTTGGTAAAAGCACAAAGTATGGTGGAGGAATATGGTAAAAATTGACCGTGGAAAAGGGTATCCCAAAATGCTTGCAAAGACAAGCAGCGAGTTTAAAAGGCGTATAAGTGGTATGACCACAAAAGAAGCGTATGAGTTTTATGTAAAAAATAAAAAACGTGAGGGATTTAAGTATAAGACTGATGAAACGCGACGCAGGTTTAAGAAAATAAATTATGGCAGGTGCTCTTTCTGCACTAAAATTATATCGGAATTTGATGATGAAATGACAGTAGAGCATATAAAAATTAAACGTGACTATCCCAGCAAGATATTTGAATGGACTAATATGCTGTGTGCCTGTCGTACATGTAACAATAAGAGAGGAACCAAAGCTTTTGATTCTGCAAAATATTTAGATCCAACAAAAATAGAGGATATAGGCAAATATTTTTCATATAGATTAAGCGGTGAAATAGTTCCAAATGATAGGGTGTCGGACGAAGAAAAGAGCAAGGCTCAGTATATGATAGATATGTATAAGCTAAACAGACGTACACTGATAAATGAGCGCAGAAAATTTATGGAGGACTTGATGCAGGATGAAGCCTTTTACAATTTATTAAAGAAAAAAGAAAATGAAAATGCACATATTATATTTTTGTCTTTATTTACATATTATAAGAAGCAAAGGACAGCTTCTTATAATCAGATTTTCGGCGCATAAGGCGCGCCTTTTATCGGAAGCAAAGGATAGCTTCTGATAAGATATATTATAAGGAGGTGTACAAATAAATGGAAAATAAGGAGTTTGTATTGGATCAAGTAACTATAAAAAAATTACTTACAATATATAAATTAGTAATACCTGATTTTCAGCGCAGCTTTGTATGGAAAAAACAAAAAAAACAGCAGCTTTTGGAGTCCCTGTTTCGTGGATTTCCCATTGGGGCTATAACGTTGTATGAAGACGGGGGAGCATATTATATTATTGACGGTTTGCAAAGGATAAATACACTTAATCAATATCTTTCAAGCCCAAGCTCTGTTATCAGATTCGATGATTTCTATGAGAAAATTGAGGACTGCATTGATGAGTTTATGCGTGAAAACGGTATAGTATTGTACGATAAGCATATGCGGCAGTGTATAAAGACATGGTATGAGAAGCTGAACAAGTTATATGAGTTTGAGAAGGTAAGCGTTTTAAATAGTGTTTTAATGTCTTCAACAAAGGAAATTGCAGAGGTATTTAAAGACTTGACAAAGGTTGAGGAGCTGCTTGACATTGCCAAGGGTAAAATAGAGATTGTGCATGATGATGTAGCATTGATTATTTATAGAGGGTGCAAGGAAGATTTGCCTGACCTGTTCAGAAACATAAATACTGGAAGCATAGCATTGTCACAATATGAAATATTACAGTCTATGTGGATAAATAATATTCTCGATAAAGAGTTTTTGCAGGAAACATATGAAGCATTTAATAAAGAACTGGAACTGATTAGAGACAGATATGAAATACAAGCTGTTATGTCTTCTGGGAAATTTGACATATTTAAAAATATAGTTGGATTAAATCATGAGATATGCTGCAAAAAAAATGCTAATTTCCTTTTTCACTTTAGTGCTTTTAGGGAATTGCCAAATTCTGATAAAGAGAAAAAAAATACGGATAAATACTTTGATAATGATGGCATTGCTTTTGAAATTTATTCCACATTATTAATCCATTCACCAAATAAAATTGTGAAGGCAGTTGACTCGTTGTATAAAAACGGAGAAAATATAACAAAGATAAGTAAATTTTTATGCGAACTAAATCATATTATACTATTGTCAATTGATGATGCAGTTCGCGAGATACAAAGGCAGGAGTATTCAATGTCTGACAGTAAATATCATTCGCTCTATGTGCTTGCAGGCATTATATGGTCAAGATATAATATTGATTTAAAAAATCTTATAATTAATGAAATTCCGCTGAATGAAAAAATATACAATGAAAGCCTAAACCTGGAAAAGCATATTATGGAAAAATGGTTTATGGACGAAAAGCGCCAGATAAGCTTTTTCAATATAAAGCTTGAGGAGCTTGCGGGATTGCAGACAGTATATATTACAGATAGTGGAAAAGTTGTTGAGGCAGGCATATATGATGGTATTTTGGCTATAAAAATAAATGGAGAAATAATTATGGAGAATACAGTAAAGGCGTTTTACAGGACAATTTTTAAGAAACTAATAAAAATGGGAGCACCTGTTGGAGATTATATACCTTATGCAACAGGGAAAAAGCGCTACCTTATAAACAAAACAGGAAAGCACATTAACGAGGAGCCGTTTGTGTCTCCGATTTGCGTTGGGGAATATTATATTGAAACACATAAAAGCAAAAGAGGTGCAACCAGAGATATTTATAATTTTATTAAAAAATTAGGTGTTGATGTTGAATATGTAAAATAGTCTGTTAATTGAATTTTTCAGACATACAAACTGCCGATTATTATTTATGTTCAAATCGCATTGACTATTTGTTGGGTGTTGGATATACTAAAAACACAAATTAATTCAAATTGTAATTAAGCAGCAGCTGCCAGAGGAAACGGCAAAACATATTTAGAAGGAAGCGTGAAGATAGTGGGAATGTTCCTGAACAGTGGCATTGCGTATGAGGCATATACGGAGGTACTCAGAGATAAATATTTTGTCGATAAATCCATGCTGATTAGCGAGCTGCTGCCTGCGCTTGGAAGAAAAAACAGGTACTTCTGCATTACAAGACCGCGGCGTTTTGGCAAGACAGTGATGGCAAACATGGTGGGTGCTTTTTTTGAAAAGACAAATAAAGCGAGCCTGTTTGACGGTTTAGATATATCACGGGTAAAAGACTATAAAAACTATTTGAATAAATATGATGTAATTTATATAGATTTCAGCCGTACTCCTGAAAGCTGCAGTTCGTATCAAAAATACATTTCACGCATTATTGGCGGATTAAAAGATGATATATTAAATCAATTTTCAGATCTTAGTTTGGACAGCGGCAAGTCAATATGGGATATTTTGCAGGAAGTAAACGAAAAGAAAAAAAATAAATTTATTTTCGTGATGGACGAATGGGACGCTGTTTTTCATATGACATATGTTTCTGATGAGGAGAGAAAGGAATATCTTCTGTTTTTAAAAAGCTTATTGAAGGATCAGATTTATGTGGAGCTTGCGTATATGACAGGCGTGCTTCCTATCGCTAAGTATTCCGGTGGCTCTGAGCTGAATATGTTTGTGGAATATGACATGGTTATTTCTGAAAAATTCAGTGAATACTTTGGCTTTTTGGACACAGAGGTTGATGCATTGTACAGCATTTATCAAAAAGAAACAGCGGCGCAGAAATTCAGCAGGGAAGACCTGCGCATTTGGTATGACGGATATTATACGGCTAAGGGCGGGCGGCTTTATAATCCGCGTTCTGTTGTTTTGGCGCTGACAGATAACCAGCTGCGCAATTACTGGACAAGCTCAGGTCCATATGATGAAATATTTTACTATATCCGCAACAATATAGATGATGTAAGGGACGATTTAGCCCTTATGGTATCGGGTGAGCGCGTCGCCGCTGACATAGGGCAGTACGCCGCAGGCTCAATGGAGGTGGCGTCGCGGGAGCAGATATATTCGGCGATGCTGGTGTACGGACTTCTGACATATGAGGATGGCGAGGTGCTTATTCCCAACAAGGAGCTTATGGATAAGTTTAATGAAATGCTGCTGTCGAAAGACTCTTTGGGATATGTGTACAGACTTGCAAAAAAATCGGAGCAAATGCTGAAGGCTACTATTTCCCAGGATACGCGCACAATGGAGGAAATACTGGAATTTGCGCACAATACGGAGGCGCCTGTCTTGTCATACAACAGTGAAACGGAGCTTTCGGCTGTGGTAAACCTGTGTTATTTGTCGGCGCGCAACAAATACCGCGTTGAGAGGGAGGATAAGGCAGGTAAGGGTTTTGTCGATTTTATATTTTATCCTGAGCGCAGAAACAGTGATTGTATTATACTGGAACTGAAAGTAAATTCTACCCCGGATGAAGCGATTAAACAAATAAAGAATAAGAATTATGCTCTCCGTTTTGAGGGAAAGCTGGGAGAAGCGTCGAAGTACACGGGGAGGATTCTGCTGGTTGGCATAAGCTATGACAAGGATACGAAAGTACACAAATGTAAGGTAGAAGCAGTCTGACAGCTTCTGCTTTACTTTTTGCAGTCATTATATTTACACTAAGGTCGGTCAAGGTATGTATATCATGGAAAAAATTGCATTGCAGGAGGGCTGCAAATGGCGGACAGGATAATGCTTATAGAAGACGATAAGACTATATGCGGCGAGCTTATGACACTCTTGTCAGCAAATAAATATGACGTTGGTGTCATTTTCGATTTCCGCAGAACATATGAGGAGACGGCGGCGCTTGCCCCGCAGCTTGTGCTGCTTGACATTAATCTGCCTTATGAAGACGGCTTTAAGGTGTGCGCAAAGCTTAGGCGCAGTTTTGACTTTCCGATTATTTTTGTCACGAGCCGCAATACGGATATGGACGAACTCAACAGCATTATGACGGGCGGCGACGCGTTTATAACAAAGCCATACAATACCGCGATACTTCTGGCAAAAATAGCGTCGCTTTTAAAACGGGCATACGGCGGGCAGGAAAGCACTGTGATAGAGCATAACTGTGTGATATTGCGACTTGAAAACGGCTGTGCAGAGCGCGGAGGCGTCAGTGTGGAGCTTACGAAAAACGAGCAGAAAATTTTATATTATCTGATGAAAAACGCGGGAAAAATCTGTGCGCGGGCGGACATAACGGAATATTTGTGGGACAATAGGATTTACATTGATGACAATACGCTGAGCGTAAATGTCACAAGGCTAAGGGAAAAGCTTGCGCGCATAGGGGCTGAGGAATATATAAAAACGAAGCATAGGCAGGGGTATCTTGTATAAGCTATTTTCATGCGTGTAAGCAATTATGCGGAATATTAAGGTATGGGAGAATATATAAATATTAGACGTTATCTAAAGGACAGGCTTGCCGCTATCGTGTTAAATCTGGCGAGTATGGTTTTTATTGCGCTTTTTCTGCTGTCGGCAGGCAACAGTCTGGACACTGTGCTTTTGATAATCGGAATGTGGATATTGGCGGCTGTTTTGTATTTTGCTGTGTCGTTTTGGGCAAGGCGCAGGTATCTTATGGGGATAATTGGACTTGCGGACAGATTACAGGAAAAATATCTTGTCTCCGAAATAATCGAAAAGCCAGCGCGCATGGACGATGAAGTATTTTACTGGCTATTGAAGTCGGCGGACAAGTCCATGCTTGAAAAAATTTCGGAAATAAAGCAGGAAAAACAGGATTATAAGGAATATATCGAGCAGTGGGTTCACGAGGCGAAGACGCCTGTCACGGCAATGCGCCTGATTTGCGAGAACAACAAGGAAACGATTCCGCGGACACTTTTGGCAGAGCTTGAACGCGCAGACCAGTATATTGAGCAGGCGCTTTTTTTTGCAAGGAGTGATTACACACATAAGGACTATATCATACGTGAGACGTGCCTTGAGGATATTGTGCATCAGGCTGTGGCGCAGAATAGGCAGCTTTTGATACAGAACAATGTCAGGGTTGAGGTGGAAAACTCTGAAGTAACGGCATACACGGATGGGAAGTGGATAGCCTTTATAATAAGCCAGCTTATTCAAAACGCAGTCAAATATAAAAGTGACACGCCTGTCATAAAAATCACGATAGGAATGGAAAACGGCGGCGCGTTTTTGGCGATATCGGATAATGGCATAGGCATATCAGATGATGAGCTGCCACGCGTATTTGACAAGGGCTTTACAGGGACAAACGGGCGTAACGGCGAAAACGCCACAGGCTTGGGGCTGTACCTTTGTAAACGGCTGTGTGATAAGCTTGGTGTGGGGCTTAGCGTAAGCTCTGATGGTAAAGGAACAAAGTTCAGGTTAGTATTTAATGGGAATGAGCTTGTGATAAATTAGTGACAGTGGCGTGACAACAGAGGAATTTGTAAAGGTTGCACTTGCCGCTGTCGGCATTAATGAAAAAGATGATGCCGACCAGTCGGCGGCGGAAAGACTCAAAGACCTGTATTTTTGCAAATCAAAAGAAAAATAAGTCTTCAAATTTTTTATCCAAAGCAATGCATAAAATGAGAGCAAGTTTGGCAGTAGGATTAAACTGCCCTGTTTCGATAGAGCTGATTGTATTCCGGGAGACACCAACCATTTCGGCCAGTTGGGTTTGCGATATTTTAAGTTCTGCCCGTGCTTCTTTAAGACGGTTTTTTAATATGAGTTTATCGTCCATACCATCTACCACCTTACAGGATCGCAGACGATACGATCAGATTACAAATATGATATCCAGCGCTTACTGCAACAATTACCGTATATCCAATCGCTGCCGGGAGTTCATGCTTTCGTTTCAGCTTGATATATTTCACCCAGTATGTCGCCATACTTGGACTGAAGACAAGCGCCCACATCCCCCAATTTTGACCGCCGCCTACAATGATTTGTACGGAAAAAAATATTACGGCAAGAACTGCCATCACGATGATCCCACACGAATTTGCCTGTTTTAACACCTCGATTTCATAGACATCTTTGTTTTTGTTCTC
>CANQHZ010000118.1 GCA_947623805.1 uncultured Lachnospiraceae bacterium | reverse complement strand
TTTGAGAATACGCGCCTTAAATTCTCGTGATAGCCGTTCTCCTCCAAAATGTCGTATGATATCTGCTTCATCATCATAGTTTCCTTAAAATCAGGTATCGGCACAGCGCTGCGGTTCGTCCTGTTGTTGATTATCGCCCCCTGCCCGTCGCCGTATGCCTGGACTTTAAGCCTGTAAAACTGCAGTTCATGTGCGGGCAGCGTGACTGCCTTGTCCACGACTTCAATCCAGTTTTCAAGCGTCTGCCCGGGGTGTCCGTATATAAATTCCGCGTTTACCTCAAAGCCCATATCCATGGAACGCTCCACAGCCCTCACAGCGCGATCCGCATCATGGGCGCGGTTCATAAGCTTCAACACCTCGTCATTCAGCGACTGCACCCCTATGGTAAGACGGGTCACGCCGTATTCCTTCATAATCTCCATGCGCCGTTGTCCGTCCTCGTCCATAATGGAATTGGGATCAAGGTCTACATTGAACTGTGCACATGAAGACATGTCAATCCTGTCCGTCAGGAATTTGAGGAAATATTCAAGCTGCTCGGGCGTAAGGTAAGTCGGCGTGCCTCCGCCAAGAAGTATAGACCTCGGCTTTATCTTCTCAAGCCCCAAAACGTCTAAGCAAATGTCCATCTCCCTTTTAAGGTAGGACAGGTATTTGTCCTTCTCCTCCTGCTGTCTGCCCAGCTTTCCCGGATAATGGCAGAACAGGCATCTTTTCTCGCAGAACGGAATATGTACATAGACATCTATTTTTCCGTCCGCGGGGACTGTGTAATCGCCCAGTATAAAATCCTGTGTGACCTCGGGATACTGCGTAATAGGCGGGTAATGCACAGACGGCACGAAATCGCCGTCAAGGCAGACCAGCCCCTTTTGCTGCAGCTCTTGTACAATATTGAATTTTTCCTCTGCCTTTGCCAGCAGATGTGCATATCTGTCCTGTTTTTCGCTCATTATGCTCCTCCATCGTGAAAAACGCCGCGCATGCGCTTGTGACGCTCCTGCGTTTTTGTGTTTTTGCGTTTTTGTGTCTTGCGCTTTTTTGTCTTGCGCTTTTGCGTAAAATTTAAGGTTGCTTCATAGGATATCCTCTTTTTATATGTGCTGCATAACAAAGATTATAGCGTATTTACGTTATTATTGCAATGTTTTTACGATATTATCAATGAATTTTATGTCGGATAAACGCCATAATTTTGTTTTTAGGACATATAAAAAGCTTTAAAACGAATTATAATACGGGGATTTTCCTGCTTCTGAAACTTTTTTCCGAATTTTTCTGGATTTTTCCGATTGTTCTAAATTAATGAAATATATTAATTTTTACATTTCAGCCGCTATTTTCGCTCAAATGCTTGCCAACCACAATTTTAGATGCTATAGTACATACAAATGAAACAAATCAATCTATCACCAAAAGTTCTTTACGCTTAGACAGTTAAAAAAGTTCTTTAATTTTCAGTTGATTTCCATTTTACAAAAAATCCAAATTATACTATACTAAAAGGGAGAAAGTATGAAAACAGAAAAACTTAATATCGCCAAAATATTCAGGCATCTGCCGATAGCCAGAAAACACAAGGATCGGCTGTTTCAAAGGGTATTCGCGGACAAAGGGGATTTGCTTGACCTGTACAACGCGGTAAACCACACAAACTATATAAACCCAGACGAGCTTGAAATCACGACGCTTGAGGATGTCATCTATATGTCGATGAAAAATGATATGTCTTTCATAATCTCGTCAACGCTGAACCTGTACGAGCATCAGTCAACCTTCAACCCAAATATGCCAGTCCGCGGACTGATGTATTTTTCAAGACTGTATGAGGGATATATCAAACAGCATAATCTTGACATATACGGCAAAAGTCTGGTCAAGCTGCCAACGCCACAGTTTATCATATTTTATAATGGCAGGGATGAGTACCCTGATGAGATGATTTTACGGCTGTCGGATGCGTTTACTCCGATGCCGTCCGCTGAGCCTGTGCTTGAATGTAGGGCGACAATGCTCAATATCAATTACGGGCATAACAGCACGCTGCTGAGCAGCTGCAAACGGCTGCATGATTATTCCTACTTTATAGCGAAAGTAAACAATTATATCAACAGCAAATACACTATGCAGGATGCGATAGGCAGGGCGATTGATGACTGTATAAAAGATGATGTTTTGGCGGATATTTTAATCAAATGCAAGAGTGAGGTGACGAGTATGCTGCTTACTGAATTTGATGAGAAATTACACAAAAAGACCGTGTATAATGAAGGCTACGAGGATGGACATAAAAGTGGCGTAAATGAGGGATTTGAACAGGGGCATAAACGCGGCGTGAATGAAGGATTTGAACAGGGGCATAAACGCGGCATAAGAGAAGGCTTTGACAAAGCCCGTGAAGATGATATCATTCACAGCATAGATATGCTGCGCAGCATTGGAATGTCTGACGACAGAATAGTCTGCCTGATTGCTGAAAACTATGATGTTTCAAAAAAATATATAACACAAAAATTGAGTACACTCAAGGACTTATAAAAATTCAAATATTCTTATTATAATATTTATAATAAAATTAGAGAAACTCTACTCAATAACGTAGAATTTAGTCAAAATATATAAAATAAGCGGCGTCTTGCAGCTTGCTGCACCCATGTACTGTATCTGTGATACAGTACATGGACGCTATTTTTATATATTTCGACTAAATTCGGACGGCAGAGAATAATGCATGATTTTTGCTAAGCTAATGGCTAATTAATCCTATCAGTAATTTCCTTCCTTCATCTGGTTAAGCTCATCCCACTCCTCCCCAACATAAGCCGCCCACTCATCATACAACTTCTCAAGTTCATCCAAATACCCATTCATAACCGCCTCCACCTCATCACGGCTGTCACGCCACAAAAATCCCTCCGCCGAAAACGACACAAGCTTTTCAAAAATTTCCTGCCCGATATACTCTTTTTCCGCATCCCCCCATCCCGCAAACCAGTAATTAATTCCCGCATAATTATATTCCCTCATAAGCTCCTGCTCATCAGACATCAAATCATACACTGATTTCAAATCATCCATAGCCCATTCCGCCTCATCCGCATACGAAAGATATTCCCCCAGATATTCCAAATCCTGAATGCAGTCCTGTATATATGTATAGCGCGAATCCGCATTCATCTGATATTCCGCGCGGCTTATCTGATTGTTCTCAAGCATCTGCCCAAGCTCGTCCGAAATCTCAATAGGCTTGCACTCTTTGCTGTCCGCATCCATCTGTTCCGTAATATTCTGTATTGTCTGCAAAGCTGCTATTTTCTGCGCCTGCGACGGATCCTCGATATATGTTCCTGCAGCCTCCAGAGCCTTGTCATAATTGGCGCTGTCCTTATCCTGCAAAAGAATGATTTTTGCATAATCATCAATTATAGCCTTTCTCTGCTCCATCTCAGCGCTGTCTTTTTGAGATGCGCAGCCAGCCGCGCCCATTATCACAGCCGCCCCTATTATTATATTCATGCATTTTATTTTACTCATCATCTTACTCATATCAATCTCCATTCCAGCTTTCCGCACTGATCACATAATTCCTGCTCCGCATATCATTCATGCACTGTTTCATACGCGCCTTTGCGGTGCTAAGCTCCGCCTCAAGCTGCCTAACGCTTTTTCCCTCATACGGGCATACGCTGATGTAATCCTTCAAAACTGACACTTGCGTCATAATATCCAGTATCTCCTCCGCCGTTTCGTCGTCAATCCGTGCCATCACAAGGCACATTTCCCGATACGCCGCCTCCGCATACGCATCCAGATAATCGCGGTAAAAGGCGGCAACCTCCTGCCTGTCCGTATATGACAGAGATGTCATTTTAAATTCATCCTCCAGATGGGCAATCCCCTCCTCCATAATGACATCCATGTCATATGTCTTGTCAAGCAGCTCCTCCAATATGTCAACAGGCACGTCAGCCCTCGGTATGTCCAAGCTTTCCAAAACACTCTTGTCCGCGCTGCGCTCAAAGCTGTAATGCCCTGCCTCGCGCCTTTTATAATCAAGCATTTCATAGAACCTGTTTAGGGCATCCTTATCGCCTTCCAAAACCTCCTTTTGCAGCGCACATTCAAGTATCTGCTGCTGTATGTCAAGCTGCATGCCCAGTGCCGCCAGGTTCCTCGCGACCTGATACATCGCTTCCTTGAGCTGATAACGCTCCTGTGCATTCAGCTGATATGGCTGCTGCGCACGCCACACGCATGCACACCCTGCCAGCAAAAGCATGATAAGCGCCAGCGCTGCCCGCGTTTTCCTGCGGTTCTGCCAGGCAAGCAAAGCCGCCTTACTTTCATCTATCAGCTTTATCAGCTGCTGCATATCCTCACGCAGCCCATCAACGCTTTCATAGCGCTTGCGTGCCAGAAGATGAAGGCCTTTTGTGGCGATCTGCACGGTTTTGCCGACTGCGCTTTCCGATTCGCCGCGAAAAATTTCCAAATCCTGCCCAAGGCTTTTTCTAAGGCGGTTTTCCGCGATATCCTCATATGCAAGGCTGCGTCCTGTCAGCATGCGAAACCACACGGCGCAGACTGAATATATGTCAGTCGCCTGTCCGATATTTTTCCATTCCCTCAGCCGCACCTCTGGCGCGGAATAACCTGGCTTTTCACTGAAATAATACTCTCCGCCGTCCTGTCCACCTATTATCCAGACACTGTTGTAATCTATCAGAAACGCCTGCTCGGGCAGCATCAGTATGTTGTCGGGGCTGATGTCAAGATGAAGTATTCCGCTGTCATGGAAACATTCCACTGCCTCCAGTATTTTTAGGATTATCTCGGCTGTTTCCTTTAAGCTCCACGGCTTCTGCCTGTCATCTAAAATCTTACCAAGGCTCCTCCCGCCATGAATTGACAGCACGGAATAGAATGTCCCATATGCACTGTAGGAATTAATGTTGCCTGAAACTCTTTCGGGCGATTTCTCCAAAAGCCTGAGATTTGCCTGATTTCCGCGGTAAAAGCTTTGCATGTGCCGCTCCATGATGCCTGCCCCGTCGCCGCGGCAGCATATTTCGCCTGACGCGCCACGGTAAATGTCGCCCTTGGGATGGTATGGGAACAGTTCTTTTATCAGAACATAATGGCGACATTCATAATTGAGGCGATCTTCATAAGAAGCGCGGTAAACTACAGAGCTTCCTCCGCAGCCCTCCACAGACTCCACTCTGTAATCCGTCCCGCCAAGCAAAAGTATGTCTCCTGCGCCTAATAGCTTGCGCTTATCGCCCATCTGTCACCGCCTCCCCTGATGCGCCTATTTTATCATATGGCAGCTCTGTTTTATGCAACTTTTTTCGTCCGCGGCATCAATCAAGGCGTTTCAAACAGCGCATCCAAAACAGCGCCCATCCTGTCGCTCACGCACTCCCCGCCCTGAGTCCTCATAGCATAAAGCACAAGCAAATCAAACTGGTTTGCCGCATCGATCAGATTCATCCCGTACCTGTCCAGAAACAGGTTCATCTTTTCCAGCCGTATTTCAAGCACAGTGTCGGCATCCTCTTTTTCCATGTCATAAAGACTGTCCTCCTCGTCGTCAAACGCCTCCGTGACAAGGTAAAGCAGAATCATCACCTTTCGGCTAACATCTTCTTTGCGGTTTTTCATATTCAGAAGCCCGCTTTCGCTCGGCCAGTACTTTTTTATGACCTTCTGCAGCAGCGTATAATTCCCCGTTTTCTTTGTCTCAGGCACGTGCATGCGCATATAAGTTTCCATTACCTCGTCAACTGTATATCTGCGCTCCTTTTCGCCGTTTATTCCATCAGGCTGCTGCAGCAGCTCCATAAGCTCAGTGAATTTGCGGTAGGCGGTTTCGTGAAACATTCCCAGATCATCTATGTACTCATCAAAGAACTCCATAAGCTCATCGACATTTGCCACATATGAAAATGCGTCCCGCACCTGCCTTGTATAGACAGCCTTTTCCTCCTTGTCCGCCAGCCCTTTGCCCTGCCCTATCGGGTACAGCTTTTTCACCTTCTGCATGAGCGCTAAAGTCTCCGCATAGCTAAGTCCTGTCCGCAAACAAAAGGCATATACAAGCTCGTCCCTGTTTCTATAGTGAATCCCCGTCTCCGATGCTGCCCCCAAAAGCTTAGAGGCGCTATACTCATCAAGCCCCAGCACAAAGCAAATCTGAAACAGGGTTTCCCTGTTTTTAGGAACGTTTCGCCCTTTCAGCCAGTTCTGCACAGTCCTTGCGGCATTGGAAACCGTATCGTTTCTTATTTCCGCAATTCCTTCCGCAAGTCTTTTCTCCAAATCTTCATTTGGGTATGCCTGCCTTAACGCCTGTGCAAAGCTTCCAAACATTGCTTCATTCTTCAAAAATTCTATCAGCTCGGCTGGCGTTTTTTCGCCGTTTGACAAAAACTTCATATTGTTTTTTGAAATCTCTGTCATGTCGTCCTTATCCATATGAAATCCTCCCGCAGCCCACATTTTTAAGGTTTATGCGCTGCCTTTTGTACATTACAATTATTATTGCTGATAGATTTGCTTATGTCAACCAAATTATATACTGCCGCACCTTCTAAAGATGACTTTTTCCGCATCATCTATACTACAAAACCAATCCGCAGTTTCTTGCACAGCGCAAAAATCAAATCCATTCGCGTTTAAACAAAATCAGAGCTTAAATTTACTACCGCACATCCCAAATATATGATAAACTTAATCTATGGAAAATTTCAACGTATTATTAATAGGAATAAATGCAAAATATATCCACTCAAATCCTGCCATATACAGCTTAAAAGCATATGTTGACAAGTATTATGCTGACAGACCTCAGGACTGCCATATTGATATCGCTGAATATACTATCAATCAGCCATATACCGAAATAATTGCCGATATATATGCGCGCAGACCACGTATTGCGGCTTTTTCATGCTATATATGGAATTGGAGCGTGGTGAGTGACATTCTGGCGGAGCTGCCAAAGCTTCTTCCCAATACGGATATCTGGCTTGGAGGACCGGAGGTATCATATAATGCGGAACGGCTTGTCGGCGACGCTGTGACAGGTGTCATGATTGGCGAAGGCGAGGAAACCTTTACAGAGCTTTTGCGCCACTACCTTGAGGGCGCGCCCGATTTGGCAGACATAAAAGGGCTTTTTATCGGCAATGGTTATACAGGGGAAAGAGCGCTCACTGATATCAACAGGCTTCCGTTTATTTATGACAGTCTTGTCACATTTCAGAATAGAATTATTTACTATGAGTCGCAGAGAGGATGTCCGTTCAGATGCGCATACTGTCTTTCTTCCATAGACAAGAGCGTGCGCCTGCGCGATATAAAAACGGTAAAAAAAGAGCTGCAATTCTTCCTTGACAATAATGTCAAACAGGTTAAATTTATCGACAGGACATTTAACTGCAACGCCGAACATGCGCTTTCCATATGGAAATATTTGAGTGAGCATGACAATGGCGTCACAAATTTTCATTTTGAAATTGCCGCAGACCTGCTTACCGACACGCAGCTTGAGGTTATTCGCAGTATGCGTAAGGGGCTTATACAGCTTGAAATAGGCGTGCAATCTACAAATCCCGACACTCTCAAGGCAGTCTGCCGCCATACTGACATCTTGGCTTTGAAAAATAATGTGTCTGTCATACGCGGCTTTGGCAACATTCACCAGCACCTTGACTTAATCGCGGGACTTCCATATGAGGATTATGACACATTTGTCAGTTCTTTTAATGATGTTTATTATATGAAACCTAATCAACTGCAACTTGGATTTTTAAAGGTTCTCAAAGGCTCTCCTATGGAACAGGCGGCGGCTGATTACGGTATTGTGTACAGTTCCAAACCGCCTTATGAGGTGCTTTATACGAAGTGGCTTGGCTTTGATGATATTCTTCGGCTAAAAGGCGTTGAGGAAATGGTGGAGCTTTATTACAACAGCAGGCAGTTTGAGCACACTATTTCTGTTCTTGCGTGCGAGTTTGGCTCACCGTTTGAAATGTATTCAAGCTTGGCGGATTACTACAAGCAAAATGGACTTATGACAAATACACCCTCCCGTGCATACCGCTATCAGGTGCTTTTGGATTTTGCTGTTTCCTATGCACCCGAAAAGAAACAGCTTTATACGCAGCTGCTTGTATTTGATATGTATTTGAGGGAAAATCTGAAAAGCAGACCTACGTTTGCCGTTGATGCTGACATAGATAAAGCTGCACTGCGAAGATTTTATGAATGTGAAGCCAAGGAGCATATTTATTTGCGCGGCTATGACGGCTTTTCATCAGCGCAGCTTGCGAGAATGACACATATCGAGGGCTTTATTTATCCCGTATGGGAAAGCACTCCTGAAAAATGCCAGTCACGGCTTTCAAGAACTACATATATACTTTTTGACTATGAGCACAAAGATATATTGACAAATAACGCTGCTTGGCAGATAGTTGACATACTCCCCATATATAAGCTATAATCGTATTACTTCACTGCATAAAAGCTTTAAGCTCGCGTAAATACAATTAGGAGGATTTTTTTATGCTTGTAAAAATTATTTTGTTGCTTTTATTTTTCGGCTGTATGGTAGCCGTCGGGCTGTATGCCAGAAAAAGCGCGTCAAGCACTACAGATTTCGTGCTTGGCGGCAGGAGCGTAGGTCCATGGCTTTCGGCATTTGCCTACGGTACGTCTTATTTCTCGGCTGTAGTATTTGTCGGCTATGCGGGACAGTTTGGCTGGAAATACGGTCTTGCGTCAACTTGGATAGGTATAGGCAATGCCGTGCTCGGCTCGCTTATCGCATGGGTTGTGATGGGGCGCAGAACCCGTGTCATGACGCACCACCTCGAAGTGGCGACTATGCCTGATTTCTTTGGCAAAAGATATGACAGTAATGTCATAAGAGTTGTGGCATCAGCTATCGCATTTGTATTTTTAATCCCTTATACAGCATCTGTGTATAACGGTCTTTCGCGCCTGTTCGGCATGGCGTTTGACATTCCGTATACAGTCTGCGTAGTGACTATGGCTGTGCTTACGGGCGTGTATGTCATACTCGGAGGATATCTTGCGACTGCGATAAATGACTTTATCCAAGGTATCATAATGCTTATCGGCATTGTGGCTGTTATCGCGGCTGTGCTCTCGGGGCAGGGTGGATTTATGGAGGCTGTGCGAAAGCTTTCGGAAATACCGTCGGACGTGCCCGTGTCTCTTGGACAGCAGGGGGCATTTGCCTCATTTTTTGGCACGGACCCTATTAATCTGCTCGGCGTCATCATACTTACATCGCTTGGCACTTGGGGACTTCCTCAGATGGTACATAAATTCTACGCAATCAAGAGTGAAAAGGCGATTAAGACAGGAACTATCGTATCGACATTTTTTGCCATAGTGGTTTCTGGCGGTTGCTACTTTCTCGGCGGTTTCGGCAGACTGTTTGACGCGGAGGCGATTTACAATGCGGACGGCTCTGTAATGTACGACGCGATTATTCCGCAGATGCTTTCCACGCTGCCTGATATTTTGATCGGGGTTGTCATCGTGCTTGTACTTTCGGCGTCTATGTCTACACTCTCATCGCTTGTCCTAACTTCCGCGTCGACGCTGACGCTTGACTTTATCAAGGGAAATATCGTGAAAGAAATGGACGATAAAAAGCAGCTTATCTATATACGCGTGCTGATTGTATTTTTCATTGTTATTTCCGTGGTACTTGCGCTCAATCCGCCTACGTTTATAGCCCAGCTTATGGGTATTTCGTGGGGCGCTCTGGCGGGTGCGTTCCTTGCGCCGTTCCTGTATGGATTGTACTGGAAGGGCGTCACAAAAGCAGGCGTATGGGCGAGTTTTATATGCGGTGTCGGTATTACTGTGTCGAATATGTTCTTTAAGTTCATAGCGTCACCGATTAACGCTGGCGCCGTGGCTATGATTGCAGGACTTATTGTCACGCCTGTGGTGAGCCTTGTCTCGCCAAAGCTTGATGGCAGTTTTCTTTCAAAGATATTTGCATGCTATGAAAATACTGTGAGCGTTTCTAAGAAAGAGTATTTAAAAGAGGAAGACTAGCAAATCGAATTGTCAACAAGATGCCGCCTTGTGCTTTTCCACCAAATCAGGAAAAGTACAGGCGGCATTTATAATTATATGCCCTGCTTTTGCCATTACACATTTGTCCTGACTGTCAAATATTCCAATCCACAATAATCTCAAGCCAAAAAATCAGGCAGGATATATATTATACCCTGCCTGTTAAATTCTTCAAATATAAAATTATAAAACCCTACAGCTTGAACTGCTTAATCGACGCATCCAGCCTATGCACAATCTCATCAAGCATCTTAGCGTGCTCGGCAACTTGAGCCATCGTGTCATTTACCTGCTCCGCAGATGCGTTTACCTCCTCTGTCGCTGCCGCTGATGTCTCTGATACGCCTGCTATGCTCTCCATACGTTTTACCACGTTGTCCCTTGCTACATCCATATCACGGTTAAGATTTTCGATATCCTCAACCGCCGCCAGAAGCTCCTTGACAGAGGCCTCGATATCTACAAACAAATCCTGCGTCTCCTTAATTGACTTCTGCTGCTCCTCCTGGATTACTCCGCTCTCCTCCAGGCTGCTTTCCACGTGCGTCGAATTGTTTGTAATCTCCAGAAGTATGCTCTTTATCTCCTCCGTGGACTCTCTTGACTGGTCAGCAAGCTTTCTGATTTCATCTGCTACGACTGCAAAGCCCTTGCCGCTCTCGCCCGCTCTTGCCGCCTCAATGCTCGCGTTGAGCGAAAGCAGGTTCGTCTGCGATGTGATATCCGCAATCGCGTCTGAAATATAGTTAATCTTTTCTATTGACTTAAGCATCTCTGACATTGTGGTGATTGACTCTGTCGCATTTGCCTTTGCTTTCTCGGACTTATTGATAAGCTCTTTCAAAATGCCCGCGCCCTTTATGCCTATCTTTTCGGTATCTCTTGACTTTTCGCCTATGCGCTCTACCTTGTTCTTTGAAAGCTCAAGGCTGTCAGCAAGCTTTTCAACCTCCATGTTTGCCTCAGATGTGCTCTGTGCCTGCTCTGTCGCGCCCTGTGCCACGCTGCCGATTGCCTCCGTTACCTGCTCTGCAACCTCCTTGGTGTTGTTCGATACCTCCATTACCGCCTGGGCAATCTCAAAAATCTCCTCAGAATTGCCCTCGA